>CAYXUS010000030.1:0-20087 GCA_964468415.1 uncultured Caldithrix sp.
TTGTTGTTCGAACCGTTTGTGCAGTTCGGAATTTTGGGGGCAAAGTAAAACAGTGGGAATTTTGTGGCGTACCAGTCCCTGCACCAGATAGGCGATTTGCTGTTGGCCGCCGCGCCATTCTTTGGCCGTTTCCAGATGGAGAATTTTCATGAACGGTTCCGTTCCCACAGTTTGATGTACTTGAAAAAGATGCCGATGGCCGAATTAGCGCACAGAACAAAGCCCACCCGTCCGTCCAGAAAACCCAGCTTCAGAAAATACATTTTGAAAAATTTAAAAAAGGAACGGGCCACCGCCCCTGCAATGCTCGCTTTTTTTCCGGGAGGCATTTCATCCAGACTAAGGGTGGTGTAACGATCCATTTTTTGAACGTGCGAAGAAATAGTGGGATAGGTGTAGTGATTGAGCGGCTCCTGAAGATAGCGTACCGCTCCGTCAAATTGCACCGCTTCGTGCACGGCTTTTGAATTAAAGTTGCCAAACCGGCGGTTGAACAGGCGCAGGGGGTAATCCTTTTGCCAACCGCAATGGTGAATGGGCTGCCCCAGATAAAAGGGCTGGCGTTTGATGCGATAGGCCACGTGCGGATCGGGTTGCCGCAAAATGGTGCGGATTTTTTCCCGGAGAGCCGGTGTTACTTCTTCGTCGGCATCGATGGAAAAAATCCAGTCGTGCGTGGCTTGCTCAACGGCAAAGCGTTTGGTGGGGCCAAAGCCCTGCCATTCGGCCTCAATAACCCGTGCTCCGTGCGCTTTGCAAATTTCTACCGTGCCATCGGCGGAGCCGGAATCGACCACAACAATTTCATTTGCCCACTGTAACGATTGCAAGCAGCGGGCAATGTTCTTTTCTTCATTTAAGGTAATGATAACAGCCGATATCTTTTCCATTTACGATATTTCCGTTACGTGAATGGGTTCGTCCTGCGGCCGGTTGTCAAGGCCGGCTTTCGCCCGCACATCGCCCTGCCGAATTTCTTTCTGGCGTTGGCGGTAGTAATCCAGATTTACCCGTTGTCCGTTCTGGTGATGCGGAGGATGGTACAGATGGAGCGGGAATTCGTCGTAAAACGGGTTTTCGCCGCTCACTCCGCTGGCGTACAGACGTCGTCCCAAATCGTCATCTTCGTTGCCCCACCCCTGGTAGTGCTCATCAAAACCGTTTACCCGCAGCAAGTTTTCTTTGAAAACGGCAAAAATTCCCCCGCGCAATTTGGGGCGGGTATCTTTGGGACGGATGAGTCGGCGGTACCATTTGTAGAACAGATCTTTGCGAAATTGACTATGAATTTTGTCGATTTGTTTTCGGGTTAAAAGATGGGCAAAGCGCCCGGCACGAATATCTTTTTCCGTTATTTTCTGTGTTTGTTCTTCCGAAAGGCGCACGGGATAAGCAACCAGAAAACGCGTGGGATGCCGGTTTTCCCAGAAGGTACGCAAGTAATGTTTTGTGCCGATTACGTCCTGATCCCAGAAGACGAGGTAGTCATTTCGGGCGAAGAGAATGCCGTTGTTTTTGCAGCGGGCCAGGCGGAATCCCCGATCTTCCTGACGGACCAAGGTAATGGAAAAGGAAAAGCGTGGGGCGATTTTACGCAGAAATGCCTCAATCGGCTCTTGCGAGCCGTCGTCACTCACCACCACCTGATCGGGCACGATGCTTTGAGACTGAATGGAAAGAAGCGCTTTTTGCAGGTAATCGAATCGATTGTAAACACTGACGATAACCGAAATCGGTTCCATGAAATCCTTCCAGTTTGTTTCGTGTAAATTTACAGGATTTGCCGCTTCGATCCAAATCGGGTTGGCTCTGAGACACCGACAGCAGAGAAAAGATGGAAAAGGCGCGGGAGATAACGTCTTTTTCTATTTGAATCCTACGGAAACTTCCGTTATCTTTGCATTTTAGGCAAAAGAATTTCCGGCAGTGGAAAATGCACGATCGTTGTGTTTGGTAAATTTTGGGAAGTACGAGAATGCAAGCGGGTAAAAGAATAATTTGGCTACTTGTGTTGCTGTGGGGTATGCCCCTTTGGGCCTCTTACATGCCGTGGGGAGTGGGAACAAGCAAACCCGAACATTTGCGTTTTATTCTGGCCACTTTCGGGCCGGGCGATGATATTCCTTCGTATTGGGGACACACAGCTCTTATCGTAGAAGATACCGTTCTGGAAGCCTCGGCAATTTACAATTTCGGTCTGTATTCTTTTGACGATAAAATGCTGGTAAATTTTGTCATGGGGCGCCTGGTCTTTTCCGTGGGGCGGGCCTCGGTCGGATCGTATTTCAATTATTACCGCAGCGAAAACCGCGACATCCGTCTGACCACTCTGGATATTCCCTTAAAAAATCGTCTGAAGTTAGCCCAAAAGTTGGAATGGTATGTGCAGCCCGCGCATTCACATTACCTGTACCATCACTATTTTGACAATTGTTCGACGCGGCTTCGCGATTTGATTGACATGGCGCTGGACGGACAATTTCACAAAGTGATGAATGTACCCGGGCGCATGACCCTGCGCCAGCACACGCGCCGTTACCTGGCACGCAATCCCGTACTGGAAATGCTTTTAATGTATTTGATGAACAACACCATCGACCAACCGATTACCAAATGGGACGAGATGTTTTTACCCGATGAGCTGGAACGGGACGTGCACCAGATGACATATGTGGATTCTCTGGGAATTTGCCATCCGCTTTCGAGCAATTTCGAAATTTGGTACGATGCGCATCGTCCCCCGGTACCGGCAAAAGTGCCGCGGCATGAAATCGGTGCGTTTCTTATTTCTTTGCTTATCGGATTGATGATTTTACTCACGGTGTGGATCGAAAAACGACGTCCGTTTCGCTGGTTCCAGTTATTGTTCAGCATGTACCATTTTATTCTGGGATTGCTGCTGGGCATTCCCGGCCTGGTTCTCTTTTTCGTGATGTTTTTTACCCAGCATGAGGTTGCCCATCACAATGAAAATATTTTGTTAGCCCACCCTTTAACCCTGCTCATTGCACTTTTGGCCGTCTTTTTGGCCTGGCAAAAGGAATGGGCCTTGCGGGGCCTGCGCTATTTGTGGACGCTGCAAGTGCTCGGAGCCTTGTTGCTTATTTTGTTGAAAATATTCGTGCCTGCGTTTAATCAGGATAATACGTTGGTTTTGGCGTTTGTACTTCCGTTGACTTTGGGAATGACTATTGCCGTTTGGTGGTTAACGCCCGAATATTTTTCGCCTGCGCGCAAGCCGTAACTCCGGATGTTTGTGATTGCAAACGGAAAGAAGGCAGGCCCGGATTTCCTGAAACAAATTGGGACAATTAACGTAAAAAAACAGTTTGTTGAAGGGGCAGCGCGTTGCACCGGGGCAGGATGGGGCCCTGACCCGGAGTGCAAATTACTTCCCATAGCTATTTTCACCAAAACACAAGGAGTGCGATCATGCGCAAGATTAAACAATCTTTTTATCTTCTTTTGTCTTCCTTGTTTTTACTTTTAACCGGCTTGCATGCCCAACCGCCTCAACCGGCACCCATCATGCATTATCCCGATGTTCACGGTAACTGGGTGGTGTTTGTGGCCGGTGGCGACATTTGGAAGGTGCCGGTGCAGGGTGGCGAAGCCATCCGTTTGACCATGAACGACGGACAGGAAACCTTCCCGAAAATTTCTCCGGACGGTCAATGGATTGCCTTTACCGGGGAGTACGACGGCAATGCCGATGTGTACATTATGGACATGTACGGCGGAAACATCAGGCGTTTAACCTATCATCCCGATTACGACCGGGTGGTAGGCTGGGATGCGGCACATAACAAGATTATTTTTGCATCCCGACGTTTAAGTTACCAGCGCTTCACTCGTCTTTTTACCATGAATCCCGATGGCAGCGATATTCAACCGCTCATCATGCACGAAGCGGCTCAGGGCAGTTTTAGTCCCGATGGCCGGCAAATTGCCTACAATCGCGTTTCGCGTGAATTTCGCACCTGGAAGCGTTACAAAGGAGGAACTGCTCAGGATATTTACATTTTCGATTTTCAAAAAATGCAAGACCGTAAAATTACCCGTTTTCCGGGTACCGATCGCCTGCCCATGTGGATTGGCAAGCGTATTTATTTTTCTTCCGACCGCGACGGCATCCTCAATCTTTATTTTTACGATCTCGAAACAAAGGCCATTACTCAGGTTACGCACTTCAAAAAATACGATGTTCGTTTCCCCAGCTCCGACGGGCACAACATTGTGTTCGAACTGGGCGGCGATTTGTACTATTTGAACACTCAGAATGGAAAAGCACAAAAGATTGCCGTTACCATTCGTAGCGATGCGCCGGAAATGCGACCCTATTTAAAGAAAGTCAAAGACTACGTCACCCAAATTCAAATTTCGCCCAACGGCAAACGGGCTTTGTTGGTGGCCCGCGGAGAAATTTTTACCGTTCCGGCCAAAGAGGGCCCTACGCGCAACCTGACCAATACTTCCGGCGCCAGAGAGAAGGATGCGGTTTGGTCGCCCGACGGAAAAAAAATTGCTTATTTTTCCGATGCGGACGGAGAGTACCAGTTGTATTTAATCGATCCGCTGGGAAAAGAGAAACCGCAAAAGTTAACATCCTTCAAGAACGGTTATCGCCACACGCTTAAATGGGCACCGGACAGTAAAAAACTGGCCTTTACCGATCAAACTTTAACGTTGTACTACTACGATTTACCACACAAAAAGTTGGTGAAAATTGACAAGGCAAAATTTGAGAATATCGATGTCTCCATCGATAAAAAAGAGATTTACGATTTTAACTGGTCTCCGGACAGCCGCTACATTGCCTATTCCAAGATGGATTCGACTTTGGTGAACAAGATGTACATTTATGATCTGGAAAGCGGAAAAATTCACGGTATTAGCGAAGGCTTGTTTAATGATTTTAATCCGATATTTACTCCCGACGGCGAGCATCTGATTTTCATTTCCAATCGTCGTTTCGATCCCACTTACGGCGACATCGAGTGGGAAATGGTGTACAAAGACTTGGCCGGAATTTACGCTTACACCTTGCGCAAAGACGGGCCGCCACTTTTTCCAATGAAAAGTGACGAGCAAACGGAAAATACACAAAAGGAAAAACCGCAAACAAAGAAGCAATCTTCCAAAGTAAAAATTGATTTTGCGGGATTGCAACAACGGGTGGAAGCCTTTCCCCTCAAGCGGGGCAACTATCGCCAGTTGAGCGTTAATGGCGATGCCGTCTTTTATTTGAACAAAGAAAAGGGAGATTTTAACCGTTTCGAATTTCGTTCGGTTGGGCCGCGCAATTTGTACGCATTCGATTTTAAAACCAGAAAAGAACGTGAAATTTTGAAAGACATCGACACGTACGCTCTTTCTGCCGACGGTCAAACCATTATTTTCAAAAAGAAAAAAGAAGTGGGCCTGGTAGAAGCCAGCGCCAGCGATGCACAGGGGCAAATGCTCAATTTGTCCGATCTGAAAATGTGGTACAACCCGGCTCAGGAGTGGCAACAAATTTACCGCGAAGCCTGGCGTGCCGAGCGTGACTTTTATTACGAACCGGGAATGCACGGATTGGACTGGGCGGCCATCTACCGCAAATACGAACCTTTGCTCAAACGTGCGGTGTGCCGTCAGGATGTACGCTTTGTGATCGGAGAGATGATCGGCGAACTGGGTTCTTCGCACACGTACATTTATGGCGGTGACGCAAAACGGAAAGCCGAACGGGTCAATGTGGGCATGCTGGCTGCCGATTATTCGGTGGATGCCCAACACCATTTGTATCGTTTCAAGAAAATTTACCGCATCCCCGACTGGCGTCCGAATAATCTTCCGCCGTTGCTCGGCCCCGGAAAATCGGTGAAGGAAGGCGACTATCTGCTAAAGGTAAACAATCAAAAAATTACCAGTGAGCGCAATATTTACAGCTATTTTCAGGATCTGGCCGGGAAACAGGTGACCTTAACGGTGAATAGCGAGCCCACTCTGGATGGTGCCCGAACCATTACGGTTAAGCCCGTTTACAACGATTATTTTTTCCGTTATCTGGATTGGGTGGAGCACAATCGCCAGGTGGTAGAAAAGGCCTCGCACGGACAAATTGGCTACCTGCATTTGCCCGATACGTACACCGGTTCGGCACGAATTTTCCCTAAATATTACTATTCTCAAACCCGCAAAAAAGGTTTGATTGTGGACGGACGCTACAATGGCGGCGGATTGGATCCGGATATCTTTCTGGAACGCCTGGCCAAAAAGCCGCTTTCGTATTGGACACGGCGTTATTCTCATGACTATTTTATGCCCTGGATGGCAAACAATGCCCATCTGGTTTGTCTGACGAATAAACAGGCCGGTTCCGGCGGGGATGAATTGCCGTTTCTGTTTCGGGAAAAAGGCATGGGGCCCGTTATCGGAACGCGTACCTGGGGCGGTCTGATTGGCTATTCGGCCGCTTACAAACTGATCGATGGCGGTGTGATCACGATGCCCGATTATCGCATTTACACCAAAGATGGTAAATGGGTGGTAGAAAACGAAGGGGTAACCCCGGATATCGTGATCGATAACGATCCCGTGCAAATGTCCAGGGGCTACGATGCCCAATTGATGAAAGGGGTAGAAGTGTTAATGAAAGAAATCAAGAAAGATCCGCGTCCCTGGCCCAAACATCCGCCATTTCCCGAAAAACAACCCTGGCTTAAATAGGCGTGGGTTTTCAATTGAATTAAACTCCTCTTTGCTGCGGCAAAGGGGAGTTTTTTGTTGAAACTACAACCCCAGAAATTGAATTCCCACTCCACAGAGAAAAATGGTAAAGCCGGCGATCGCATGGGTAAAACGATCGAATTTGTGCAGGGGAATGAAATCGATTCCTTTGTAAAAAAGAAAGACAATGGCGCTCATCGTGGCAATGGTAACGGCCGAGAACATCACGGCTACCATAACCAACTGGCTCCAGTGTTGTTGCGCTGCCGGGTACATGAGCAAGGGGATAAGCGGCTCGCACGGGCCAAAAACAAAGATTAAAAAAAGAATCCACGGGGTAATGTTTTCCGATTTTTCGTGAACATGGGTGTGCTCGTTAAAATGTGTGTGTGCGTGGCTGTGTGCCGTTCCGTCGGAATGAAAATGGAAGTGGGTGTGTGGTTTGTTGCGCCAGGCCCGATTTAATCCCCACAAAAAATAAACCAGCCCAAAAGCAATAAGCAGCCAGGCAGCGATATTGCCGCGGAAGGCTTCGAACCAGGTTAAGTGACTTAATGCAATACCAAAGGCAATGCCTAAAAATCCCAATACAACCGAACTCAACACATGCCCCACACCGCACAGAGCTGTAACGGACATGGTTTTTTGCAGCGACCATTTTTTTGCTTTGGAAATCATGATGAATGGTAAATAGTGATCGGGGCCCATCAGCGTGTGCGTAAAGGCGATGGTAACGGCACTAAGGACTAAAATGGACATGCGGCGCTCCTTGTTTGTTTTTTAGGAATTTTAAGAAATATTTCACAAAAGGACAAATTATTTTGCCGTCATCCGCAGGTGGCTTGCAGAGCAGCTTTTTGCGCCGCTCTGCGATTAAAGTTAAAATGCGGTTTGGAGTGTTGTACCGTATTGTCTAATTTACCCAGCGCCGGACAGGCGAACGCAAACCCGCCTTGATCGTACGATTTAAGAAATGTTTAATGCGCAAACGCGTTAGTAGCAGACCGATGAAAATTAAGAGTAGCAGGTGGAAAGTTTCGGGCCAAACATCATTCCAGCCCGCGCCCATGGCTGCCATGCGATTCAGGGCCTGTAAATAGGGCGTGGTCGGTAAGCATTCGGCCAGCCAGCGCACGGCCGGTGGCATGGCACTCAAAGGCCAGCTAAATCCCGAAAGCAGAAACACCGGATAGCTGGTGAAAACCAGAAACTGTAACGCAATAATTTTCCGTTCGAACAATGTGCCGACAAATACACTTAAATAGGCTACGGCAATCAGGAATAAAAACGTAACGGCCAAAAATGCAAGCAAGTTTCCGCGGAAGGGAATTTTAAACAATGTGAAGTAAACGGTAAAAAAGAAAGAGGCATAGCCCAGGTACAGCAGAAGATAGCCCAATGATTTGCCCCCTATTACCGCCCAGATACTGCCGTTGGCTTGTTGGTAGAGCGTTTGCCAGCCTTTTGTTTCACTTTCCCGGGCAATGGACATGGCCAGACCAAAAAGCAGAGTTTGCTGTAAAATGAGAACCAGAATCCCGGGAATGAGAAAATCACCATAGGTTTGCCGGTAATTAAAAAGATTGCGATTGTCGATTTGTAACGGCTCAAATTGTTCAAAGGCCTGCCCTTTGTTCAGCCCGTGGGCCTCGAAATGCCGGATGCGAATCCCGGCATTTAACGTAGCAGCTACTTCCTGCACGGCACGATTAATATCATTGGCCGGCAAAAAACGGCTCGTATTAAGGTACACTTTCAGATCGCTTTGCTGCCCCCGTTTGATGCGTCGTTCAAAATCACGAGGAATCCAGACAACGCCTTGGGCCTGCCAGGTGTCCACATCATGTTTGGCCTCTTGAAGGGTCGGTTCCACGGCCTTTACGGCAAGCAGTTGGTGTGCGTCAAGATAGCGCACCAATTGCCGTGAAAGCGAAGAATGGTCTTGATCGACAATGACAATAGGCACATTGCTTTCGGTTTTGTGCACGTATGCCGAACCGTAAAATAATCCGTAAAACAAAGGAGACAGCAGAATAATGACCAGAATGTCCAGGTCTTTAATCATAATTTGCAGTTCGCGTTGGAAAACATTCCACCAACCTTTGATTTTGTGCTTCATGATGCGCTCTCCTGCGTTTGGGATTCACACCAGCGATTTTTGCGCCAGAGCATCAGCCCGGAAATGCCGGCCAACGAAATGAGCAAAAACAGAGCGAGACTACGGATTTCCGGCAGAACAAATTTTAACGGTTCCCCCATTTGGTACAATTTAATGAAGCCGCTCATGAAATGAGTGGAAGGCAGGATTTGGGCGTACCATTGGTGAAAATGCGGCATAGCCTGCAGGGGAAAGGTGTACCCTGTGAAAATAAAAGCAGGCGTGCTGAGAAAAATTGCGGCCTCGGTGGCTAACATCATGTCTGTAAATAAGCAGGAAAGAAGCACTCCCAGAGCAAAGGCGACCAAAACAAAGTAGAACGTAAAGAGAATGAGCGACCAAACCGAGCCGTGGACAGGGATGTGAAATAAAGGAAATACAATGCCGATTAAAAGCAGCACACCCGAAAGATGAATCGACAAATGGGGAAGCGCCTTGCCGCCTAACATGATGGGCAGGCTGCCTTCTGCCAAACGGTACACTTCTTCAATGGTACGCTCTTCGAGTTCCACACTAATGACCAGCACGGCCGAAATCATTACGATCATTTGGTACAAAATGGGCAGCAGGCCCGCTACCAGGTAATTTTCGTAATTGTAACCGGGGTTAAAAAGCGATTGGGTGTGCACTTCAATGGGCAGAGTCCTGCTAATTGCCTGGGACGGCATATTGCCCAAACTTTGCCATTTGCGCATCTCGATTCCGGCAGAAATGGTGCGCAGGGTCGTCATGGCTGCTTTGAGTGCAATATTGCCAATGATAATATTAGACGAGTTTTTGTACAGAACCACATGGGCGGTTTTGCCTTTTTTGATGGTGTTTTCCAATCCCCGGGGAATCGCAATGGCGGCCTGAATTTCGCCCCGTTTAAATGCCTGTTCGATTTGCTCGGCACTCTCGACGTAGTGCACGATTCTAAAGGAACGATTGGCCGCCAGACTGCGCACAATAAGCCGGGACAGGGTGCTGTGGTCTTGATCGTACACGGCCAGAGGCAAATGGTCAACCACTCCCGGACGGTAAATAAGCGCAATGGTGCCAAATATGATCCAGGGCATGATGATCATTAGCATCCACAAAGTTTTGCGTGTGCGAATGCGTTCGAATTCACGTCGCACAATAAGCCAAAATCGTTTATTTCTTCGCATTTTTGTTTCTCCTGCTCAAGGCGTTAGGAAAGATGCCGGACGAAATACGGCAGTCCACCTGTTTGCAATCCGGCATCCGGCTTTTTTATTTTTGATCGAAGACGATACGCACGGTCATCCCTGCCCGTAAACCACCAACGGGTTTAATGGGACGCAAATGAATTTCAAACGTTTTCAGATCGAAATCTCCTTTTTGGTTGGTAGCCTTCCAGGTGGCAAAATCAGCCATCGGAGCGATGTAATCCACCCGAAAACGTACTTGCTTGTTTCCCAATGCCGGGATAGCGCCTTCAAACGTCTGACCGAGTTTCAGTCCGTGCAGCTGGTCTTCCCGCAATTGCAGCACTACCCACACATCCCGGGGGCGGATCAGAGTAATGATGGGGTACCCGGCAGCCACAATTTCCCCTTGATCCGCAACCAGGTCCTGCACCCGGCCGTTTACCGGGCTGGTTAACCGGGTTTCCTGCAAATAGGCCAAAGCTTCGCGGTAAGCCCCCTCGGCCTGATGGAACAAGGCCTCGGCTGCGCGAATTTGTTCTTTACGGGCGCCTTTTAGAACCACTTCGTATTTTGCTTTGGCCGCTTCCATTTGTTCTTTGGCCGCATTGTATTTAAAGGTAACTTCGTCTAATTGTTGCGCGGAAATGACACTATCCCGATAGACCTTTTGCACGCGTTCGTAAGTTTTTTTGGCAAATTCGAACTGGTGCTTTGCCTGCAAATAGAGCTTTTCTACCGCCTCTTTTTCTTCGGGGCGGGCACCGCGTTTGGCCATATCCCATTTGGCCCTGGCCGCTTCCATTACGGCTCTGGCCTGGGCAACTTTGGCTTCGATTTCTTTGCTCTCCAGACGGGCCAATACTTGCCCCTTGTGCACGCTGTCTCCTTTTTGCACGTACAGCGTATCGATGCGTCCCGGAATTTTGGAGGCGACGTCAATTTCTTTGACTTCTACCATACCGGTCAGAATAAGGGGGGAAGGCCTGGCTGTTTGCCACCACAAAACGATGACTGCCACGACAATCAGTACGACCGGGATAATCAAAATACTTTTGTTTTTTATCGTTTTCATGAGATACCTCTCCTGTTTTTGTTTTTTGCCAACGTGGTAACGGACCCGTTTCGTCTTTTTGTTAGGGCTTTCCTGCAATAATGTACCGGGCTTCTTCGGCACGACCCTTGGCCACAAATAAACGGGTCATGGCCGCATAGTAATCGTACAGTGCTTTTAGTTGGTCGATGCGATCTTTTTCCAGAAGCAAACGGGCATCAATCACATCCAGCGAAGTGCCCATGCCTGTTTGGAAGCGTTTTTCCTGAGATTTTAAATTCTCTTTGGCCAGGGCTATGTTGGCCTGTAGCTTTAGGTAGCGTTGTTCTGCATTGCGCATTTGCCGGTAGGCTTGATGAACCCACAGGTTGATTTTCTCGGTGGCGTCCTTTTGCAGGTAGCTTACCTCTTTATTCAGATGACGGGCCTCCTGCACCCGGTTATATTTCTTGAAGCCGTTAAACAAATTAATTTGCACGTTAACCCCTACGGCCCAGCGTGGCTCCAGCGACGAGAGATACTGCGGGTACATTTCGTATTTGCCAAAAACGGCAACGTGCGGCAAAAATTCGGAGGCCTCGGCCAAAAGTTTTTGTTTGGCCTCGCTGCGTTTCGCGGCGATCAAATGCAAGATGGGCTGCATGGCCTGTGCCTGCCTTAAAATGGTTTGCAACGAATCGTTGAACGCGTGGTAGCGCAACGTATCGGCAACGATAAGATGCGTATTTTCGTTCAGGCCCAGGCTGTGTCGCAGGGCCAGATAGGCCAGTTGCAATTGATTCTGATCGTCAAACAGATGACGCTCGGCTTCGGCTACGGCTACTTTGGCCCGCAAAACGTCGGTTTTGGCGATGAGTCCTTGTTTGAACAAAACTTGCGCCTGATGGAGATGGCGTTTCATTCCCGTTAAAACATCTTGCCGGGTTTGCACAACCTGCTGTAATAAGATGACACCCAGATAATTGTCGATGACTTCCTGGATGACTTCATTCTTGGTTTTGAGCCATTCCGCTTTAGCTGCTTTTTCTTCGGCATTGGCAAAGTTTTTGGCAGCAATGAGCTTTCCACCCAAAAACAGCGGTTGGACGGCGGTTATGGTTGCGGTCTTGTAATCTTGCGCCTTGAAGGTTTCTTTGAACGAGGGGAGCGCCCGATCCAGAGCATTGTAAGCCGTTTGTTCGGTTAACAGCAATTCCGCGGCCGTTAACGGGCGATGGTTGACGATCAGGCTTTGCAGGTTGGCCATGCTCACCTGGTCCCGGGTTTGTAGTTGAATAATGGCTTGTCGCAACGGCGATAAATCGATTTGCAGCGGATCATTTAAATGGGTGTAGCCGCCTTGTAACGTAATCGAGGGTAAAAAATTTCCCCAGGCGGCGTGATTCGCGTAGGTTTTTTGTTGTACTTTTTCCTGCGCCTGTTTTAAGCGTTGATTGTTTTTTAGCGCAATTTGAATTGCCTCATCCAGATGCAGGGGTTGGGCGCCAATTGGCATGGCGCAGACCAGAACAAAGGCAATGCCTAAGGTGTGTATTATTTTGCGTTTCATTGTCCATTCCTCCTTAACGAGCAGCAAAGTTTATTTTATCAATCCGTTCAGTAACAGGGCTTTAATATTTTGCTTGAACGCTTCGGCCGTACCGGTTTTGCGCAGTAAAATGCTGTGTACGGCTTCGATGACCAAAGCGAATAGGGAACTGTACACAATTTCCGGGTCGAGTGGGCGCACCTGACCGGCAGCAATGGCTTTTTGCATGCGTTCCCTGAAATTTTGCCGGTAATGATCGGTAATGCCTTGCATGGCATCGATAACCGTTTGCAGGCGCGTTAAATTGAGCATGAGCACCATGGAGAAAGTTTCCGGCCGCTGAATAAAATAATCGATGGCTGTGTCGATGATGATTTCCACGTATTCTTTAAAAGAGGAAGCGCCGGCCGCCTGTTGATGCAGGTGCTCAAACGCCTGCTGGCTTAGAAATTCGATGGTTTTGAGATAAAGATCGTCTTTGTTTTTAAAATAGCGGTACAGTGTGCCTTTACCCACGCCGGCTTCTTTGGCAATGGTTTCCATGTCGGCCTCGTGGAAATGGACACGGGCAAAGTATTTGGCAGCTGCCTGTAGGATTTTATTTTGCCGTTCTTTTTGCAAAGGTGTTAATTCTCCGATCATTTTTTTTCTCCTTTAAAACTAACGAGTTTTATTTATTAGAACTGACCAGTCAGTCAGAAGTTACAAAAAAATAAGCAAAATGCAAGAATTTTTTGATTATTTAAATTGCAAGGGATTAACACCGCGATTTTAAGGCAGAATGGTGGGCCGGCGGTCAAAAGGTCAGGACGTTGAACCGGGGGCATCGTCTAACTTTGCAATGCCCCGAAAGGAGGGCATGATGACAAGCGCTGCGCGCCGAGAGGGAAAACGTCCCACCACACATCTCGTCCCGCGGTGAGATGCGTGGAACAACGATCAAACTCAAGCACCTGCCGCCACCGGTATTTTCCGGATCCGGCCGACAGATTTGTAATGCTTGACGATCGCCCGGTCAGATAAATTCGGCGCTTTTCGGTGTGCTTTCGTTGTCTGCTGCGCTTCGGGGACCCTGTCGTAGCAATGTGCCTGAGAAATCATGCCCCAATTTTTAATTCGTGATTTTAATTGTTCGCTCTTTGTTTAGTTTTTACAATATGTCCTTTCCAGCCGTAATACATCAGGTACACGTAGGAAAGAATGGGCACGAAAAAAGAGTAATGGTAGCCGTTCAGGGCATCGGCTACGGCACCCTGAACCAGCGGGATGATGGCTCCGCCCAAAATCATCATGACCAAAAGCGACGAGCCCTGAGCCGAGTCTTCTTTTAAATCCTTAATAGCCAGCGTAAAAATGTTCGACCACATAATGGAGTTAAACAAACCGATACCCACCACGGTCCACATGGCCAGCAAACCGTCGGTAAGCAGGGTGGTGGTCAGCAAACCGATAACGATCAGCGAAAACACGGTTAACGTACGGCCGGGCAGCGATTTACCGATGATAAAGCCAATGTAATTGAGAATGAGAAAAAGGACAAACGGGGCAACCTGATGAAAGGCGAACGTACCTCCGCTTTCCAGAAAAATAATGCCGTAAATCAGAAAAAAAGTAACGACGGAGGTGAGCAGCATGTAGGTGTATTTTTTGACGGTTTCCATACTGCTAAGAGAAATGGCGCCTAAAAAACGTCCGATCATGGCGCCACCCCAGTAAAATGCCAGAAAATTTTTAGCCTGCATTTCCGCAAGTCCAACCAATTCATGGGCGTAGTTGATAAACGCACTGCCGATGCTCACTTCGGCACCCACGTACATGAAAATGGCCACCATGCCCAGCACCAGATGCGAATGCTTTAGAGCGCCGGCACCTTTTTTAACCTGATCGGGATTGGTAAAACGCGGTAACTTGGTAAATTTGATAAGTACGGCCAGCAAAAGAAACAGCAAGGCAAAAAGCAAGTAGGGAATTTGGATACCTAAAACGGACAAAGGCTCACCGGCATCGGTGAGAATGGGTGTGCCCGCGTGTGTAAAGAGCGGTTTGCCGATTTTGGCGAAAAAATGGAAAACAAAATAGCCGCCGAAAATAGGCGCTAGGGTAGTTCCCAAAGAATTAAACGCTTGCGAAAGGTTCAGACGGCTGGAAGCGGTTTCTGGCGGGCCGAGCAAAGCCACGTAGGGATTGGCCGCAATTTGCAGTAAAGTAAATCCCAGAGCCAGAATGAACAGAGCGGCCAGAAAGAGAGAAAAAAGCTGAAACTGAGCGGCCGGATAAAAAAGCAAACTGGCAAATGCGGAAACGAGCAGTCCGGCGATCAAGCCGTTTTTGTAACCCATTTTGGAGATGGGATCGCCCTTGCGCGCCGAAATGACGAAATAAATAAGCGATCCGACGAAATAGGCGGTAAAAAAAGAAAACTGAACCATCATGGATTCGAATCGGGAAAGATCAAACATTTTTTTAAGGAAAGGGATCAAAATGTCGTTCATGCATGTGATGAATCCCCACATGAAAAAGAGTGTGGTAAGCGCAATAAGCGCACTGGTGTAAGTTTGTTTTTTACTTTCCATAGTACGGTTTTCCTATTTTAATTTATTTTTCCCTTACGAATTATTTATGAAGCATAAACATTTTCAGACGTAGCTTTTTCCTCATGGTAAACATTCCGTTTTAATTCCATTGTTTTTTCTTAAAATCCCACGTCAGATGAAACGGCTCCTGATGGGCAATGGCAGTAGCTACCGGCAATAAGAACGCCTTTAGTTGTTTCATAATTAGAGGAAATTCTTCTGTGCCCGCCAAATTGTTCTTGTGAAGAAAAGCAGACCACTGTTTTTGTTTGTCAATGCTCTCGGCAAAATTTTCAGAAAAAATGTAATCTGCTCCGGAAATATCAGTTCCCCTTCGTGTAAACGTTTCGGCCATTGCCTTCCTTAATTTGTCTCCCTCAAAGTTAAAACGGTTTTGCAAATAATGGATATCATAATAGTCTTTAAGTCGACTACTAAGCTCGTTAAGGTTTACAATGGCCTCAATTTTTTCGGAAATCACAGAGTACCATGAATAAGCGTATAATTTTATCGTTTTGTCGGTTAGTAATGCGGGATAAGCAAATGCAACCGGTTTCGGAACAATCGTATCCCCGAATCCCACATCGATTTGCAAATTTTGCCTTGCTTTGCTTAATTCTGCGATAACGAAAATACGTACACCGGAATAGGATTTTCTTTTTGCGATAATCTCGGAGTGCAGGGATTCGGTTAAAAATGACACTCCATCGGGCAGTTGAATCGTAAGGATTTCATGAATTATTCTTTCTATTTCATTTGGTTTGTTCAAAATGCCCTGCCCCAGAAAATCGATATCTTTTGTCGGGCGTGCAATCAAGGGATCAAGAGCATAAAAAAGCAAGCCGCCTTTTAGAACAAATTGTTTTTTGTACTTTGAACAGGCTAATCGGTTCAAAAAGCACTCCTGAAAATACATCAGCAATACCCGATTGAAATCGATATGATATTGCCTGGCAATGTTTAATAAACGAGCCCGCACAGAAGCAGCGAGATTTTTTATCTTTTTTCCCGCATTCATGCCATAAGGGCCTCAATATATGGTTTGATAATGCGATACATGCGTCCTTTGCGTGCGTAAAAAAACAACCGGTTTAGGTCGGCATCCTTTCTGTTAAGATAATTTTTAAGACCCTCCACGGCCACATCTTCCCCTAACCGATTGCGATAGCGGAAACAATCGACGATCGTTTTTTCAATATCAAAGATTTTAAAATTACCCGTCTCGGTATGCATCGTTTTTATGCCTGTTTCATAATTAGAAGGTGAAAAATAAAACACTTTTATCGGCGGATATTGAAGTTTAGACGCCTTCGCCTTTCTGGGTAGCGCAACCATCACCACAGAAGGTACGGTTGTGGTAAGTTCATAATAAGAAAGAGCAGAATGAAGACAGACGACCGCTTTGGGCATGGCCATGCAAACATCCACAAATCCTTGATAGGCCATTATGGGATAATTGGCCAGTCGATAGAGTCCCGGTTTTATTTTTTCGATTGTATTCTCGGCCAACAATTTTCGGATAGTATCCGTGTGAACTCCTTGAGCCTTCAAGTCCTTCAAATTTGCGTATCCGTAATGTTTTTTGAAGATTTCAATCACTTTCTGCAACTTTTCCGTTCCAAATTTCTACAATTGTGAATATATGCAGAAATTTAGAACGAATCCATTTATTTTTTAATCGTGTAAGATTGCAAAAGTAAAAAACATGTTGCCATTATTTTGCCCCAATTTCATCCACAAAAATCCAGGCTTTGCCGCCGTGCCCTTTGTGCCAAGGAGGACAAACGCCGCGGTTTTTGGCAAAAACCCGCACGTAACGCATAGCCTGTGGTTTAACTTTTAACGTGAAGTATTTACTAACGGCGCCTGCTTGTTGCGGAGGAACAGAATTGTTAACCCGACCCAATCTGGTAAAGTGCCGCCCATCCCGGGAAGCGTAAAATTCCACGTACAGCGGCATGAAAATCCATGAATTGATGTCCTGCAAAAAATGCGCGGAAATTCGTGAAATCGTACGCGTTTTTCGCAAATCGATTACGGCGTCAAAGTCGTTGCCTTCGTAGCCCTGCCAGCACCCGTCGCGAAAATCGTTACTGCCGATGATGCCGTCGATCAGAGCCGAATCGCTGCCGGCCGTGTATTGCGACGAGGGTCGCACTTTCAGGTGAATGGCAAAACGGCTAACGAAACGAACCAGCTCCAGTCGGTCGGTGGGCGACTGTAACGAATCGTGCTGTGCAAAAAACCGTATGGTCGTCGATTGGTTTACCGTAAAGGGCTTGCGGTACAAACGGAATTGGTGCTGCGCGGCGGGGGCATAGTAAATGCGCGCCCGCGGATCAAGATCGAACAAAGGCACGGAAATCCGGCCGTGAAATACGTGATTTTTTATCGTGCAATAGGGCACGGGTAAAACAGGATACTCGGTAATGGCGGAAACCGGCTGCGCATTCGGCGGGGTGCCCCAGGTTGTGTCGGGGCTGGCGCCCATCTTAAAAACAAGCCGACCACCGCGCAAAATGGTTTGCTGGCTAAGAAAAGCTTTATTGTACGGTTTGCCGTTAAGCAGGGCCGAACGGATGTATTTGTTCCGCGGTGAGAGATTCTCGGCCCGAATGACAAACGTTCTGCCGTTCTGCAAAGCAATGCGCGCTTCCTGCACATTCGGACTGCCGATGGCGTAAAGATCGGAACCCGGTGTTACCGAGTAAAACCCCATGGCGCTCAAAACGTACCAGGCCGACATCTGACCGCAATCTTCGTTCCCGGCCAGACCGTCCGGTCGATCGGAATACATTTCGTGCAAAATTTTTCGCACCGCGGCCTGTGTTTTCCAGGGCTGTCCGGCGTAGTCGTACAAATAGGCAATGTGATGACTGGGTTCGTTGCCGTGGGCGTATTGGCCGATTAATCCGGTAATGTCCGCCTGTTTGCGTCCCGTGGTTTGGGAAGGGGCGTGGAACAGGGCGTCCAATTTGCGGGCAAATTTCTTTTTTCCGCCCATTAATGCCATCAATCCCGAAATATCCTGCGGTACGAAAAAGGTGTATTGCCAGGCATTGGCTTCGGTGTAATTGAAGTCCACTTCTCTGGGATCGAACGGGTACTTCCACGCACCGTAAAATTTGGGACGCATAAAACCGGTTTGCGGATCGAACAGATTTTTGTAGGATTGGGCGCGGTGCAAAAAATAAACGTAATCATCGTGCCGATGCAAGGCTTTGGCCATTTGGGCGATGCACCAGTCATCATAAGCGTATTCCAGCGTTTTGGAAACGGAGGCCGATTCTTTATTGCCCGGAATGTAACCGTATTTTTTGTAATATTTTAACCCCAAATGGTCTTGCATGGCACTGTGCTTCATGGCTTCAAAAGCCGTTTGCACGTCGAAATTACGCAACCCTTTGGCGTAAGCATCCGCAATGACCGAAACGGCATGGTAGCCAATCATGCAGCCGGTGTAATTGGCGGCCAGTTCCCACACCGGCAGTTGTCCGCCGTTTTTGTATTGATGGATGAACGTACGAATAAAATCCAGGTCGCGTTGCGGTTCGATTAACGTGTACAACGGATGTGCTGCGCGAAAGGTATCCCATAATGAAAAAATGGTGTAGTTGGTAAACCGTTTTGCTTTGTGGATTTTGAAATCGGTTCCCAGATATTGGCTGTCTGCATCCATGAACAGATTGGGAGCGATCATGGTATGGTACAATGCTGTGTAAAAAATGGTTTTGGTTTGTTTGTCCGCCTTGATTTTGATCTTGCTCAGTTCCCGGTTCCACACTTCTCTGGCCCGGGTGCGCACGGAATCGAAATTCCAGCCGGGAATTTCCTGCTGTGTATTGTATTGCGCGCCTTTGCAAGAGACCGGTGAAAGCCCCACTTTAATCAGCAAAGGGGACGTCAGTTTTCCGAAATCAAAAACGGCTTTGATGTTTTTACCCTGCGCGGCGGTTTGCCCGCGGCGGATCGTATCGTTAACGGCCAGATGCAAATGGCGGACGGGATGATTGAATCGGGCGTAAAAATAAACGGTTTGATTTTTCGCCCAGGAACGCGAACGGCGCATACCCTGAATTTCGTACGGGCTGATTTGTTTAAAAGAAGAAGTGATGACCGGATCGCGATGGGTTAAATCCAGAATAACGAAAGCCCTCTTGGTCTTGGGAAAGGTGTATTTGTGGAAGCCGACGCGTTTGCTTACCGTTAAGGCGACCCGGATGTCGTAATCTTTAAGGTACACGCTGTAAAATCCGGGTGAGGCTTTTTCGCTTTGTTTGTCAAAATGTGAGGCATAGCCGCGGTTGATGCGATTGGGATAGCCATTGTGCAAATAATATTTTCCGCTGGTAGGCATCAGCAGAATATCGCAGTAGTCGGCAATGCCCGTGCCGCTGAGATGCGTGTGCGAAAAGCCGTAAATAATCGAATCCGAATAATGGTAGCCCGAGCAACCGTCCCAGCCGGTTAGGCGTGTGTCTGGACTCAGTTGCACCATGGCAAACGGGAGGGTAGCCCCGGGAAAGGTGTGGCCGTGTCCGCCGGTTCCGATAAAGGGATCGACGAAATCGACAGGCGCGGATTTTTGTTGACAGGAAATTGCGCTCAAAAAAGATAGAACGGAGAAAAAAAGTAAAAAACGTTTCATGCCCGACCTCACGGATTTTTCCCTTAGCTGAAATATACAAAAATTATGTAAAGAAAACCGGACGGCGAAAGGGTTAAGGTTAAGGGAAAAGGGTTAAGGGGAAGCATGCCACCCCGCCGGACGATTCGTCATTCCCGCGCCGGTTGCCGAGTAGTCCCCGCAAAGCCCGGACCTATCGACGCACCGGGTTCTGGGACGATTTGTGAGTGGCCGCCTGGCGCCTCGATACGGCTCCGCTGGCGCGGAGCCACTCGGCAACCGGCGGCC
>CAYXUS010000031.1:0-1980 GCA_964468415.1 uncultured Caldithrix sp.
GGAGGAAACCGTTTAAACGGTTTCCTCCCCATCCCACTATTTCCTAAGCTTCTCAATACTTTGCATCAAATGCTTAAACTGGCGCTCATCCAGGGCCTGTGGTCCATCGCTCAATGCCGTGGACGGATTAAAATGTACCTCTACCATCAAGCCATCCGCTCCGGCCGCCACCGCCGCCAAAGCGAGCGGTTCAATCCAGCGATCCACCCCACTGGCATGGCTCGGATCCACAATCACCGGCAAGTGCGTTTGCTCCTTAAGCACCGGAATGGCACTGATATCCAGCGTGTTACGGGTCGCCGTCTCAAACGTGCGGATGCCCCGTTCACACAAAATCACATTCGGATTCCCCTGCGCAAGAATGTATTCCGCCGACAGCAAAAATTCCTTAATCGTTGCCATCATGCCACGTTTTAGCAAAATGGGCTTATTAGTTTTGCCCACCTCACGCAATAACACAAAATTCTGCATATTGCGCGCGCCAATTTGCAGCACATCTACATATTCCGCCATCAGCTCTACCAATTCCACCGAAAGCACTTCGCTCACCGTCGGCATGTTAAACATTTCGCCGGCCTCTTTGAGCAATTTTAGCCCTTCTTCTCCCAACCCCTGAAAACTGTAGGGACTGGTGCGCGGTTTAAAGGCACCACCGCGCAACAAATGGGCCCCGCCTTCCTTAACAATCTTTGCCGTTTCAATCATCTGGTGCCGTCCTTCCACACTGCAAGGCCCGGCAATCATCACAAAATGTCCTTCACCGATTTTGTGTTCTCCCACTTCCACAATCGTCGGTTCCGATTTGTAAGCCTTACTGTACAGGGGCCCGGAAACCTTCTTCGCTTTTCGTTTTTTGGGTTGTGTGGGAATAAATTCCTCCGCCTCAAATTTTGGATACGAACCAAAAACGTGCAAAAAACCCGTCAACTTTTTGATTTCTTCCAGAGCATTCGCCACATTCTCATCATCTACGTGCCCGTCAATATCCACAAAAAAGTGGTACTTCCAGGGTTCTGTTTTGTGGGGGCGCGAAGAAAGTTGCGTCATGTTCACCTTAAATTTCTCGAATACCCCAAGGCATTGATACAACATGCCCGGTTGATCCAGCGTGTCAAAAACCATCGTTGTCTTGCAAGGCATAAAAGCCGTGCGATCCAAACGAAAAGGTTCGGCGCTTAACAAAACAAACCGCGTTTGATTATGCGGATAATCCTCAATATTATTCTGGAATACCTTCAAACCGTAAATTTGCGCCGATTCCGCACTGGCAATCGCCGCCACATCCGTTAGTTTCTCGTTGGCAATCATTTTCACACTACCGGCCGTATCATACGTAGGCAGTACATCGGCATGCGTAAATTTGCGTAAAAACACTTCACACTGCGAAATCGCCGCCGGATGGGAATAAATCTTACGAATCCTCTTCATCTCCGCATCGGGATGGGCAATTAATGCATGATGAATGGGGATGACTACTTCCTTAATAATCGTCAATTTATTTTCCAGTAACAAATCGTAGGTATGAATAATATTCCCCACAATAGAATTTTCAATGGGCAAAAGCCCGAAGTCAATCCTATTTTTCTTTAACGCATCCACCACCTCGTAGGAAGTCCGAAAGGGCATTTTATTTACTTCTTGACCCTCATACAGCGTATCAATTGCTTTTTCGCTGTAAGCGCCCTTCTCTCCCTGATACCCGACCATTAAACTACTATTCGTTGCCAACGCCTTCTCCTCATTGTTTAACGCCAATAATAATCATTAAAAAATTTGAATAAATATTATCGGGAAAGATAATAAAATTCCCCGTCATTGCCAATGGAAAGCCACAAAAAAAGCAGTATTTTTTTTGCAAAAAATTTAGGCAGCTAAAAGTGTCAAAAGGAAGGAAAGAAAAAACGGAAATGCGTCGGAAGAAGGTTTTAACCCTTCTTCCCCTTTCACATTTCCCCTTTAAAATTATGCCACCTCAGAAAC
>CAYXUS010000032.1:0-8787 GCA_964468415.1 uncultured Caldithrix sp.
AAAAAAAGAGCGAGAGACGGGACTCGAACCCGCGACCCCAACCTTGGCAAGGTTGTGCTCTACCAACTGAGCTACTCTCGCTTAAAATAATGAATTATTTGACACTTCAAACCATGATTTATTTTCAAAAACCCAACCTTCGCTTCGACAGGTCGGGAAGCACTGACTGAGCCATGCTCAGTCATTTTTTGAAAGACACAATTTTACAAAATGTTTTGATTGCTGTCAAATTTTTTTAGCGGTAATGATCTTTGATCTTGCGTTTGATTTCCCGGTAGGAACGATTCACATCCCGCGTTTTCTTCTTGGCCGAAAAAAGCAAGTAAACAAAGACAATCGCTAAAATCAACAGAAACAAACTTTGCATAATTTTAGTGGAGACGCCGGGACTCGAACCCGGGTCCGGACATGGACCAGTATGAACTTCTACAACCATAGCCGGTTGGTTCATCTCGCTTGCTGGCTGGTCAACCGGCACACCTGCCAGCAAGCCAGTCCGGTGTGTTAGGTAGCAACAACCTCCGGACGTCAGTCGTTGCTACCATCCACCCTAAATCGACGCTATCTTCACCCCCGGTGGATTAGAGGCGAAGTAGCGAGCTGCCGTTTATATTAAGCAGCTAATGCGTAACTATTGTTGGCATTTATTTTTTTCCTGACCAGTTTTACCCCAAACGGGGTCCCTTGCGGGACGGGATGGTCAGAAGCCCGGGTTGCAGTTCATACCCTTCTCATGCCCGTCGAATCCAAAATCGTCCCCATTCCTGATTTTGTTAGATTTCTAAGAATAGAGAAGGTGACAGTTTTTTGAAGGCCGGGGGAAAGCCTTTTTGCATCTCAAAGTTTTGCCACCCTCTCTATTCCGGTTGCAAAATATAACACACCCAAAGGGCATTAGCAACTGTTTCTTTGTCTTAATGGCTAACGCTTCTTCACCTTTTTTGTTCCCCCGCATTCTCCCGACTGTTAGATTCGGCCGCCCTAATTCGGCTCACCACTTCTCTGGTTTCTTTTCTGAGAAACTTTTACGCCAGCAGTTCCGGCAACTGCGCAATCGATTCCAATATAATTTGAGGTTGAATGGCCGCACGCTGCAAATCAATTGCCCGGTACTTTCCTGTTTTAACCAGACAGGTTTTTAGTCCCATTCGTGCCGCACCCGCAATATCCGATTCCACATCATCGCCAATCATAAGCACTTCGGCAGCGGGCAACTTTAAGGAAGCCAGCGCCAAATCAAAAAACTTCGCCGATGGTTTGCCGATTAAAATTGCCCGCACATTGGCAGCATATTCCAGCATGGCCACAAATGCTCCCGCATCCATTTTATATCCTTCATCGCTCAGCCAGAATCGGTTTTTCTGCAAAGCCACCAATTGCGCGCCCTGCATCAAACAATTAAACGCATCATTCAAAAGCGCAATACTCACATCATTTCCAAGGTCGCCAACCACCACAAAACGGGCGTTCTCTTTTGCCCGGGGAATTTCTGTGTATTCACGCTTTGCTTCCTCCGTTAAAAGCAGAAACGAGGCATTCTCTTCGTGCTGTCGCAAAAAATCGGCACCTGCCGATGCCGCAGAAAAGATATCACGCGGATGCGCCGAAATACCCATTGCGTTCAACTTTGCGGCCAGCATTTCCCGATTTTTCATCGTCGTATTGGTAATAAACCGAAAAGGAATGTTCCGCTCCCGCATAAACCGGATGGCATCAACTGCCCCGGGAATGGGTTGACTATCGTTGTAGATCACCCCATCCAGATCGATGAGTAACCCTTTTATTTTCATTGAAAATCTCCGAAAAGTAAAGCGCGGTACAGCTTTTCGTATTCTTTAATTTGTTTTTGCCAGGAAAAGTCTTTTTGCATGCCGTTGAGCATTATTTTTTTCCAGGCCTTTTTGTTCGGATATGTAGTTAGCGCATACTCTAACGCCCATTCCAGTCCTTTGGGATGGTAATGCTCAAACACAAATCCGTCGCCAGTTTGCGTTTTCCAGTCGTACAATTGCACGGTATCGGCAAGTCCTCCTGTTTTGCGTACCACGGGAACCGTTCCGTACTTTAGGCTGTAAATCTGATTCAATCCGCAGGGTTCGTAACGCGAAGGCATCAAAAACAAATCGGAACCAGCCTCGATCCAGTGCGACAGAGGATAATCGTAACCGTGCACAAAGCTAACCTTGTGCGGAAATTTGCGTTCCAGATCGAAAAAGAAATTTTCGTATTGCGGCTCTCCACTGCCCAGAACGACCAAACGGGTTTCATAACGCAGCAAAATATCTTCCAGAGCACCCATCATTAAATCGATCCCTTTCTGCTCTACCAGGCGCGAAATAATTCCCATGACCGGCACATCGGTTTCGAATGGCAAACCAAGGCGATGCAGAAGTGCTTCTTTGTTCTTACGTTTTCGGTAAAGCGACTTTTCGGAATAGTGATGGGGAATAAAGGGATCGGTCTTCGGGCTCCACTCTTCATAATCCACCCCATTCAAAATGCCCACAAAATCGCCGCTGCGCATGCGCAAAATTCCATCCAGTCCCTCGCCGAATTCCGGCGTTTGTACTTCCCGGGCATAGGTAGGACTAACGGTTGTGATGCGGTGGGCGTGCAGCAATCCGTTTTTCAAGAAATTAATCCGCCCATGAAAAAGATCGTAGGCATCGAACAAACGATAGTGGTGATTTAATGCCAAATCGTTAATGACGTCTGCAGGAAAAATTCCCTGATAGCCGATATTGTGAATGGTGAGTACCGTTTTTGTGTCGTGGAATAAGGCATCCCAGGCGTAAAGCGATTTCAAATAGAGCGGAAGCAATGCCGTATGCCAATCATTCGCATGGGCAATGTCTGGTGCCCAACCCATGCGCTGGCACAACTCCAGCGCCGCACGGGTAAGAACAGCAAACCGGACCGGCTCGTCTTGATCCGTGGTGTACACTTTTCCCCGGTTAAACAAATCGTCATTCTGCAAAAAATAGACGTCGGTTTCGCTTCCGGGCAATTTTCCGGTCCAAAAGTGGCAAACATACGTTCTGTGCCCCATAGCAACGGAAATGTTCCGGGCAAAATCAACGGGCGTGAGTGCGTATTTTTCGCGGTCAATGGAATCGTACAAGGGCATGACCGGACGGATGTCATGACCAGCTATTTTGAGATATTTGCCGAGTGCGGCGGCCACATCGCCCAGGCCGCCCATTTTGGCAAAAGGAGCCATCTCGGCAGAGACGAACAGGATTTTCAAGCACTTTCCTTTCTAAAACCGGGACTTTTGCATTAATGGTCGAATGAAGATATCAATTCTTTAAAAGGAAGGCAAATAGAGAAACAAAAAAAGGCCGTCCCGGAGGAACGGCCTTTGAACAATCGAACGATCGATTTTATTCGGAAGCTTTTTCTTCGTCTTTCTTTTCTTCTTTCGGTTCTGCTTTTTCTTCGGTTTCGGCTTTAGCTTCCTCGGCGGGTGCTTCCGCCGCTTCTTCTTTTGCTTCAGCCTTTTCCGTTTCTTCCGCTTTCGCTTCTTCTTTCGGTTCTTCCTTTACTTCGGCTTCCGATTTTGTTTCTTTCGCTTCGGGCTGCTTTTCTTCGGCTTTGGCCTCTTTAGGCTCTTCCTTTTTCTCTTCTTTGGCCGCTTTTGCTTCTTCTTTCTTTACCTTGCCCAAAGGACGATGTTTGATCATGTCTTCGATGGTATTCTTGGCGATACCCTGTTTTTCAAGGTACTCTTCGTAATCTTTACGTTCCTTATCGCGGAAGTAATTATTTACCGAAAGCACGATCTTCTTATTTTCCTTGTCGAATTCCAGCACCTTGGCATGAACTTCCGCACCGATTTCGTAAATCTCAGACGGCTTTTTACCTTTAGGCGTGGGAATGTGCTGGTTAGGAATAAAAGCATCTACTCCGTGGGGCAAGGTGACGATAACGCCTTTGTCCACAAAGCGGGCAATTTTACCCGTAGTCTCCGCACCTACCTTGTACACTTCTTCGAAAGTATCCCAGGGATTGGGCTCGATCTGTTTGTGTCCCAGAGCGATGCGGCGTTCTTCGCGATTAATTCCCAAAACCATCACTTCAATTTCATCGTTTTTCTTGACGATTTCACTGGGATGCTGAATTTTTCGCGTCCAGGAAAGATCGGAAATGTGCACCAAACCGTCAATGCCTTCTTCCAATTCGACGAATACACCAAACTGGGTAATGTTGCGCACAATTCCCTTGTGAATGGAACCAACGGGGTAACGTTCTTCGATGTTTTCCCACGGATCCGGTTCCAATTGTTTAAGGCCAAGAGAAATCTTCTTTTGTTCCGGTTCCACATTCAGCACCATCGCTTCCACTTCCTGACCTACCGTAAGAATTTGGCTGGGATGCTTAATGTGCTGCGACCACGACATCTCGGAAATGTGGATCAAGCCTTCGATGCCTTTTTCCAGCTCTACAAATGCGCCGTAATCGGTAATGCTCACTACGCGGCCTTTGACCACACTGTTGACCGGGTATTTTTCTTCCACATTATCCCAGGGATGCGGCTGCAATTGCTTGAGACCCAGGGAAATACGGTCTTTGTTCTCGTTGAAATCCAATACCATCACTTCCAGTTCCTGATCCAATTTGACCAATTCGGAAGGATGGTTGACCCGTCCCCAGCTCAAATCGGTAATGTGCAACAAGCCGTCCACACCACCCAGGTCGATAAACACACCAAAATCGGTGATGTTTTTGACGATACCTTTGCGCACCTGACCTTTTTCCAGAGTTTCCAGAATTTCCTTGCGTTTGCCTTCCAATTCTTTCTCGATGAGTGCCCGGGAAGAAACAACAATGTTTTTGCGTGCCCGATTTACTTTTACAATTTTGAAATTCATCTGTTTCCCGATAAGGGCATCAAAATCGCGAATGGGTTTCACATCAATCTGAGAGCCGGGCAAGAAGGCATCCACTCCCAAAATATTAACCACCATTCCGCCCTTAATACGGCGCGTAATGGTTCCGGGAATAACTTCATCGTTTTCGTATTTTTCGATAACGCGTTCCCAGTTTTTAATAAAGTCGGCGCGACGACGCGAAAGCACGACCTGACCTTCACCGTTGTCCAATTCATCCACGTACACTTCTACTTCGTCGCCGGGTTTCAGATCTTCGATGTTATCAAATTCTTCTTTGGGCACAATACCTTCGGATTTGAAACCGATATCAACGATGACATCCGAATCGGTAATACTCAAAATGCGGCCCGTAACAACTTCGCCTTCTTTTAACTCTTCCAGAGTCTGATCATAAAGATTTTTCAGGGTCTCCATTTCCTGAGGCGAATATTCCGTTTCTTCTTCCAAATCTTCTAACTTAACAACTTCTTCTTTGAACTCTTCTTCCTGAACCTGCGGTTCCGGGGTTGGTTGTTCATTGGTTGTAGTTGCCATCTCTTCTTTGGGTTGTTCCTGAGATGGGTTTGGGGTTCCTGTTTCTTTTTTTTCTTCAGTCATAAAAAATTATACCTCCGTTAAACTTTAGTTTTGACCTTTCGGCCGTTAATGGTTAATAATAAAGCCACCAAATTTAATAAGGCCTGTTTGTAAATACAAATTTTTGTGGGAAGCGCAAGAAACGGGCGGAAGGATTTATTTCTGTGATCCGAAGGCTGCACTATGTTGCTTTTCTTCGCGAACAAAGATCACTCATCGGCTTGTTATTAATTGTTCTCTATGGCATTCTGAATAATGTTTAGCAACTTTTTGGTTTCGATCGGCTTTTCCAGAAAATCATGGGCGCCGTATTCAATAGCCTCCCGGGCAAGAGCCAGAGCACTTTCGCCCGAAACCATAATAACCGGTAGCCGCGGATAATTCTCGGTAATTTTCTTAACCAAATCCAATCCGTTCACACCCGGCATGGCCATATCAAGCAAAACGCAATCGAATTCTTGCACTGCCAGCAGGTCCATCGTTTGCAAAGGATTTGGCAACGCTTCCACTTCGAACTTATTGTACTCCAGTGTCTTTTTTAAAGCCATTAAAAAGGCACTATCATTATCGATCACTAAAATTCGGGGTGTCATACCGTACCTCGCTTTACAGGTAAAACAATACGAAATACCGCACCGAAGTGTTTTTTCGAAATCACTTCCACTTCGCCGCCGTGATCGTTAATAATTTTTCTGGCAATGGCCAGCCCCATTCCGGTACCATCTTTTTTACTGGTAAAAAATGGCTCGAAAATGCGGTCACGTATTTCGGGAGGAATGCCGGGGCCATTGTCGGCTATTTCGATTTCCAGCTCATCGCGTAACTGCCTGGTTAAGTTTTGTGTTAGAACCGATGAAATAAGAATTTTTCCCTTGCCGTTCATGGCATCAATACTGTTTTCGACAAAAATCTGAAAGGCCATTTCCAGTTGCTTTGCATCGGCCAAAAGTGTGTAGTCTCCCCTTTCCAGATTCACTTCGACCTGTAGCCCGTTATTAAAATAGGCCTCGAAGTGTTTGATTGTATTTCTGATGACTTCATTGAGATGCACGTCTTGTCGGTTAGACTCTTCAAGATTTGTAAATTTAAGAAAATGCCGGGTCATTTCCTGAATGCGCTTGATTTCTGCAAGCGTCATCTGAAAATCGTCTCTGGTAATCTCCAGCACATCCGGGGCGGTGTCTTCTATTTTTTGCTGAATTCTCTCTACATTGAGCATCACCGAGCCTAACGGAGTTTTGATATCATGGGCCATTTTACGGACGGTACGGCTCCATGCCCGGTGGCGTTCGGTCAGAACGGGCGTGGTAAAATCTCTAATCTCCAACAGGTAAGCATAAATGAAGTTAAATTTTGTTTTAAAAGGGAGCACGTGAATTTCACCTTTTATGCTCAGGTTTCCTTTGTTAACCACCAAATCCTTTTTCTGCGGCTGACCGGTTTGCATGCACTTATTAAAGCAGGCCAGAATATCCGGATATTCTTTGAAGGCTACATGCACAGGCATGTTCTTTTTTAAAGACTCGCGCATGTTCAAAAGTGTTTGAGTCCGGACATTAAAATAGAGAAGATGACCGTTAGGCTTAATAAGCACCACCGCATTGGAGGTTTTCCGAATGGAAAACTCGAAATAGCTGACAAAGGTTAAAATCCGCATCAAAAGAACATTGCCCAATTGCAGCAATCCGATTAAAAGAATAAACAATCCGATAAAAATCCCCGGGATCCAACCATAAAAGGGATTTTTCATTATTTTAAATCGATAAAAGAACTTTGTACTATTAATGCCAATTTCCGGTAAAGCATTCTCGCCGCATTGTCGAATGGTAAAGGCGCCCCGGGTATCGATTTCGCCCAGCAAACGTAAATCCCGGTCGTACACCTGCGTTCCGTTTTCATTCGTAGTGATAAGATCGGGATTGCCGTCCCGATCCACATCGTAAACGCTTTGAATCTTTAATCCTTTATATCCTCTCTTTACCTTTTTAACCACTTGAAGATTGGTATTAAATTTTAATAACGCTCCCCGCTCCGAATTAAGGTAAATGTATTGCTTTGTTCCCTGAGATAACAACGCCAGAGTATATCCAACCAAATCGGGATCATTGAAATAAATTTTTCTTGCAAAGTGGCCCTTGGCATCCACCAAAAGGAAACCAAATGGTTTTGTAATGTAATTGGGGGCAGCCCGATAGTGCGAAATAAGCACATAGCGTCGCCCGTTTATTTCAATGGGCTCCATATCCAGGCAGGAAGGATACGCCCCGAAAGACAAAGCCGGGACGATTAAATTGAGATTTTGGTCGAGAATAAATACCCAGTTTTTCCAATCGGTGTAAGGCGCATTACGGTTTCCGTTTCCGTTTGCTTTTCCGAGTAAGATGATTTCGTCTGCCCCGTCTCCATTTAAATCATAAATTAAAAATTTTTCTTTACTGGCATTATTTTCGAACTTGCTTACAATTTTTTTCCGGGCAATGTCAAAAATATAAAGTCCCCGGGGATGCATGGACAGGCCGGCATGGACAGTAAAAATAAGCTCCGGAGAAAAATCTTTGTGCAAATCGTATACCTGAGCACTGGCAATTTTGAAATGAGGATGCGGATAAGGAATGCGCATTAAAAACCGGCGTAAAAAGAGAGGCTTTTTTTGTCCGATATCGTAACCGTACAAAAACAGAGAGTCTTTCCAGACGGTAAAAACGAAACAGTCTTCGATTCCATCTCCGGTGTAATCACCAAAAAAAATTTGTTCCGGATTTATTTTTTCTGCCAAATTAAATTGATCGATAATGGCATCTTGAAAAGTCATAAATGTGATGTAATATATTCCCCGGTTGAGATCGTTATGAATCTCGTATTGTTCGGAAAACCCATCCGAATTAAAGTCTCTGAAAAAGCTCGGGGCGTTTCTCTCCAGATTTCTTTGTTCGAGCTGCTCAAATTTTAATGGATGCATTCGTTTAATGAGAAAAACCGTAACGATGGCGGAAATAAGAAAAGCAAGTATAAGAATAAAATACGAAACAGCATTGTAAGGCAGTTTAACTTTCATGATATTCACCATAACTACAAAACAAAAGAGACATTCGGTCGATCACGAAGCCGGCGTCGAAGCAAAATTTAGTCACTCCCTGATTTGGTATTTCCCAATGGGCCCGTTAGCGGTTTGAATGGAAAAATAAACATCACAAGAAAATTGAATGCAAAATCGCTTCTGCTAAAACGAATTGAATTTCATAAAATCAAGAACGAACCGTTGCTGAATTTTTATGGTCCAATGGGATTACAAAATGTTGTTAAAAGAATATGCACAATT
>CAYXUS010000033.1:0-30147 GCA_964468415.1 uncultured Caldithrix sp.
ATGGTGGAAAAGATGGGGTATCAGACGGAAATTGCCAATAATGGCCAGGAAGCGCTGGACATGCTGCAAAAGAAAAACTACGATTTAATTTTGCTGGATGTGCAAATGCCGGTATTGGACGGGCTTCGTACGGCACAGAAAATTCGCATCATGGAAATGAATTCGGAGCAACACATTCCGATTATTGCCATGACGGCGCATGCGCAAAAGGAAGATCGCGATCGTTGCCTGGAAGCGGGAATGGACGATTATATTTCCAAACCGATTAACATGCAAATTCTGGAAGAAAAATTACACCTGTATCTCAAAACGGAACCGGAAACCCGAGACAATGCAGAAGAGCAAAAGGGGGAGAATTAAGGAGTTTGATTTTAAGCGGAGACTTTTTGCCAAGGGAGTTCGGCAATAATCATCGCTAAAACAATAAGCCCTCCGCCGATCCATCCTTTTAGCGTTAATTTTTCACCTGCGATTAAAAATGCGAACAATGCGGCGAAGAGAGGTTCCATCGAAAAGATGATGGCCGTTCGTGCGACAGTTGTGAAGCGTTGCATCGAGGTTTGCATTAAATATGTAAAAACGGTACCGAAAATCGCAAGATAGAAAATTATTCCCCATTGGGATAAGGTGAGTGTTGGCAGGCCTGTGGCTTCGGGAAGGTAAAAAAGAAATGCCAAAGCGGCGACTACGAGTAGCTGTACGGCGGTCAGGACGTACACATTGTTCTGCCGGGAAAAACGACCGGTGTAGATGATGTGAAACGCAAAGATGATGGCGCAGGACAATACTTTGAGATCACCGGTTTGCCAGGTGAATGGATTTGTACCGGAAAGGAACAGGAGTCCCGTGACCGCAATGAATGCTCCGATCCACGTGGGAAGCCCGGATTTGATGCGGTAGAAAACGTATCCGAATACGGGGACTAATACCACTGACAAGCCGGTTATAAAACCGGCATTGGAAGCAGAGGTTCCCTGAATGCCCCACATTTGCAAATAATAGGATGAAAAAAGTATGATGCCTAAGAGGGCACCGTGTTTAAACACGGCGCCATTCCAGTGGCGGGGAAAGCGCACAAATGCGAAGATGGCAAGCAAAAACGCAGCGATGCCAAGACGGAAAAACAGATAGGCGGTGAGTGGCATGTGTTCCAGAAGAATTTTTGAAAGAATAAAGGTGCTGCCCCAAAAGACGGTGACGGACAATAGTCCTAAATCGGCATAAAGACTTTTCATGTTCCCCCGGTTTTGTTTCAAGGCTTCTGAATTTAAGAAGAAATGGGAAATTACGCACGAATATTTTGCTTCCGTATTGCGTTGAATCTTGTTCTGTGCGTAGATTGCAGCTGTTATTTGATGATTGGGATTTGGGAAATATGAGTGTAGAGATTCAAAAGGTTTATTTGGAACATCCTCAGAAACGGTTAATCCGAAGAACGGTTGAAATTTTGGAGGCCGGGGGCATTGTGGTTTATCCCACGGATACGATTTATGGGCTTGGGATTGATTTGTTTCAGAAAAAGGCGATTGAAAAGGTATTGCGCATAAAAAAAGAATCACGCCACAAAATGCTGAGTTTTATTCTTCCTGATTTGAAACAAATTGCGGAGTGGGCAATAGTGCCGGATTATGCCTATCGCATCATGCGCAGAGTGGTGCCCGGACCTTACACGTTTGTGTTACGGGCGACTAAAAAGGTACCAAAACTTTTGCTGAGCAACCAAAAAACCGTGGGCATTCGCATTCCCGATTCGGAGGTAGCCATTGAACTGGTCAAGGAATTGGGCCGGCCTATTTTGAGTACCAGCGTGCCCGCCGGACGGGATGGCTTTTACAGCGATCCGCAAGAGATTGCCGAACGTTTTCGTAATGAGATCGATTTGATTCTGGATGCGGGCATTATGATGAATACTCCGTCAACGGTGGTTGATTTTTCGAAGGCAGAGCCGGAGATTATTCGTGAGGGGGCGGGGGATATTGATGCGTTGTATTATTGACGGGCGACGCTGCGCGCAAACCGTTTAAACGGTTTGCGCAGCTCTACGCCGGGAAAACCGTTTAAACGGTTCCCCCGGCTCCATCCTACACCAAACCAAAATTTTTTACCACCATTTCCGCTATTGTCCTCCCAATACTCAAAGATGCCGTCGCTGCGGGCGAAGGGGCGTTTAAAACATGGATCATCCGTTCCGCCTCCACAATTCGAAAGTCATCCACCAGAAAACCATTCTTTTCCAACGCCTGGGCCCGAACCCCGGCTCCGCCGGGTTCCAGATCTCCCGACTGAATTTCAGGAATCAAACGCTGAAGCGCCTTAACAAAGGCCGGTTTAAAAAACGAGCGGTAATATTCCGCCAGCCCCGTTTTAAGATATTTACCCGCTAAGTGCAGAAAACCCGGATAGGTAAACGTTTCCAGAGTGTCTTTTAGAGAAAAGCTAAACTTCGAATAGCCCTCTCGTTTAAAGGCCAAAACGGCATTGGGCCCGGCTTCGCGTCCCCCGTCGATCATGCGTGTGAAATGTACTCCCAGAAAGGGAAATTCGGGATCTGGGACCGGGTAGATTAAATTTTTTACCAGATAGCGTTTTTCCGGTTTGATCTTGTAATATTCACCGCGAAAAGGCACAATTTTTAATCCGGGATCAACCCCGCACTTTCGGGCAATGCGATCCGACTGTAAACCTCCGCAATTCACCAAATGCGATGCCTCAAAAGTACGCCGATTGGTAATCACTTCCAGATAATCGGAATGTTTTTTCAGCGATTCAAAACGGTGGCCGGTAAAAACATCATGCCCCGCCTCCTGCACCAGCCGGGCCATGGTCTCCGTAACTTTTGTGTAGTCCACAATACCCGTTTCGGGTACCAGCAACCCTGCGATGCCGTTTACGTGTGGTTCGTATTCCTTTAGCTCTTCGCCTTTTAGCCAGCGCAAGCCTTCCAGACCATTTGCCTGACCCCGTTCGAACAAATCCTTCATGCGCGGAATTTCTTCTTCGTGGGTTGCAACCACCAGCTTTCCGCAACGATCGTGGGGAATGTCATGTTCCTCGCAAAAGGCATACATAGCCTTGCGGCCTTCCACACAGTTTTTTGCTTTCAGCGAACCCGGACGATAATACAGGCCGGAATGAATAACGCCGCTATTGTTTCCGGTTTGATGGGCGGCCACGTGCTTTTCGGCCTCGATTACGGCAATGCGCGCCTTCGTTTGTTCCGACAACTTTAACGCGGTAGCCATACCCACAATGCCACCGCCGACAATTAAGACATCATATTTTCGATTCTGCATAGGGTGATTCCTTGTGCTTCTTCTGAAATTCCTCCAGAGGTATCGCTTCCACTTCGTCATCCTTAGGATAATGCAAATAGACGAGTTCTTTAAAAATATCGATCTTATCTACAACGGCCGGCCCCCGGTCCGTTTCCACTTTGCTGTCGATGGCAGGATACTTTTCAAGGCATTCTTCGTAAAAATTCTTTTCGTAAAGCAGGCAGCATTTTAACCGCCCGCACACGCCCGTAAGTTTTCCGGGGTTCAGGGGAAGATGCTGCAAGCGGGCGTACTGGGTGGTAATCGGCTCAAAGTCCCGCAGAAAAAACGAACAGCAGAGCGGTTTTCCGCATACTCCCAAACCGCCTAAGCGCCGGGCCTCATCCCGTACGCCAATTTGCCGCAGTTCGATGCGCGTGCGGTATTTTGCCGCTAAGTCGCGAACTAATGCGCGGAAGTCAATACGTTTTTCACTGGTGAAGTAAAAAGTCAGTTTATTGTTGTCGAACTGATATTCCACATCCACTAACTTCATGTTTAAATTGTGCTGCTTAATTTTTTCCCGCCCGACAATAAAAGCCTGCGCCTCCTTTTTGCGGTTCTCTTTTAGCTTTTCCAGATCGGACGGAACCGCTTTGCGAATAATGCTTTTCGGTTCCCCCTTAATTTGGGTCAGGGCAACCAATCGGCCCATTTTGCTCACGCGCCCCAGATCAATGCCCTTGTCCGCTTCCACGATCACATAATCGCCGGGTTTTACTTTAATGCCTTTAGGGTTAAAATAGGGGACGCGTTTGTTGCCTTTGAACTCTATTTCCAAAATCTCAGGTGTCATGTTGCCTCCTTCAGTGCTTTCCGTGGCCCGAACAAATCGTGCAATTCAATGGCCAAATTAAATAGCGTTAAAACAGGGTGTGCGTTGCTTTCAATAGCGTTGTAGGCATTTTCAATGGATTGAATAATCGAATCGACCTGAAGATCGGGGTAAGAGTCCGTAAAATTCTTCAGCGTGTTTAGCTGGTCATAGTGAATCAGCTGTGACTCCGGCAGGGCAATGCGCAGGTGCAGGGCATCCTGAAACCAGCCCGTTAAAATGGACAAAAGTTCCAGCACATAGTCCTGAGATTCTTTACGAATTTGTTCGATGAGCTCGTTAATGCGAAAATAATTTTCCCGGGCAATGGCCCGTAAAAACTCCAGAACCCATTCTTTTTGTTCGGCATAACTGGCATGGAGCATGGCAAAAACTTTTTTCACATTATGCCGTGCCAGACGAATTAAAGGCTTAATGTCCGTTTCTACCGGTTCGTAGGTAGCCACAATCCGTTCGATTTGTTCGTCTTCAAATTCCGGGAAATACACCGGCTGGCAACGCGAACGGATTGTGTCGATAATTGCGTGAAGACTTTCGGTAATCAGGATAATCAGGAAACGTTCCGGCGGCTCCTCCAACAATTTGAGAAAAGAATTGGCCGCCTCACGCGACATGTATTCGGCCCCGCTGATGATAACGACCCGGTATCCGTTCTCGAATGCGCCGTATTTGGCCTCGCTTTTAAGATCGCGAATGGCATCGATGGAAATATTTTTGCTTCCGGGAATCGGCAAAGCCGCATACGGATTTTTAACCTTGGCTTGAACGATGTTTTTAATTTGTTCCGGTTTTAACTGTTTGGAAACAGGAAAGATAAAGCGCACATCCGGATGATTAAAATGAGAGATGCGCTGGCAGTTTGCGCATTTGTTGCAGGGACGTGTCGCATCCGATTGGCAATTAAGCGCTTTGGCAAGCGACAGGGCAAAGGCCTCTTTGCCGTGCCCCTCACCGCCGTAAAACAAATAGGCGTGGGCCAATCGGTCGTTCTCTATGGATCGAGTAAAAAAATCCTTAATCTGTTTTTGGAGAATGATCTCCGAAAAGTATTCCATCTATGTAAAGTATCGATTTTAATCTAACGTGTTTTTCGTAAATATAATCAAAATTAGCCATATTAAAAAGAAAATACGTGATTATTTTCTCTTCCTTGTCAAAAAAAAGTTCTCCTGCGGGGCGTTTTGCTGTATCTGCGTCGGGAGAAAAGGGAAAATGAGTTGAGGAGAGCAAAAATGCGGAATATGCCGCCTAAATTAGCGGGATGAAATGTGGTTTTGTAAGGTTGAAGAGCCTCAAAAAATGAAAATTCTTTCATGCGGCGGGCAGCACGGTTACCCCGTTAAAACATTCTTGAATTGTTAAATGGAAACACACCTTAAAACTTCTGCTTCAGATAATCGTCGCAACCTTAGACTCTCCAATTTGTCAAAGTATTTAACTTGTGTACAAATTTGTCGAATCAATAAAACAATTAGGAATTAAAAAAGTAAGGGTCTGTTCTCAATTGAAGCAAAAAGCAAATAGCCGACGCCGTTTAAAGGAATGGGAATTAAATCCTTTCTTGTTCAGCTTTTGGCAGCGGCTTTTCCATTTTGAGCTCTACGAATATCTTTTTTCTTTCACCATCCCGTTTTTTAAACTGCTTGGTCTGTACCATCGCGGATTTCAGAATGCCTTAAATATCAGAGCACGTTACCTTTACCTTCGTTTTGCCAACCTGCCGGAAGCGTTTGATGGCTTTCGAATTTTGTTTATTGCTGATTTACATGCTGATCGAAATCAGCAGGTAATGGAACGTTTGATTCGCCAGTTAAAAAATTTTCAGTTTGATCTGGTCCTTTTAGGAGGAGACTACCGTTTCAAAATCAAAGGATTGTACGAAAAAGCCATTGAACAAATACGACCATTAAAACAGAATGTGGACAGTATTTACGGCTGGTACGCCGTGTTAGGCAATCACGATCCGCTGGAAATCATTGAACCAATGGAAGAATTGGGGATTCATTTTTTAGTGAATGAAAACATCAAAATCGATAGAAATGGCCAGGCCATTTGGTTAATCGGATTGGACGAAGAACACTATTTTGAAAGCGCCAATTTTGCCCAGGCCAGTCAGGGCGTGCCTCAAAATGCCTTTAGCATCGTGCTGACACATGCCAATGATGCTTTGCTTAAAATGCCCGCGAATAGCTGTGATTTGTTCTTGTGCGGCCATACTCACGGAGGACAAATTTGTTTTCCGTTTATTGGGCCATTGTTGGTACACAGCCGTTTACCTCGAAACATGGCTAACGGATTGTGGAATTATCGGGGTATTACGGGATTTACAACCTGCGGGGTAGGGACTTCCGGCTTGCCACTTCGTTTTAATTGCCCCGGAGAATATACAATCATCAAACTTAAAAGTGCTCCGAAACCGAGGCACAGGCAAGACTTGTTAAGCAAAAATTTGGCAAAAACTTAGAGCAGCCGGCAGAGGTAAGGCTTTAAAGGAAATTTGAATAAAGCAGAAAGTGGATACCTGTTTTCATTTTTTTAATATGTGTTGTGCCTTCTATTGCCAATATCGGATTTCGTCGATTCATCCGGTTTTGTTTGCCGTGCAACGTGTCCCAAACCGTTACCGCTATTTTGTACATCCTGGCGGGAAAGTGTGTTTTTGCAGAGGAACGAAAAAACCGGAAATTAAAGTCTTTGTTCCTGCGTTTCTTTTCTGAAACCAAAGGTATACGGGAAAAAATAAATCCCAAAGGATGTGGAAATGAAAATTATTTCATGGAATGTTAACGGATTGCGGGCAGCCATCCGCAACGGCTTTTTAAGCTTTGTTGAAACATACAAACCGCAAATCCTTTGCCTGCAAGAAATAAAACTGCAGCAAGAACAAATTCCCGACGAAATCCACGCGCTGCCGGATTACCGGGCATATTGGCACTTTGCGCGCAAAAAAGGCTACAGCGGGGTGGCCACATTCACCCGGGAGGTTCCGGTCGTCACGGAAACGGGGCTGGGAATCGAAAAGTTTGACGTCGAAGGAAGGGTGCTGGTTACGGAATTCCCGCAATTCCTGTTGTACAACATTTACTTCCCAAACGGCCAGCGCGACCACGGACGCGTAGAATACAAGCTGGAGTTTTACGCGGAGTTGCTCAAAATTGTAAACCGCCGGCGCGATGCCGGGGAACGGGTGATTATCACGGGAGATTTCAACACCGCGCACAAAGAGATTGACCTGAAGAACCCTAAATCCAATCAGAATACCTCGGGTTTTTTGCCGGAAGAACGCGCCTGGATCGATCGCTATCTGGCGGATGGCTGGGTGGACACGTTTCGTCATTTTCATCCCGATTTAGCGGACCAGTACACCTGGTGGAGCTACCGCTTTAATGCCCGTAAACGGAACATCGGATGGCGCATCGATTACTTCATGGTTTCGGAAAATGTTCTGCCTTTTTTGAAAGATGCCTTTATTTTACCCGAGGTTCTGGGGTCGGATCATTGTCCAGTGGGTATTGAGCTGGCGTTTTAGCATGCTAACGCAATCGTTTGTGAAAACGCAAACTGGCAAACAAAAACAGCACCAGGCCAAAAACCGTCATGGCCGCACCCTCCCGCCACAAGTAGGCCAGAGGCGTACCTTTCAAATAAATCTCGCGGATGACTACCATAAAATAGCGGGTGGGATTCAGATAAGTAATAAGCTGAATACCCGGTGGCATATTTTCGATGGGAATGAAAAAGCCCGAAAGCAAAATGGAAAAGATGATAAAAAACCAGGCAAAAAACATGGCCTGTTGCTGCGTTTGCGAAATGGTAGAAATAAACACGCCCAGCGACAGCCCGCTCAGGCTAAACAAAAAAACCATCAGGTAAAGCGAAAGCAAATTGCCTTTAATCCACAGGCCGAAAATCAGCCAGCTAAAAAACAGCCCCACATTGAACAACAAAAAGACAACCACAATCATGGGAATAATCTTTCCGGCCAGCAGCTCCCAGTTTCGGATGGGCGTAACCATCAGTTGCTCCAGCGTACCTACTTCCTTTTCGCGCACAATAGTCATGCCCGTTAAAAAGGAAGTAATGATAAAAATGAGGATGGCCAGAATGCCCGGCACAATGTTGTTCACGCTCTTCAAATCGGGATTGTACCACATGCGCGGACGCAGGGTAACCAGATGCACCCGCAAAGGCGAACCCGGCGAAAGGGCGACTTCTTCCAGCCATTTTTTTTGCAAACGCGTGGCAATCTGGCTTACGTAAGAAGCCGTTACCCCGGCCGAATTGCCGTCCACACCGTCGATGAGAATCAGAATTTCCGGTTGTCGGCCGCGTTTTAAGTCCCGTTCGAAACCCGCGGGAATGACCACGGCCATTTTCGCCTGCCCCCGGTCGATTTCCTGTGTGGCCTGTTTTAAACTTTTGGCCGTTCCCAGGTAACAAAAGGTGGGAGTCGCGGCAAAAGCCTGCCGGATGTGCCGACTAAAAACGGAACGGTCGTTATCGACCACCACCATGCGCACATTTTTTACTTCTGTGGTGATGGCAAATCCCAAAAGAACCAATTCAAAAACCGGCATGATGAAAATGATGCCGACGAACAACTTTTCTCTGCGAATCTGCCGAAATTCCTTGATGATCAATGAAAACAAGCGCTGCACGGTTACTCCAGAGTTGTCTTAAATTTGCGAATGCTGACGGCAATCAAAAAACTTCCCAGAAAAAACAGATACAGCAGCGGTTCCTGCAAATCGGCGAGTCCGTTGCCTTTTAGGAGAATGCCGCGAATGATGACCAGAAAATGCGTGGCCGGAATCAGCTTGCTGATGTATTGAAAAAGAAGCGGCATGCTGGGAATGGGAAAGATGAATCCGCTGAGCATAATGGTGGGCAAAATGGTGCCCATTAAAACCATGACCATCGCTTCCCGTTGCGAATTGGTCACGGTAGAAACCAGCAGCCCCAGCCCCAAACCGGTAAGCAGGTAAAGCATCAGAGCGCCCGCTAAAAGAAGCAACGACCCCCGAAAAGGGACGTGAAACCAAAAGTGCCCCAGAAAAAGAATAATGAGCGCATCCAGAAAGCCCAGAGCAATGTAAGGGATGACCTTACCCAAAATGATTTGATGCGCTTTGACCGGGCTAACCAAAAGCTGTTCGTAAGTGCCGCGTTCTTTTTCGCGTACAATGGCAATACTGGTCAACAGGGCACTGATCAGCAAAATAATAATGGCGATTAGACCGGGCACAAAAAAGTATTCGGCTTTTGACACCGGATTGTACAAAAGCCGCGTGACGGTTTGAAAAGGCAAACGGAATTCGGGATTGATTTCCAGATTGTAACGGGCGGTCATGCGCAGCAAGTATTTCCGAATGTAATTGGCCGCGTTCGGATCGCTGGCGTCGATCAGCAACTGGATCGGGGTTTGCGCCCGGTTGTGCAGAGATTTGGCGAAATCGGACGGAATGGTTAAAATGCAGCGCACCAGACGTTTTTTGAGCAACATTTCGTATTGTGAAACGGGCACATCGCGCACCCGCACGTCAAAAAAACGGCTGGCCTCAATGTGACGCACAAAGGCCCGGCTTTCCGGCGTGCCCGATTGATCCACCACGGCAATTTTGATTTCACGCATTTCCAGGGTAATGGCATAGCCGTAAAGCAGCAGCATGATTACCGGCAGCAAAATAATCACGATCAGCGTTTGATGATCGCGTACAATGTGCAAAAATTCCTTTTTGACAATGCTCCAAAAGGTGCGGCTCATGTTTCCCTTCCTTTAATGGCCTGTAAAAAAACGGCGTGCATGGAATCGCTGCGGTATTTTTCTTTCAGGCGCTGCGGTGCGCCCATCTCCGCAATTTTACCGCGGCTCATAATGGCCACACGCTGACAATATTCCGCTTCGTCCATGAAATGCGTGGTGACGATTACCGCCTTGCCCTGTGCCGCCAGCCGGTAAATAAGCTGCCAGAACTGACGGCGCGATTGCGGATCGACCCCGCTGGTGGGCTCGTCCAGAAAAATGATGTGCGGATCGTGCAGCAGGGCCGCACTGAGCGCCATGCGTTGTTTTAGCCCCAGGGGCAGCTCGGCGGTTAAGGTGTGCGCCCGATCTTCCAGTTGCAGATATTGCAGCAACTCGACACTTTTCCGGCGGATTTGACTGCGGGAAAGGCCGTAAACTCCGCCGTAAAATTCGATATTCTCCAGCACGGTCAAATCTTCGTACAAACTAAATCGTTGGCTCATGTAACCAATGTGCTGTTTGATTTGCTCGGCCTGGGTGAACACATCGTACCCGGCCACCGTGGCCTGCCCCGAAGTGGGTTGTAACAAACCGCACAACATGCGAATGGTGGTCGTTTTTCCGGCGCCGTTGGCTCCCAAAAATCCGAAGATTTCGCCTGCCCGCACGGTAAACGCAATGCGATCCACGGCAGTAAAGTCGCCAAATTTCCGGGTCAGGTCGCGTACTTCTACCGCGATTTGCTTCTGCCTTTCGTTCACGCCTTTTCCTTTCGGCCCTGTTGTGTTTTGATTTGCTTCAAAAATACGTCCTCAATGCCCGGCCGAATACGCTCAATGGTGCCAAAAGGCAAACCCGCTTTTTGCAATAAGGCGCGGATGGCCGCAATCCCCAAATTTTGTCCGTCAAAAACATGAACGGCATCGCCGAAAACATTGCAATGGTCTTCCGAAAAATGCGCGCTCAAAACGCGGTACACCTCCAAGGCACGATCGGTTCGTATTTTGTACAAGGGTTCCTTAATCAAATCGGGCAGCCGATCGGGGCGACCGGAGATGAGCATCTCGCCATTAAACATCAAGCCGATGCGATGGCATTGCCGGGCTTCGTCCATGTAGGCCGTGCTGACCAGAACGGTTTTACCCTCACCGGCCAGTGTTTTTAAAATGGCCCACAAATCGGAGCGGGAAACCGGATCGACGCCGTAAGTCGGTTCGTCCATGACAATGATGTCCGGCTCGTGCATCAGGGTGCAGGTGAGCGCCAGTTTTTGTTTCATTCCGCCGGAAAGATCATTGGCCCGGCGCCGACGGAAGGGTTTGAGACCCGAAAAGCGGTAGAGATATTCCATTCGTTCGTCCTGCCTTTTGCGGGAAATGTCGAACAAATCTCCGAAAAAACGCATGTTCTCTTCCACCGTCAAATCGGGGTAAAGACTAAAACGCTGCGGCATGTAGCCCACCTGCGAACGCACGAAAGCCGGGTTCTCAAAAACAGATTTTCCCTTAAAATAAATCGTACCGGAATCGGGCAGCAGCAAACTGACCACCATGCGCAGCAAAGTGGTTTTACCCGCGCCGTCCGGCCCGATCAGCCCGAAAATTTCTCCTTTACCTACCGAAAGGGAAATATCCTTTACGGCTACGGTTCGGCCAAAAGTTTTACGAATGTTTTGAATGATCACAGGTTCTTGCATTTAGGTTTCCGTTTTGTGGTTGACCGGAAATGTGCCCAAAACGCCCGATTCGAAAATCGCCGCGCTTTGACTGCGATACTGGCCGTCGACTATTCCGCCAGAGTCACTTCCACCGGCATGCCGATTTTTAACAGGCCGTCGGGGTTAGCCACGTCCAGTTTTACGGCGTACACCAGCGTGGTGCGCGTTTCTTTGGTTAAAATGGTCTTCGGGGTAAATTCCGCCTCGGAAGAAATCCATTTGATCCGGGCCGGAAATTCCGTTCCAGACCGTCTACTTTAATCCGTGCCGAATCGCCCAGCTTTAAATTGTGCAATTGCGGCAAGGGAACGTAAATGGTGGCTTTTAGATGACGCAAATCGGCTACTTCCAGCAATGCCTTGCCGGGCATGGCCCATTCTCCGACCTCGGCAAAGCGATTGAGTACCGTTCCGTCCAGAGGCGAACGAATTTCGCAATCGTTCAGGCGCAAGCGGTTGACCTCAATAGCCGCCTGTAATTGTCGGGCTTTGCTTTCGATTCGTCGCCGATTGCTTTTCAGTTCATTCAATTGTGCCTTTAGGATGCGCACTTTGGTGGCCAGCTCGTCGCGTTGCTGTTCGGTGGCCGCACCCTGCGCGTACATGATTTCCGTCTTTTTGAAGGTACGATTCGTAAATTCCCACTGGCTTTGCACCTGTTGCACTTTGGCCCGCAAGGCCGCCAGTTCCGTCTTAATTTCGTCCAACTGTGCCAACTGGCCTTTTAGCTGCAGGGCTGTTTTTCGGGCATCGATCTTGACCAGCAACTGCCCCTTTTTGACGGTCTGCCCTTCGTCCGCCGTGACGGAATCGATGGTGCCGGTAGTTTTAGCCGCAAGACGCACCACCGTTGCATCGAGCTGACCGTTGTAGGCAAAGGGCGTATTTTTTTGTGAATTACAGCCGTTGGCCAGCCACAAACCGGCCAGCAAAATCGGAAAGATTATTTTCTTCATTTTCGAATACTCCATTGATTAATGGGTTCTCCGCTTAAAAATTCCACCTGATTGCGCTGCAAGGCCAAAAGAAGCAATTGCCGCTTTACGTTGAGTTCGGCCTCGGTTAGGTCGAGATTGGCCCGGTTAAAATCGGTAACCGTGGCCATGCCCTGCCGGTAGCGCGCTTCCACGATTTTCATTTTACGGCCTGCCACGTCAAAGGCCGTTTTCAAAACTTTGTATTGCTCAAAAAGCGTTTGCCAGGTACGCAGGGCACTTTCGAAACGGGTTTGGCTTTCTTCCTTGGCCGTCTGCTTTTGCCAGCGAATTTCTTCCGCCTCCGCACGCGCGGCCTGCACCTGCAAGCGATCCGAAAACCAATTGAAGATGTTCCAGCTTACATTCACGCCCCAAACGCCGTAGCTCATCCATTCGTTGCGAATCATGTCGGCGCCCGGTTTGCCGTAATTGTAACCGGCAAAAATCTGCACGCCCGGGAAATAGGCGGCCTGCTTCAGGCGGATTTGCGTTTGCTGCATCCGGCTTTGCTGCTCCAACTTTTTTAACGTTTCCATTTGGGCAAAAAGCGGACGTACCTTGCAAGCGGTAACTTCTTCTCCGCCAAAGGCCTGCACGGTTACCTTTTGTCCCGTTAATTGATCGAGCTGTGCCTGTGCGGTTTGCAAATGATTTTGCACTTCGATCATTTGTTTTTGCAGGCGCAGTTTGGCCAGGGTAAGCGAAAGCGAATCCAGAGCCAGTGCCATGCCCTGCCCGATCAATGCGCGAATGCGGGCCAATTGCAAATCGGTTCGGGCCATGCTGTTTTTTAAGACATCTCTTTCCAGCAACCAGCGCTGCACCTGGCGGTAGGCAGAAATCGTTTGAAAGGCAATCTCCTTTTGCGTTTGCTGCAGTACAATTTGGGACAGGGCTGCTCTTTGTTCCCTCAAACGCACGGTGTTGCGGTTGGCAAATCCGTTAAACAGAGCGTAGCGCAGGGTCAGGCCGGTTTCGTACGAATCGTACGCCCCCAAATTAATGCCCGTCCCGCTGCCCAAAAATGCCGGGAATTGAATGTGGGGCACATGGGTTACATGACGGTACGAGGCGTTAAAATCCAATCGGGGCAAGGTGTAGCGAAAGGCCGCCTTTGCTTCGAGCTGCGCCTTACGCACGGCCTGCTTTCGGGCTAAAATGGTTTTGTTTTGTTGCAGGGCCAGATGCACGGTTTGCTCCAGCGTTTGCGCGGGCAGCGTGCGCACAGCCCAAAAAACGGCCATTGCCCAAAATAAAAAACGAAGTGACTTCATGGTATCCCTTACTTTTTTAACCCGTTGTAAAGAAGATCGAAAACCGCTTCCTTGCGTTGCTCGATCAGAGTGTCCCAATCATCGAGCAAATCGGGAAAAAGCGCTTCGGCAATGGGGCGGGCGACAAAAGGATAAACGCAGGCACCGATCAGTGTAAAAATGAATTGGATCGGCGAGAGCCCGGCCCGTATTTCCCCCCGGCGTTCGGCTTTCCGCAATTCGTCGATCATGATTTGCGGCGATTTGACGGCTTTTTGTTCTACCAAATCGTGCATGATTTTTTGCACCGTAGCGCCGCCCCAGCTCAGCTCCCGGGCCACGAACAACGGCAAACGCGGATTTTCGCGCATGCTGTCGATGAATGTGCCGACAAAATGCCGAAGTGTGGCGGCAAAATTTTGCTCGGGTCGGAACGAATCGGCCATGGCATTCATGAACTTCAAAAAGAGCTTTTCGAAAATCATGGCGTACAGCCGCTCTTTACTGCGAAAGTAATAGTGCAGCATGGCTTTGTTCACTCCGGCGCGATCGGCAATTTCCTGCATTTTGGTGCCGTGCAAACCTTTTTCCAGAAAAACGTCCAACGCGACTTTAAGAATGTGTTCTTCTTTTTGTGTGAAATTTTCTTCCATCTGGTTTAACCATTTGTTTAAATTATTGGGTTAAATATAGCAAGAGGCTTGCAAAAAATCAAGAAATCCGTTCAAAAGAAAATTTGAGCCGGATTCCGCGAAATTTAGGGCACCACCACTTGCATCCATTTCGAAAAATCATAATTTAAAGGATGATAAGCTTTGGGGGAGTTGTGGGGCAAAAACCGATTTTGCTTTTGGCCGACAGTCAGAATCTTTTTTGGCAGGTCAATGAGCAGGGGGTGCTCAAGTGGCTTTGGGGGCAGGAGCCTCCGCATTCGGCTGCGTACATTGGTGCGGCGAACAACGATCGGCCTGAATTTTATCAGATTTTTCAGGCAGCCATGCAATGGGCCGGTGTGCGGCAAACCATGCACATTCGTAAAGAGTTCACCCCGGCCCAGCGCCAGGCTTTACAGTCGGCACAAATTATTTTGCTTGCCGGGGGCGATGTGGCTGAGGGATGGAAGATTATCAGGCAAACCGGCATGGCAGATATTCTTGTGGATCGCTATTACCAGGGCGCCTGGCTCATTGGCGTTTCGGCCGGTGCGGTGCATTTGGGGCTCTTAGCGGCAGACGAAGAAGGTAATCCGCAGGAAATGTTGAAATTGGTTCCGTTTGTTGTTGCCGTGCATGAAGAAGAGCAACACTGGGCCGGTGTAAAACAGCTTTTGCACAAACTGGAAAATCGTTTTGTGCACGGCCTGGGCATCCCGCTGGGCTCTGGCATTATTTATCGGAGCGACCACACGATTGAGGCAGTGCGCAAACCGGCCTGGCTGTTTGAGCAGGATGAGGCAGGTTTAAAGCAGCAGTTGCTTTTACCCAAACAAACGACGGCAAAAAATATGGGAGCGGAAAATTCATGAGAACGATGATAAACTACGTGCACGATTTGTTTGGGCGCCTTCCGTGGGTGCATGATTTGTTCTTTTCGCTTTTGATTTTAATTGCTTCGTACATCGGCTGGCTTTTTACCATCAAAATAGGTATTCGCCTGGCGAAAAAATTCGCCCGGAAAACAAAAACCCAGTTTGATGATTTGCTTATTGCGCATCGCGTTTTGCACAGTTTGGCCTATTTTGTTCCCCTTTTAATCATCAAAAATCTCATCTTTTTGACGCCCCTTTTTGCTCCTACGTTGGACGGTTTGGCAAACATTCTGCTTATTTTGCTAACGGCCCGGGTAATCGCCTCTTTTTTGAATGCGGCCAACGGCTATTACGAATTAAAACCCCGTGCCAAAACCCGACCGATCAAGAGCTATTTGCAGGTCATTATTATTATCGATTATCTGGTGGCCATAATCTTCATCATTGGTATTTTAACACACCAGTCTCCCTGGATGCTGCTGAGCGGCATTGGCGCCATGACGGCCATTGTTTTGTTGATTTTTAAGGATACGATTCTTTCGTTTGTAGCCGGTTTGCAGATTAATATGTACGATTTGCTGCATGTGGGTGACTGGATTGAGATGCCTCAGTTCGGCGCCGATGGAGATGTGATTGACATTGCGCTGCACACGATTAAAGTCCAGAACTGGGACAAATCGATTACGATAATTCCCACCTACAAATTGTTGGACAATTCTTTCCGGAATTGGCGGGGCATGGAAGAAGCCGGCGGACGACGCATTAAACGGGCCATTTACCTCGATCAAAATTCGGTAAAGTTTTGCGACCGGGAAATGATCGAACGCTTCCGGCGCATACATCTGTTGCGCGATTACATTGACCGCAAGCTGGAAGAACTGGAACGCTACAACAAAGAACACAACATTGACGACAGCGTAAAGGTGAATGGGCGGCGCATGACCAACATCGGTACGTTTCGTGTGTACGCAGCCGAATACATCAAGAATCATCCGAAAATTAACAAGAATTTGACGAAAATGGTGCGACAGTTGCCTCCCGGCCCGCAAGGTTTGCCGATCGAAGTATATGCCTTTACCAACGACATTCGGTGGGAAAACTACGAAGCCATTCAGGCCGATATTTTTGATCACCTTTTGGCCGTGGTGCCGGAGTTTGGCTTGCGCATTTTTCAGAATCCCAGTGGACGGGATTTCACCGAATGGACGGCAACCATTCATTCGCGGCATTAAAAAACAGAACAAAAGCGGATCGGACGAACGGGCCTATTTTAAGAGGCAATCCTTTTGCCTAACCGTTTTGCGCTTTTCGCATTTTCCCGACCTTTACTTTTGGCCTTTCATCGATCGAAATTGATGGCCTGAAGCAACGCCTTAAAATTTTGTTGCCAGGCTTCTTCGGGGTCTGCATCGGGCAATTCCAGAGTAATGGTAGGGATGTGCATTTCTCTTCCGGCATACGTGCCCAGAGAGCCCGGAGTAGAATACCCCACTTCGCTTGTTACCGGGTAGCCGTTGTATTTGCTCATGGCTTCGGCCAACTCGCGCGCCGGTCCGTCATAGTTATTCATGCGCAGGGCCGCATGGATGCTCACAATACGATCCGGATGGTAACGGGCAATCCACTCCATTACGAGCTGGGTTTCTTTTTCCGAACCGGCTTCCTGCCCCGGGAAGTAGTGTTTTTTTGTGTACACCGGTGACCAGTTGTCGGTGGGGAAGTTGCGGTTAATATCCACGCCGTTGGCATTGGTTCGCGTTCCTTTCAGCAGCCCGTCGGGATTTACCACGGGGATCAGGATGGCATGGTTGCGGATGAGCGAGGGGTTGGCGGACAGGGTGTCGGCCAGACGTACAATAAGATCGGCTCCTACAGGCTCATCGCCGTGAAAAACGCCCATGATGAGTACGGTATCTGGCCCCTGACCAGTTTCGTACAAATAGATGGGATGATTTTGCCCGGAATAGCCCGCGACCTTCCAGGGGAGATGGCTCTGATCCAAATGCATGTAAAGCGATTGCGCTTTTTGCTGAATTTTAAGATGTTTCCAATAGGGCAAGACGTATTTCAGAACGACAAACGCGATCAAAATAAAAAGAACCAGATAGTAACTTTTAAAATTGAAATGCATGGGCCTCCCATCAATCCTGTAGGCGGTGTTTTTTCGAACGGTACCGTCTTGTGCACGAAACCTGCACCAAATTGTCGGTTTGATCACCGGGACAAAATAAATATTCTTTATTTTAGAAGCAATGGGAAGTAACCGGCAGTTCAAGGCAAACACACAAAGTTGTGGCCCAGGCCGCAAATTAAATTAGGAGAAAAGCATGCACCCCAAATATGTTCGCCCGCTTCTTGTGTTTCTTACGGTGGTTTTCGTCGCGGTTTTAGCTGTGCCCAGAATTTCCCCGTGGCTGATGAAAAGCGAAGATGAAAACATTCCCGAAAAAATAAAGAGGCTTTACGGCGAAGGCGAAGAAGGCAAAGCCGAGCGCCAGGACCGTCCGGATCAGGCATTACTTTACGAGAAGATGTTGCGTTCGGAATTTGGGAAGCCGTTTTCGTATCATGGAAATTGGCGTTTTTCGGCTTTGAAAAAGGCGCGGGAAATGCAATCTGCACGGCAAAAGTCGGCTGCGGAAGATTGGGTAGAACGGGGCCCGTCCAACATCGGGGGGCGTTCGCGGGCAATTGTGGCGCATCCGAATAATCCGGCGATTTGGTGGGCCGGATCGGTAGGCGGCGGTGTGTGGAAAACCGAAGATGCGGGCGCACATTGGCGACCGGTTACGGACGACATGCCGGCGCTTTCTGTGGCTGCGCTGGTTGTGTGTCCGGGAAAGCCGGATATTTTGTACGCCGGGACGGGGGAAGGTTTTGGGAATTACGATGGCATTGTGGGCGACGGAATTTTTAAGTCCGAAGATGGCGGCGAACACTGGCGGCAGTTAGAAGCGACAGCGGGAGAATACGATTTTCGTTACGTAAACCGGCTGGTTGTGCATCCCCTCCATTCCGACACGGTATTGGCCGCAACCAACAACGGTATTTTGCGCACACTGGACGGAGGCGAGAGCTGGGAGAAGGTTTTGAGTGCCAGCCATGTGCAGCAAATTGTGGCCAATCCCCAAAATTTTAATACGCTGCTGGCGGCCCTTCTAAGCGAGGGCATCTACAAATCGACCGACATGGGCACAACCTGGACAAAAGTAAGCGAAGAAATTACAGACCACCGCAGAATTGAGATTGCCATTTCTCCGACAGATACTAATTACGTGTATGCCGCCGTCGCCAATTCCGACGGCGGACTAAAGGGCTTTTACCAATCCACGGATGGCGGTAACACCTGGATCAATAAAGGAAATTCTACAAATTGGCTGGGAAAACAGGGCTGGTACGACAACACCCTGGTGGTGCATCCGTTTGACCCTCAGGTGGTTTTCGTCGGGGGGCTCGATCTGTACCAGGTCGATTTGCACAATGGAATGCAGGTGGTAGCGATTAGCAACTGGTGGGGTGGGAATGGCCTGCCTTACGTGCATGCCGACCACCACTGTTTGACGGTCATCCCGAATAACGACCAAACCTTTGCCCTGCTGGATGCCAACGACGGGGGCATTTTTTATTCGCCGAATGGCGGGGTGGATTGGGAAAGCAAAGACAATGGCTACAACGTAACCCAATATTACGACGGGGATCGCCATCCGTTTTTAAATCAGTTTATTGGGGGAAGTCAGGACAACGGCACGTCCATTTCACCCGTTGATCCGGATGCTCAAAGTTCCTGGCACAAAGTGGTTGGGGGCGACGGTTTCGACTGCGCCTGGGATTATTATGATCCGTACAATGTGTACGCTACACTCTACGACTCACGTATTTACAAATCGACCGACGGCGGCAATCGGTTTACCTCCATTAACAACGGACTGCCGGAAAGTAATATATTCCACACGCCACTGGTTATGGCACCCTTGAATCCGCAAAAGCTTTTTACCGTGTCCGAGCAGAACAAAATTTACCTTACCGTGGATGGCGGACAAAAATGGCACGGATACGATGTGAATTTGGGCGGGCACCGCTGGATACGCATCGCGGTTTCGCCGGTGGATACATCGGTAGTATGGATTGCCGGTTCGTCCGGCACCATCAATGTTTCGCATGACGGCGGGCGTACCTTCCAAACGGTTACCCGTCCCGATGGCTCTCCCGACGCCATGTTAACGGGGTTGGCCACCCACCCCTCCGATAGCGCCACGGCATTGGCCCTGTTTGGCGTTTACGGCTATGGTAAAATTTTTCGGACGCGCGATTTTGGCAATTCGTGGCAAGATCTTACCCACAATTTGCCGGAAATTCCCGTACACTGTGCACTGATTTTGCCTTACGATACCACACAAATCTGGATCGGTACCGATGTGGGACTTTTCATCTCCCGGGACAACGGACAAAGCTGGCAATATGCCAATGGAAATTTACCGGCGGCGTCCATCCGGCGTTTGAAAATCATCAACAAAGAAATTATTGCGGTAACGCACGGCCGGGGTATCTGGTCGCTGCACGATGAAAATTTACCCGAATTGGTTGTGCCGGTGCTCCCCCCGGAACTAAAGGCGATTAATCCTCCGCATCCGCGTTTGAATACGACAAAAATTTTCTTCCGCACACGGGCCGCCTACGATTCGGTACACGTGGATATTAACGACGAAACCTACGCTCGTTTGCCGCAGGTGCGAGCCTATCTGGACACGTTTGTGGTTGTAAAGGTGGAACCGCCCGATTACCTTGATGTGCAGGTGATTGGCTTTAAGGACGGACGTTCGTACTTTTCAAATGCCATGCAGCAAATGATTTACGAAGCGGTGGATAGTGTGAACATTTCGTTTAATAGCGGTTTCAGCGATTTTTACGGGGATTTGACCATCGATAAGCCTCAGGGATTTTCTACGGCCGGCTTGCAGTCGGATCATCCGTACAAAGATATGCAGGATTACGTGGCCATTTTGGGAACGCCGCTGAAAATAGGGGAAAAGTATCACCTGATTTACAAAGATATTGCTCTGGTGGAACCCGGAGAAGAGGGCCACTTTTACCCCGATCAGCAAATGTGGGATTACGTAACGGTGGAAGGCTCTACCGACGGTGAAAACTGGCGGATTTTGATCACGCCTTACGATGCGCGCCTGAATAAGAATTGGTTGTCCTATTACAACGACAGTAAAAACCCGGACGACGGTCTTTATGTGCAACATGATATTGATCTGGATGACTTCTATTCTGCGGGGGATTATGTGTACCTTCGCTTTCGTTTGCATGCCGATCCGTACACACACGGCTGGGGATGGATTATCGATGATGTGCACATTGCGCCTGCCGGAGCAACCGGAATGGCTGAAAGCACCCCGCCGGTTTCATTTAAAGTTTGGGAAGCGTATCCCAATCCCTTTAACCCGAGTACAACCATCCGTTTTACCCTGGACCGCACCGAAAAAGTCAGTCTTAAAATCTACAATGCCGCCGGGCAATTGGTTCGTACGCTGTTGGATGACGCAATGCACTACAAAGGCAACGAATATCGTTACATCTGGCACGGCAGAAATGATTTCGGAAATCCGGTGGCTTCCGGGATCTACTTTTTTAAGGTAGAAACGCCACACCACCACACAGTCAGAAAGATGGTACTGCTTAGGTAACACAGAGGCTGACAGCGTTTTTATTTTGGGGAATGGGACCATCGCCGGCGAAGAATCGTTAAAACGTTTCGTTTGAAGTTCGCGTATTTTGCCCGGATTACGGGAGTTTTTTTGAAGAGCCGTTTAAATTCTTCCTCGCTTAAATCGGCCAACCATTCCAGCTCCGGCTGGACAAAACGCGGGTCAAGAGGGAAAAAATCTTGTTCTTCGGTTGTTTGTGCAAAACGATTCCAGGGGCACACGTCCTGGCAAATGTCGCAGCCAAAGACCCAATTCCCCATTTTGTCCGCCAAAGTTTCCGGAATGGGGCGATCCCAATATTCGATGGTTAAATAAGAAATGCATTTGGAAGCATCCAGCCGGTAGGGCTGCAGCGCATTGGTGGGGCATGCCTGCACGCAGGCATTACAACTTCCGCAATAGTCCGGAACGGGCTGGTCATATTCCAATGGTTGGTTGATAATCAACACACCTAAAAACAACCATGAGCCAAAGTTACGGCTAATGATATTTGTGTTTTTGCCCTGCCAGCCAATCCCTGCCCGGACCGCCCACAATTTTTCTTGCACCGGTCCGGTATCGACGAACAAACGGCCCTCCAGAGTTGAATCTATCTCGCGCAAAGCGCTTAGAAAGCGTTTGAGGTTTTTTTTCAAAATTTTGTGGTAATCTTTTCCCCAGGCATAGCGGCTGATTTTTCCCTTGTTCGGATCGGGAGAATGTTTGAAAGGGGTGTAATAGTTCCTTGCCACAACAATCACCGATTGGGCGGGCGGGTACAGCTTGCGGATATCGAGACGTTTGTCCAGATAATTCTCCATCCATTGCATGGTACCGTGGCGTCCCTCACTTAGCCATTGGGTAAGATAGCTGGCATGGGGCAGCTTTTCGGCTGGGGCGATGCCTATTTTGTCAAAACCAAGGCGCAGGCCGATTTCTTTGATGGCTTTTGTTTTTTCTCTGAGGGTCATGACACACCAGATTCGTTGAATACGGCACAAGTTAAAAAAAATGTCCGTAAGACGAAAGGGCAGGCGTTTTATCAAATGGCAAAGTTCTTTAAATTCGAAAGGAATTTTGAGTACGGAGAATTCGTTTGGGGCTTAAAACGAAAGAACAGGTTATGCACAAAATTTCACCGACATTGCGGCTTATTGATCTGGACTTGCCGCTTGCAGGATTTCGGCATTTCGTTAGTAGCTGGCTGTGGCAAAAAGACGGCCTTACCGTGCTGGTCGATCCGGGACCGTCGGTCACCGTTCCTCATTTATTGCGGGAATTACAAAGCGCCGGTGTACAAAAACTCGACTACATTCTGCTTACCCATATTCACATCGATCATGCCGGGGGCGTCGGTCGTGTGGCCGAGCGGTTTCCCGATGCCCGAATTTGCTGCCACCCCAAAGGCATACCGCATTTGATTGATCCCGAAAAATTATGGCAGGGTTCGCTTAAGGTTCTGGGAAAGCTGGCCGAAACGTACGGCCCCATTTTGCCCGTGCCCGCAAACCGGCTCTTTTTTGCCGCACAAATCGAAACCGCCGCCGGAGTGATGCGCGCGATTGAAACACCCGGCCATGCGGCACATCATCTTGGCTTTGTGCTGGACAATGTGCTTTTCGCCGGAGAGGCGCTTGGAGTGAGCATTCCCTGCGGTCGGGAGTTTTTGCAGCGTGTGGCCACGCCACCCCGCTTTAAGTACGAAATTCACCGCCGTTCCGTAGAAATTTTGAGTCGGCAAAATGTGCGGGGCATCTGCTTTGCGCATTACGGCTATCGGGAAGACGTGCAACGGGTTGTGCAGGTGGCCCAAGGTCAGCTCGACCTGTGGGTAGAAACGATCCGCCTGGCCGTTGAAAAAGGTTCTTCGCCCGAATCCGTTTTGCGGGAATTGCTGCGCATCGATCCGAATTTGCGTTGTTTTGCCGACCTACCGGCCGACATTCGGGAAAGGGAGCGCTACTTTATGCGCAACAGCATTAAAGGCATTTGGGAGTATGTGCAAGACCAGACAGGAAAGTGATTTGCCTTTCCGACGAACGATTTTAATCCGAAAGCGTTCGGCACAGGCTTAAAAATTAGAATTTTTTTCTCTCCGCTTCTTTTCTTCCGCCACCAGCTTGAGCTTCTGAATTTTGCCCGATTTGTTTTTGGGTAGCGAATCGCGCAACTCGAAATATTTGGGAATTTTGTACGCTGCCAGACGCTCCTTCAGAAAGGCGAGCAGGCTCTTCTCGAAATCGTCCCTTTGGGCCTGTTCTTTCAAAACAATAAACGCCTTGGGAACTTCGCCCAACGTATCATCCGGAACTCCGATCACGGCCACGTCGGCCACCTGCGGATGCTCGTAAATCGCATCTTCGATTTCTTTGCCGCTGGCCCGATTTCCGCCGATTTTAATCATGTCTTTGCTGCGTCCCACCACAAACAAAAAGCCGTCTTCGTCCATTACGCCAATGTCGCCGGTGTAGTACAATCCGTGTTTGAGCACCTTACGCGTCTCTTCGGGATGATTCCAGTAGCCTTTCATGATGTTGGCGCCGCGGGCCACAATTTCACCTTCCTGACCCTGCGGCAAAGGATTGCCGTGCGCATCGGCAATAAACAGTTCCACATTGGGAATGGCCTTGCCGATGGAGCCCCATTTTTTCGGCAAAAATTCGGGATCAAGATACGATAAGCGGGCCGAAGCTTCTGTAGCGCCGTACATGATGTACAGCTTGGCCGGAGCGAAAATTTTGGCGACTTCTTTTTGCACGGCCGGGGCCATGGCGCCGCCGGCCTGCGTTACGTAGCGCAGGGTCGGAAATTTTTGTGAGCGAATGTTCGAGCGGTTTAAAAGAATCGTAAATGTGGAAGGCACTCCGGAAAATCCCGTAACCTCTTGTTCCTGCATGGTTTTTAAAACAACATTCGGGAACAAGAAACGATTATCCACCACCACCGAACCGCCGACAAAAAAATGTGTGTTCAAAAGCGACTTTCCGTAAATGTAGTAAAAGGGCAAAATGACCATGATGCGATCTTCGGCGGTTAAATGCAGGTAGTCAACAATGGAACGTGTGTTGGTCACGATATTCAAATGGGTCAGGGTTGCGCCGCGCGGTTTACCCGTACTGCCGGAGGTGTACACGATGGAGGCCACATCCAGATCGATAATGCGTGTGTCCCGGAACGAAGCGGGGAACGATTCAAAAGCTTGCGGTAGAAGAATGGTTTTTGCATTGCTTGCAGCTATTTTTGTTTTTCCGGTGTTCCAGATCAGGAAGTGCTGCAAATAAGGTTTTTCCGCGAGAACGCCCAAACGTTTAAGAAATTTTTGTCCGATCAATAAAAAATGTACGTCGCAGTCCTGCAAAATGTAGTCCACATTGTCGGCCGTCAGTTCGGTATTCAGGGCCACGGTAATGGCGCCGACTTTCAGCGTTGCGTAGTATGTGATCACATATTCCACGGAATTTTCGATGTAAAACGCCACCCGGTCGCCGCGGTGTACCTGCAATTCTTTGAGCAAATTGGCCAGGCGATTGGCCTGTTGTTCGATGTAAGCGTATGTGTACCACTTGTTCTCGGCGAAAAAAGCCGGTTTGTCGGGAAAGCGTTGCGCGCTTTCCTGCAGAAAGGAGTGGACGAATTTGGTGTATGGCATAATGCAATCCTCTATCGTTTGTCAGAATGTAAATATCGGATGAATAAGATGCTAATTGAGGCGATTCTTTAAATCAAATTTTGAGCGCAAGAAAAACTGTGCGAATGCTTTACTTCCGCTTTCAAATTTTTTTAAATTGATCGGCATCCCTTTTCGAAAAGGTCTTGAGTATGGCCACGGACCGTTAGGATGGATGAGATTTACCCATAAAACTTTAGTCCGGCTTTATCGGTTTGTTGAATGGATCATAATTTTACCCGATCCGTCAAAAAACCGTTTGAGAAAAAGAAGGGGGTATGACATAATGCCGAAAGGAAAGGATTAAAGGAAGGCCTGCAAAAAAGGCTACAAAAAGGAATCCAAAAGGGGAAAATCAAAGGATTACCCAAAGCCATTGAGTCTGTGTCAGGAATCAAATTTGGCACGGTCGATCCGTCTGTTGAAAAGGCCTTCCGTAAAATTAATTTCCCGGAAAAATTGGAAGAATTGCTGCACTGGGCCAAAATTGCCAAGTCTCTGCAGGCGTTACGCAGTTGCTTTACGTGTTTTTCAGACGAAGATTTCTTCAATACAATTCGTATTTTTCCCGCAATTTTTGAAAAGCCTTTACCTGCTCCTGCCATGTTTTAATCAGCGCCGTTAAATCTTGATTTTGCGAAATGGCCTTGCGCAAGTTGTCGCTGCCAACCAACCGATCGAAATGTTTGGCCCGCCATTGCAATTGCCGCGGGTACAATTCGTGAATGCTTTGCACAATACGCACACCGGTTAAAAACGGTTGGAAGGCACGACGGTCGGTCACGTGCAATGTCAGCCCGTGACAGGTCTCATTTTCGTATTTGGGATGCAGCGCTTTGCCCGGCAACGATTTTGGCGTAAAATCAACGGGCGAAAAACGTACCCCGGGCAGATGAAAACGCCCTAAATACGCCAGCAAATCGGAAGGATTTATCCACGGCGCACCGAACTGCAAAAACGGCCGATCCGTACCACGTCCTTCGGAAACATTGGTGCCTTCAATAAGACACATCCCCGGGTAAACGGTCGCTGTCTGTAAATTCGGCATGTTCGGTGAAGGCGGAATAAATTTCAGTCCGGTTTGGTCAAACCATTCCGCGCGTTTCCAGCCTTTCATGGGGATTACGGTCAAATCGGCTTTAACACCGTTTTTCAGCCACCCCTCACCATTAAAAAGCCGCGCCAATTCACCCACGGTCATGCCGTGTCGCACGGGGATGGGATACAGTCCGACAAAGGAGGCAAAGGCCGTATCGAGCACGCCTCCTTCTACCTGCACACCGTTAATCGGGTTGGGCCGATCCAGCACCACAAAGGGAATGTGCTGCTCCGCAGCCGCTTCCATGGCCAGGGCCATGGTCCAGATGTAGGTGTAAAAACGCGCCCCGATGTCCTGAATATCGAAAACCAGCAAATCTACGTTTTTTAGCATTTGCGGAGTAGGTTTAAGCGTTTTGCCGTACAAACTGTAAATGGGAATGCTGTCCAGAAACGCATTGTGCTCTTCCACTTTCACTCCGGCGGAATGGCTGCCGCGGAAACCATGTTCCGGGCCGAACAGGGCGCTAACTTTAACTCCGGGCATCCGGCGGAACACATCCGTAATGAACACGCCCTGACTATTGTAAGCCGTGTGATTGGCAATAATACCCAGACGTTTGCCCGCAAAAACGGATTGAAACTCGGCCGCACGATCCAGCCCGGTTTGAACCTGAGATTTTTTGTCGAATTGACACCCGGTAAATAGTAAAAGAATTAGCAGCAAATGAAAAAAGCGCATGCCTGATGCCCCGTGGTTGTTCAAATCAAAGCCTAATTTATTTGTTCTGCAAGTATGTTGCAAAAGATTGACTGAAAGATGGCAAAGATGGATGTTTGCAGCTCCGGGGCTTAACGGAAGCGCAGCACTTCCACTTTAATGCAGTGATGCATGACAACCTGCAAACCGGCGTTTAGCGCTTTTTGTGCCGCCTGTTCATTTTCGGCGCCCAATTGCATCCACACCACACGGGCGCCGATTTCAATGGCGTCTTCCACCACCGGCATCACCTGATCCGGCCGCCGAAAAATATCCACGATATCGATCGGTTCTTTAATTTCTTTTAACGAACCGTAGCACTTCATGCCCAGCACTTCGTCGTAATTGGGATTTACCGGGAAAATTCGATAGCCGTAATCCATTAAAACTTTGGTGACGGTGTAACTGTCACGGTAGGGTTTATTGGAAATGCCTACCACGGCAATGTTTTTGGCGTTTTCCAAAATTCGCGGAATGTTCCGGTTTATTTGATCGTACAGAGTAGTCATGGTAAGCCTCACTTACTGTAAAAGTTTTTATTTTACAAACGGAGCGGGGAGAATTTTTCTTCCCGCAAAACGGGCATATTTGAGATTGGGAATACGCGCAAGATCCTCCACCACGCGGGAGAAGGCAAAGCCTACCTGCTCCGGCGCGTGCGCATCCGAGCCCAGGGTAACGGGTAAATCGTATTCGGCAATGAGCGGCCAGAGCGAAGCATGGGGATAGGGTTCCCCAATGGCTTTGCGCAAACCGGATGTGTTGATTTCCACGGCCATGCCCGCCTGTGCAGCGGCCTTAAGCACCTGACGCACTTCGGTTTCGTTATGCTTTAATAGCGGATGTCCTTCGCGTTTGATTAAATCCAGATGCCCAACCACATTAAACAGCCCGGTTTGGATGCCACGCAACAGAGCCTGCAAATATTCGGAATAAATTTGTCCGATGTTTTTGTGCGGAAAATGGTAGTGAAATACCCAGTTGCCCTCCGGCCAATCCCGGATGAAATGTACGGAAAGAATAATGACCTCGAAAGGATACGTGCGTATGGTTCGCTCCAGATAGTTTTCAAATCCGTCGTAAAAATCGGCTTCGATTCCCAGACGAATTTTGATTTGCGGGTAGGTCGCTTGCAGGGCTTGCACGGCATTCACATAGCCTTCCAATTGCTTTTCGTCCATGCGATGTTTCCAGTCAAAGCCGTTGGGCAGGGGAATGTGGTCGGTGAAGGCTATTTCCTTTAGTCCCAGGGCAATGGCCTGTTCTACGTATTCGTGCATTTCGCCGCTGGCGTGACGGCAAAGCGCGGTGTGAATGTGAAAGTCGCTGTTCAGGTTAACGGTCATTGAAAATCCTCAATAGTTGTTCGCGGTTTGCAATGGGGAAATGCGGATTTTGCAACAGCTTGCGTCCCAGTAATTTGTACAGTTGTACGGAAGAGCCGTCTTTTTGGCGTTCCAGCAGGTTCAAATGCTGATGAATGGTTTGTGTGTCGCCCCGTTGAATGGGGCCGGAGAGAATTTCGGGCAGCGGCTTGGTGGTAAAATTTTCGGCGACCGTGCGGACTAACGGTCCAAGCAACCGGGCAACGTCATGACTTTTTAGCTGGCTCTCTTCCAGAATCTGTTGTGCCCAGGCGTACAAAGCTACCTGATAATTGGCCGCTACTACGGCGGCCAGGTGAATGGCCGTCTTTTGTTCCGCGGTTACCGGCAGCAAACGGATGTGCAAAGGAGAAAGCAGACCATGCAGCAGAGTAAGTAAACGTAAGTCTCCCTGAAAGGTACAGGTAATGTTGTCCCAAACGTGCGGTTCCAGAAAGCGTTCGTTAAACGTTTGCAGGGGATGCAGGCTTCCGATAAGCGCACCCTGCGCGCCCAAAGGTTCCAGAACTTCGGCGGAGACGAGTCCCGACGTGTGTACCACAAAACGATCGTTCAGGTCAAATGATTTCAATTGTTCAGCAACGGAGGCAATCTGCTGGTCGGGTACGGTAATAAAAATGCCCTGTGCTTTACGCACGATTTCCCGGTTGAGCCGGAGAAAATAAGCCTCCGGATTGAGAAAGGGACGCCAGGCCTCATCGAAAAAGGGAGAGTGCCCCTGCACAATAACGTCGGCGGAAAGGCGCTCTTTTAAAAGGCGGCTCAGGGCGCTTCCCAATTTGCCAAAGCCGATAATCAAAAAAGTTTGCATGATTACCTCCGCAAAGGATGAATGCGAGATCGCTTTCTACAAAAAGCGTTTTTGTGTTGCCGGGCGATCGTCGTTTAAAAGTGCGGTGCCCCGGACGGATGCAAAATAGGTTAAAACAAGCATTTTTTCAAGCTGGACGTCGCCTGTGTGGGCGCAGGTTACTTTAAAAATTCGGGTAAAGAATAAAAAACGGACCTTGCCGCAAAAGGGAGACCTTACAGTTAGATTACGTTTAGCTCATTTTCATTGGGGCAGCACTGCCACAAAAAAAGCCTATTTGGTTGCACCAAATAGGCTGAATGTTTGGAAAGATTCTCGTGAAAGTTACGGTTAACGAGAGATCAGGAAAACCGTTCTTCCTCAAAGTTGCTTCCGATGTACTTGTCTTTGGGAAAGTAACGCATGTACGCGATGTCGCTAAACATGATCGCTTCTTTGGAATAAGGGTTAATATTGCGTTCGTAGAATGTATCGTCGATAAAATGCGACGCATCTTTCCAGGTGGGAATGGCATTGAGCCTTGCGATGAATTCGTTGAAGGCCTGTTCATCTTTCTTGAACAATTTTTTGATGATTTTTTTGCGTGTGCGGCCTTTAATCAGATTGTTTAAATCTTCCAGCGGGCCTTCGGAGGCGATTTGTTTGGCCAAATGATTGGCCAGATCGTTGGCCACTTTTGAGGCTTTTTGTTCCGTGTCTGTTGCCTCCGGTTCGGAAGTTTCAATGGGAGAAGGCACCGTTTCTTCCACAAGCATTTCGGGTTCCGGTTCTGTCTCTTCGGCACGGGGCGGTTCGACAACCGCCGGTTCTTCGTAAGAAGGCGTTTCGGATTCATCAAGGGTCGGTTCGACTGCCGGAGTTTCTGCGGGTGCCTCCGGTTCAGAAGCAGGCGATTCTTCTTCCAGCGTTAGCTCCGGCTCAATTTCTTCTTCCTCTTCTTCCTCCTCTTCGTATTCTTCTTCTTCCGTCTCCGGTTCTGTCAATTGCTCGTCGACTTCCGCTAAAGTCTCTTCGGTGGTTTCACCTACGTCAATATCATTCACCGGAATTTCAAGTTCTTCTTCTTCCAGGCCCTGAATTTCGTCAAAACCTACCACCTCTTCCGGCGCTTCTTCGGGTTGGGTAAAGCGTTCAAACAAGATACTCTCAATCATCTCAAAAGAGAGTTCACTCACCTGGATTTCCTTTTGAGCCTGTTCGATTTTTTCGGCCAGGTCATTCAGGTTTCGATCGCGCAGTGCGGCGTAGAGCACATTAACCGGCAACGACGTAACCTTGGTCCCCTGTGCTTCACTCAAAAAGGTCATGATGGTTTTCAGGGTTTTTAGCGTCATCTCGACGCGATTTTCCCCGAAAACCTTCTCATCGATTTTGTTGATCAACTCGATAAATTGATCTTGCGAGATGGTTTTCAGGTATTTGGTATT
>CAYXUS010000034.1:0-7512 GCA_964468415.1 uncultured Caldithrix sp.
AAAGATGAAATTTTCTTTGAATTTCTGGTCAAAATGTTGCAGGCCATGGAAAAAAGCCCCTATCCGGTGATTGTGTTTCTGTACTTTCTTCTCAAGTTGGTGTCGTTTCTGGGATTTAAACCGAATTTCGAACGCTGTGCCGTGTGCGGTCGCAGCGATTTTGCACAGGGCGGACGCTTTGTTTTCCGGGAGGGCGCGCTTTATTGCAGCGGCTGTGCTGCCCCGGCCGACGTCTCTTTGCCGCTAAGTGCCGAAGCAATCGATTTCCTGAGAGAATTGCAGAAATTCCCGCATCGCCGCATTCAGGAATTTGCAAAATTGCCTCCTCAAAATTGGGATGCCCTCTCTTTTTTGCTGCGCTATCTAAATTTTCATTTGGGGCGGGAAGTAAGGCTGGAATCTTTGCGCCTTTTAAAATAGGCGGGAGTTCATTTTTTGGTTGAAAAGGCTTTGCGGCACAATTGCACGGCATCATTTACGGAATCGAGCAAGGCGTCGGCCGCCGCAAGTTTTTTATCTTCGATGAATTTACTTTTCAATGCCAAACACAAAAGCCCGGCTTCTTTTGCGCTTTGCACTCCGGCCGGGGAGTCTTCGATGGCCAAAGCCGTTTTCGGCGCAACGCCAAGCTTTTCGCTGGCCTGTTGATAAATGGCCGGATGCGGTTTGCGCTGAGCCACGTCTTCACCGGACAGAACCAGATCGAAAATGGCAGAAGGATCGAACAAACCTTGCGAAGTCCGTTTCAGATTCTCAAAAATGGTCAGGATTTGTTCCCGATCGGAAGATGAAGCCAGCGCGATTTTTAAATTTTGCTTCTGACAGAAATCGATCAACTCCCGGATGCCGGGCAAAGGGCGGAGCGGCGTATCGTGCAGAAGCTGCAAATAGATGGCGTCTCTTTCCCGAATTCCCTGCGCAATCATTTCTTCCGATGGATTCTGGTAAAAGCGATGAAAAACATTGCGAATGTTGTCGGGCACGGAAAAACCGATAAAAGAAAAAATGTAGGCATCGTCATGGGGTAAACCCAATTTTTGCAAATATCGGCGAAAGGCCTCCATGTGCAAAGGTTCGGTATCGACCAAAACGCCATCCATGTCCAGAACAAGTGCCCGAATTTGGCCAATGCGATTTATGAGTTGAGATGAAAATTCCATGCGCGCCTCTTTGTTTAAAAGGTGCAAAGATAGGGGAATTTCTTTTAAAAAGCAAAGCGTTAAAGGCCCGCTTAAAGATTTCGTTGAAAGCAAATCAAAAGTGTTGTAGATTCTGCGCAAACAAATAACTCGGAGTAAGAATGCGCTATTTTACGAAAGTAAGTTTTGCCAATGTGTATCGTAAACCTTCCTTCCACAGCGAAGTAGACACGCAAACGTTTCTGTGGGAGGGCCTGGAAACTCAGGAAAAATTAGATTCGTTCTGGCGTGTGCGTACGCAAGACGGTTACGAAGGCTGGGTGAATGAACATCAGATTACCTATGCAAAACCGCCACAAGCCGACTGGCAAACCGTGAGTGTGCCCATCGGGTACATCTATGTTGAACCGAACAAAAACGCCGCACCGATAATGGGCGTAAGCGCGGGCACCACATTGCCGGTTATTAAAGAAGAAGGGGACTGGGCACAAATTGTTTTGCCCGATGAACGCAAAGGTTGGGTGGAGCGTCGCATTTTACAGGCTTTGCCTGCACTCACGCCCGATCAACTGGTGGAAAAGGCCAAAGAATTTTTAGGAACAACGTACATTTGGGGCGGAAAAACCGCATTTGGCCTGGATTGTTCAGGATTTGTCCAGCTTTTGTTCAAACTATTCGGCAAACCGCTGCGTCGGGATGCCTGGATGCAATTTGAAGATGCCCAACCGGTAAGCAAGGATCCCTTGCAGGCCCGAAAAGGTGACCTCTATTTTTTTGCTGAAAACGGAAATAAAATCACCCATGTGGGACTTGCTCTGGGACAGGGAAAAATGATTCATGCGCGCGGTCAGATCAAAATCAATTCGCTCGTGGAAGGTGCGGATGACTTCGATCCGAATTTGCTAAAAGATTTTGTGGAAGTACGCAGTTACTTTAAAAAATGACGTTGGTCTTCCTTATTGAATGATCTGACGAGAGCGTTCGGAGTAATCTTCGGCGCGAATGTAAAATTTTTGGTAGGGTACAATCTTAATGGGTGTGTGGAACACGTAGCCCGCACTGGGAACAAAAGGGGCGTTTGTGCCTACCGGCCCGATAAATTCGATTTCCAGCGTATTCTCTCCGGTTCGCAAAAACTTTGAGATATCCGTTCGGAACGGATGGAACCACAAAAGTCCGGCCGATTGCCCGTTAATATGGATTTTGCAGGGATGGGGCGCCAAACCCAGATCAAGAAAATAGGCAAAATTGGGCTGGAATTTTCCCAGTACAAAAGTCTTTTGCAACAGAATTGTTGTTTCCGGCTCGATAATTACCTTTCTCAAATCGTCAAGATGCAAAATTTGTTTTTTGTTACCCGCCTTTAGCACCCAATGATCCGGAGTGATGAAAATGGGACGCAATGTTTCGCTGATTTGCAAAGGAATTTTGATCCTTTCTTCGTGGCGGGTAAGGTTCAAAGGAATGGTAGCCGGCCGCTCGTGGTGCAAATACACAATAAAGGCTTCCGGTTCGGGTGCTTCGATGTGGCAGTGCCCGGCCGGGCAGACGCTTACATGCCAGGGTTCACTGCCCGAATTCTTTTCCAGAACAATAAGGCGGCTTTCCAGCGGGAACAGGTGCAATGGAACCCGAAGTTTTCCTCCCTCAAAATGCCAGAAGTGGATTGCTTCGCGAATATTTTTTTGCGCAATCCATTCAAAGGGCTGCCATTTTTCTCTGGCCAAAAGCTCCACCGAAAGCTCTGTTTCTTTGCTAATATTCGAGACAAAAGCCCAAAATGCGTTGTGCGTTTCCCGAATGTGGACCAAAAAAGGCGTGTTTGCCTGAGCAAAAACCGGCTGGTTGTAAAGATAGGGCTGAATAAAATCTTTCAGCAAAGACAGTTTCGGAATAAAATAACTTTTCCCACCGGCGGCACTTTTAATGAAGGTAATACTTGTCATGTCCGGTTCAACCAGCCAGAGTTTTTTTCTCAAAGCTTCAAAGCGTCTCTGCCGTTCCCGTAATTCCACTTTTACGGGAATTTTCTGAATGGCCGCAATGTGGCCCCCCTCATTAAAAAAACGCAAAAGTTTGTCCATGGTAAGGATGGGAATTACCTGTATGGCCGGTAAAAGAAGCAAACGATAAGACTTTTGATTAAAAACGAGTTTATCGCCTTCAATTTTGCACAGGTGGTTGGAGTTGAATAAATCGTAATCGATGAGTTCGAAATTGATGCCCGCATGGTACAGTTCTTTGAGCACGTCCAGAAATCCTTGCTGATTCTGATCAAGAGAGGGATAAAGAATCAATACCTCACTAACCGGCAGCCCTTGCGCCAGAAAGGTGCTCAGGTGATTGGCGTAGCCCAGCTTTTTCAGGATAAATTGTCCGTTGGCTTCGGAAATTACCGTATTGTCGGCTTTGTCTTTCCACCAAATTTGGGAGGCACCGGCCTGATGCAGCAAATCGATGTGCACTTTTTGCTCGGGAATGGAAAAATGCGACTGCATTAAACAGTGGGCAATGACCGGCAATTTTTGCTGGTTTTCCGCAAAAAGCTGACTTTGTGCCCGTTTTAAGGTGGCCACGGCTTTCCAATAATAAGGGGTGTGGGGCTCAAAACGTTCCATATCCAGCTCGATTAAAAATTGATGATCCACATCCATGATGCGTGTTAGGGAAGAATCGGGCGCTACCACATAGCGTACCGAAGGCGAAATAATGTTAAACCGGGGCCGAAGCATGGAATTGAAATAGCGTTTCAAAACGATACTCAGGAAGATATTGTTAATGGAGCCATTCGGATTGTTGGCGTAATAAAAGGCGATGGTCTTTTTAATGCCGTGCAGAACTTTTTCCAGATTGGCCGAATAGTAAACGCCATTGATTTTTTGCGTTACATCGAACATCTCTTCCAGATGATACACAACGCCGTTAACAGGCACAGGCAAACGCAAAAGGCGCTTTTTGAACCATTTTTGTAAAGCGGCAAACGGAGTGGCATCGTAATAATTGAAGGCATGGGAAATATCGGTTTCCTGATCAAAATAATATTTGCGCAAAACGATAAGCCGATATGTTTTTCCCCGTTTTAATGGAAGAGAAAGCTTACCAGTAAGCGGATTGAAATGCCGGGTCACATCTGTTACTTCTTCGTAAATATTGCCTCTGTTGCCATTGGCCAAAAGGAAAAGCGAGTCCACATCCTCTGCATGGGGCAAGTCGATAACTACCGGGTCGGATTGGGCACGAATGGTCAAAACTTCGGGTTGGCTGTCAAAAAAATGAAACACATCCTGAGAAAGAAGGAGATGCCGTTTAAAATAGGCAACATTGCAAAAGAGACGTTTTAATAGAAAATTTTCAATCTTCGAAATATTTTCCTTCAAAAAAGTGTACAGATCGGGCTTGAAAATGACGGAAAATTCAAAGCCATGCAGGTGAGCCAAATCGCTTTTGCCCTGCTGCAGGAACATCTCGATATCGGAGATGGTGCCGTACAACAGAATCCTTTTGACGTTGAAACGTTTGAGGCGTTTGGTTACCAGCGCCAGGTCGATGTGTCGCGATGAATCGTCAATTTTCAGAAAAACAGAATTGTCCATTCGTTGGTTTAGCGTCAAATAATCAGAAAAATGATTTGCATGCATGGCTGCTTTGTTTCCCGAAGTTTAAAGGACCAAACGATGTTGCAATGAATGCATTAATTTACTAAATATTTATATATTAATTCGAATAAATTTCAAAATAGATAAGGAAATAAAAGAATGAAACTCCCCCACCATTTGAATTTTACGCTGCGGCCAACCCCGATCCAAAAGCTGCACAAAATTTCCGAAATGTACGCACCCTACCAGATTTTTCTCAAGCGGGATGATTTGACCGGCATGGAACTTTCGGGCAACAAGGTGCGCAAGCTCGATTTTTTAATGGCCCGGGCAATAGCGCAGGGCGCAAAACGAGTGATTACCTGCGGAGGCATTCAATCGAATCATTGCCGGGCTACGGCATTTTACGCCCAAAAGCTCGGATTAAAGACCACATTGGTTCTGAAAGGGCAGACTCCGGATCATTTAACCGGCAACTATTTGCTGAACACGTTGCTGGGGGTGGATATGAAAATCATTTCCACTGAAGAATACCGTGAGGTAGATGCGATTATGCAGGATTTAGCGAACGGTTATGACGAACCGTGTTACATTATCCCCGAAGGCGGGTCGAATCACGTCGGTGCCTGGGGGTACGCCCGGGCCTTTGAAGAGATTACAAAGCAAATGCCGGATGTGGAAACCATTGTGGTGGCTACCGGCAGCGGTGGAACACATGCCGGTCTGCTTCTGGGCAAAAAGTTGACGAATAGCCCTGTGTCGATTCTTTCGGTTAATGTGTGTGACGATGCGCCTTTCTTTCAGGACAAAATTCGGCACATTTTGCAAGCCGTAAAAAAAGAATATGATGTGCGTTTCGATGTAGAGAAGAAAGAGATAGTCGTAATCGACGGCTTTGTGGGCCAGGGATACGGCCAGGTCGAAGAAAAAGAACTGTCGGCCATTAAGCGGGTCGCCCGGTTGGAAGGGATTGTTCTGGACCCGGTTTATGGCGTAAAGGCCTGGCTGGGATTTGAGCAGTTATTGCGCGAGAAAAAGATTCCGGGTGAAAAAGTGCTTTTCATTCACACCGGAGGGATTTTCGGCCTTTTCCCTTTTGGGGATCGCTTCTAAAACTAATTTCATTTTTCCGGCAGCGAATACCGGGTTGGCTGGCTTTGGAGTTAGGCAATATTACGGAAACGTTTTAAAGTTTCGTAGTATTGCCTGAAGTATTCCAGATGAAGCGCCTGCATTTTTTCCTGCAACGTTTCGAATTCTCTTCCGGGATGGCGCGGCGCGGCACGTAAACGCAACACTTCGGCCAGGTAAAGCAGAGTATTGAAACGCTCAAGAATCTCATCGCTCGAAGTGGGAATTTGGGCGTAGCCTTCTGATTTTTGGCGCATCCGCTGCTCAAATTGTTCGTTTTCCGCATCGATGTAGGTCTGCCCGTCTAACCACAGGGCGAATGGCAAACGAAGAAGAGCCTTTTCTGCATTCCCCAGTTTGGCCACCAGATAAGAAAATTTGTTGCGATAGGTCTTGGGTGCCAGAAATGTGAGCCTACATTGAGCAGGCCCGTCGAAAAGGGCAAAGGTAAAATCGTAATATGCCCGATTTTTTTCTCCCGATTGCCACAGAGCAAAACCATGTAATTGCCGGAGATAGGCATGCTCACCATACGTTGCAAAATATTTTTCTACCACCTGTAACGCGTTCTGAAAATCATTTTGAGAAATAAAAATTTCCGCAGGATGCACTCCTTCCACGATAAACTCGTATTCCGTTTTGTCCAGTAAATCATAAAGCCTTTTGTCGATGCCCTGACGCAAAAAGTGAAAATCTTCTGCCAGAGGTTGTAAAAAAGCGGGCAGAGAAGCATCTTTGCGCAGGTTGGCCAGAAACAAAATCTGGGCTTCCTTCTTTTCGGGAAGTACATCGATCAATTGTTGCAAGGCCTGCATTTTTTCGTTCAAAGACGAAGGCGGGTTAAAAGTACGTTCCAAAATCTGCAGATCGTTTAAGGCCTTATCCAATCTGAATTTTCGTAGATTGGCGGTGTAGGTGTTCTTGTGGATGTTTTGCTCCGAAAAAAGACTTAACTGTTCCATGTGCAATCGGTTCCTTTGTCTCAAAAAAATGGGCTGCCGGACAGTTACCAAATTAACTTGAGAATTTAGAAACAGGCTTTTTTGAATGCAAGCAAAATTTTGGAAGATTCAACGTGCAATTGCCCGATTTTTGCGGAATAAAATTTCTTGGATTTGGTTGGCATATTTTGTTAAATTTGCATAACAATTGTTGAACTAAACGGACGCAAAACGCGTTATTGAAAGAAAGTAAGTAAATTAGCGACAGGGAGAAAACAAAATGGCCCAAACCGTGAGCAGAGAAGATGTTTTGAAAGCGATTGAAAAAGTGGAACATCCGGAAATAGCCGCCACACTTTTTGAGTTGGGAATGATTTTAGATGTGGCCGTAAATGGCGATCAGGCAAATGTGGCAATGGCCCTGCCGCTGCTGGGTATTCCCGAAGCAGTACGGATGGCCCTGGTCGAAAGCTTGCGCGGCCCAATCGAAGCCCTGGGCCTGCACCTGAATGTCGATTATTTTGAGATGACACAGGAAGCCAAAGATCGTTTCTTTTCCATTTCCAGAGCACGCTGGAAAGGGTCAATCTGATTTCGTAAAATTCTTTTGAGGTAAAAATGCGCGTTAATCATATTGGTTTGGTGAACAATTCGAAAGAAGCCGCCCGAACCTTTTATCACACAATTCTGGGATTGGACGAAAAA
>CAYXUS010000035.1:0-4680 GCA_964468415.1 uncultured Caldithrix sp.
GGTGCTTGGATGAATTCTTTGGTTGGTTCGGTGGGAACGGCAGAGGTTGGTATCCGGAGAAACCGCTGAAGCGGTTCTTTCTATCGATGATGAGTGCTTTGGCACCGGGCTAAAGCCCGGTGTTAATGACTAAGCGGGTGATAAGAGGCGGCTGGTGTTTGGGTGAGTTCTTGGGCGGGCAGAGGCTGCATCAGGGAAGCATTGAATTTTTTGGCGGAGTTGAACGGGGCCTGTACCGGAGAAAAAACGAGCAACGACAAAAAGTATTTTAAACTTAGAGATTTGAACATTGGCTTTTCCTCGTAATCCAAACAATCGATACGAAAAAGTTCGTAAGATGCTGCAACCATAAATTATTTCTGATTCTGCAGGATTTCATTTACCTGCCAGTGTTTGTCAATCCACAATCCGATTATTTCGATATTGGGGTACATTTGGCGAATAAACCGGATGGCATCCTGTAGCTGTCTTTTTTGGTGGGCTTCGCCCGTAGGATTTCCGGCACAGTCGTAGTGCCCTGCGATGGCAATGCCAACAGAGCGGTGTTTATTCACGGAAATTTTCAGACGGTTCAGAATGGATACCACCAGGTTTTCATCCTGCTGTTCCGCAAGAATGCGATTCGGCCCGGGTTCAGTAATGGAATCCACATATTCCACGCCAAAACGTTTTTTCAAGTAAGAAATCACGGGCAATTGCACGCGACCGTCCATACAATTGATAACAGTGCAAAACTGCGAAGGTTTCGCGAAAGCAGAGTCGGAATCGATTTTCATTGTCCCACCACACTCCTTAAATTCATCAACCGAAAATGAGCCTGCATCATCAAAATTGAGCCTCAATTTTCGGACAAGTTATGCGCCCTTTCCGTTCTCCACGTCCCCCATACGTTAGAAAATCATCAAAAAAGCAAGAATTTGTTGTTAGAGTAAATTTAAATCCGGAAGAATTCAAAATCCATCAAACAGGATAATTTTTGTGAGGAAGGTAAGCGACAAAAAGAGAAAAGTCGGGGCGAGAGGATTCGAACCTCCGACCTTACGGTCCCGAACCGTACGCGCTAACCAGACTGCGCTACGCCCCGATCAAAGACAAATAATTTAATAAATGAAATAAAGCATGTCAAAAAATAAACGGGCCAAAACGCATTTTATCTTTCGGCACTTTAACCAAATCCGCCAAATCGTTCTTGCAACCCTTTGTATTTTTTAATATCTTTAAAACTTTTAAATTAACAAAAAATAACGAGAAAGAGGTTTAAAACGATGGCATATCCCTTTGGAAAAATCGAAAAAAAATGGCAAAAATACTGGGACGAAAAACAAACCTTTCGCACCGAAGACGACGGCGATAAACCCAAATATTACGTGTTGGACATGTTTCCTTACCCCAGCGGAGCGGGACTTCATGTGGGGCATCCCGAAGGCTACACCGCCACGGACATTATGGCACGCTACAAACGCATGAAAGGGTTTAATGTTTTGCATCCCATGGGCTGGGATGCCTTTGGTCTGCCGGCCGAACAATATGCCATCCAAACCGGTACCCATCCTAAAATTACCACGGAAAAAAATATCGAAAAATTCCGTAGCCAGCTCAAAGCTCTGGGATTTTCGTACGACTGGAGCAGGGAAGTCAATACCACCGATCCCAAATATTACAAATGGACGCAGTGGATCTTTTTACAATTGTACAAAAAGGGACTGGCCTACATTTCTGAAGTGCCGGTGAACTGGTGCCCGGCTTTGGGCACGGTGCTGGCCAACGAAGAAGTGATTAACGGTAAAAGCGAACGCGGGGGCTACCCGGTGTACCGCCGTCCGTTGCGCCAATGGATGCTGAAAATCACGGCCTATGCCGATCGCCTGCTGGAAGATCTGGACGAACTGGACTGGCCGGAAAGTACCAAAGAAATGCAGCGCAACTGGATCGGCCGCTCCGAAGGAGCCGAGGTGGATTTTCCTGTTGACGGACTGGATGAAATCATTACCGTGTTCACCACCCGCCCGGATACGCTTTTCGGTGCCACGTACATGGTGCTGGCGCCTGAGCACCCTCTGGTAGACAAAATAACGACCGACGAATATCGCGCACAGGTACGGGAGTACCAAAAGCAGGCTTCGCAAAAAAGCGATCTGGAACGGACCGAATTGCAAAAGGAAAAAACCGGTGTTTTTACCGGAGGCTACGCCATTAATCCGGTGAACAATGAAAAAATTCCCATTTGGGTGGCCGATTACGTACTCATCAGCTACGGAACCGGGGCCATCATGGCCGTTCCGGCGCACGACGAACGCGATTACGAATTTGCCCGAAAATACAATTTACCCATTCGCGAAGTCATTTCCGGTGGCGATATTCCCAAAGAGGCCTACACCGGCGACGGCATTGTGGTTAATTCGGCCAATGACGAATTCAGCATCAACGGCCTGCCGGTACCCGAAGCCAAGAAGAAAATAACAAAATGGCTGGAAGAAAAAGGCTTCGGCCGTTTTAAAGTGAATTACAAATTGCGCGATTGGCTTTTTAGCCGTCAGCGCTATTGGGGCGAGCCTTTTCCGATTTTGTACGGTGAAGACGGCGAAATTTTACCCGTTCCCGAAGAAGACTTACCCGTGGAACTGCCGCCCATGGAAGATTTTAAACCGCGTCCGTCCGAGAAAGCGGATGATGAGCCGCAGCCGCCGCTGTCCCGCGCACCGGATAGCTGGAAGTATGTAGAAATCAACGGCAAGGTTTATCGACGCGAATTGAACACCATGCCGCAATGGGCCGGTTCGTGCTGGTACTACCTGCGGTACATCGATCCGCACAACGACGAAAAAATCGTAGATCCGTCCAAAGAAAAATACTGGATGCCGGTCGATTTGTACGTGGGCGGGGCAGAGCATTCCGTGTTGCATCTGCTTTACGCGCGTTTCTGGCACAAAGTTTTGTACGACATCGGTGTGGTTTCCACCAAAGAGCCGTTTCAAAAATTGGTGCATCAGGGCATTATTCTGGGAGAAACGGAATACACGCTGTACAAAGACAGCAAAGGCAATCCTGTTTCTGCGGAATTGGTACACACCGACGGCACGCATCTGGAAACCGGCGAACCGCTGACGGCACACAAACTGAGTGAAGATGAAATCGAAAAACGGGGTGATTACTTTGTGCTCAAAGGGCATCCGGAAATTCGTATCGAAGCGCGAGCCTACAAAATGAGCAAAAGCCGCGGCAATGTGGTCAATCCCGATTACGTGGTAAACAATTACGGAGCCGATTCTCTGCGGCTTTATGAAATGTTCATGGGGCCGTTAAAAGACATGAAATCGTGGAGCATGAAAGGGGTAGAAGGCGTGCACCGCTTTTTAAATCGCGTGTGGCGCCTGGTTATTGACGAAGAAACGGACACCCTTCATCCTCTAATTAGCGACACAGCCCCGACACGCGAACAGTTGCGTGTGTTGCATCAAACCATTAAAAAGGTCACGCAAGACATCGATGAAATGGCGTTTAACACGGCCATTGCACAGATGATGATTTTCGTTAACGAAGCCTACAAATGGCAAACACGCCCCAAGAGTATTTTGGAACCTTTTATTTTGTTGTTGTCGCCGTTTGCTCCGCACATTGCCGAAGAACTGTGGCAGCGTCTGGGGCATAAACAGACATTGGCCTATGAGCCCTGGCCGGAATACGACGAAGAACTGATCAAGGAAAACACGGTGGAAATTGTTCTGCAAATTAACGGCAAAGTGCGTGGAACAATTCAGGTAAGCAGGGAAGAAGCAGGGAAGAGGGATGTTCTGGAAAAAATTGCCCTCGAAAGCGAAGCGATCCAAAAACGAATTGCCGGTAAAGAAATCAAAAAAGTGATCGCCGTTCCCAATCGTCTGGTGAATGTGGTTGTTAAGTAGCACGGAAAGTTAGCCAATGTTTCATCTTCTTTTTTCTGCTCCGACGAAATACGATCTGCTTCTTTCGTTCGGAGCATTTTTTTTATTGTTTATTTTTGAACGGATTGCACGACGATCCGAAATTGCGCGTACTTTTTCAGCACATTTGCGCCAACTTGTTTGGTCGATTGTTTTTGCCGTGGTGTATTATTGCAGTCATTCGTTGCTGCTTCTGTTCGGCGCCACGTTGATTTTAATTTTACTTGAACTGATTTTTCGTTGGCTTGACCACCGTTCTCTTTTTCCCGCAAATGTCTTTTACCTTTTACTGGCTTTCTTTGTGGGAATATTTCTTTTCTCGTCTCGGCGTGAAATACTTACCTTCCTACTTTTGATCGTAGCTTTCGCAGAATTTTCGGTTGATTTGCTGGGGTCATCTTTTCACATCACCTTCAATTCGGAACGCTTTTCCAAAGGCCATATTTTTAAAGCAGTAATATTGATTACATCAAGTTTTATTTTATTTTATTTAATCAGTTACTTTAAATTTATTAAAGTAACAATTGGCTCTAACCATTTGTTTTTATTGATTATTCTCCTGATAGCCTTAGATTGGTTGGGCCGTCAGAAAATATTCTGGATGTTGTTCGGTGGTGGGATTTTTTATTTTATTTTGCTTACCGCTTCGGCTGCCCAGGTGACGCAAATTGCTATCGGGATGTTTTTTGCCCTGCTGGTAGTTGTGCTAAGTTACAAGGCTCGATTCCTTTCTTTTAGCGGTAGTGTAATGACTTTTGTT
>CAYXUS010000036.1:0-3950 GCA_964468415.1 uncultured Caldithrix sp.
GGATTTTCAGTGACCAATTTATGCTACCGGAAAGTGGTTTCTGTTCCCGAAGAACTACTTCGTCGGGAAGGCATCCCGCAGGGATGCACCGCGATTAGCCCGCCATTTCAATGGCGGGGAACGAACGTCCTCGCCCCCTCATCCCATCCCGTTAGGGATGAAGGACATTACCCCACCAATGAATTAGGGGGGAACGCTCGTTTCCCGTCAAAGCGTTTTCCCGCAACAAAAAAGCCGCTGCCTCAAAGGCAGCGGCTTTGTACGAAAGGACTCAATTTTTAGCGGTTTAATATTCCAGCTTGGATTTGGTGCCCACGCGTTGGCGGAAAATGTAGTACGTCCAGGCCTGGTAGGCCAGCACGATGGGTACGAAAATCAAAGCGACAATGCTCATCACCTTAAGTGTGTAAGGCGAAGACGAAGCATTGTACACCGTCAGGTTCCATTCCGGATTCAGGCTGGAAGGCAATACGTTGGGGAACAACGCACCAAATACCATGACCACCGTAAAGGCAATGGTAATTCCCGTAAAGATAAACGCCCAGCCGGGACGTCCGCCTTTAAGCATAAAGTAGGAGAGCACCAACGTCAGCAAGGCAATTACCGGTACAATCCAGGTAATCAGCACACCGGCTTGCAACAAGTTGGTCTGCGAAAAACTGTACAGGTAGAACAGTACAAACAGAATAACCGTCGGCAGCCAAAGTTTTAAGGCCGTGCCTTTAACGCGATCCAGCAAATCGCCTTCGATTTTCAGGTTGAGAAAGAGCGATCCGTGATACAAAAAGATGAACAGAAAGGTCAAACCACCCAGCAAGGCATAAGGATTGAGCAGATTAAAAAAGCCGCCCACATACGTCATGTTTTGGTCAATGGGTACGCCGCGCCAGATATTTGCGACGGCCACGCCCCAGAGCAGAGCGGGAATAAAACTGCCGATGGCCAGCATCCAATCCCACAAATTGCGCCATTGCGGAGTATCGTGTTTGCTGCGGAACTCAAAAGCCACACCGCGCACGATTAAGCCCAACAGCATTAAAATCAGGGCCAGATAAAAGCCGCTGAACAGGGTGGCGTACCAGTTGGGGAACGCGGCAAACATTGCCCCGCCGGCCGTTAACAGCCACACCTCGTTGCCATCCCAGAAGGTACCGATGCTGTTGATGAGCACCCGACGTTCCTCGTCGTTTTTGCCTACAAACGGCACCAACATGCCAACGCCGTAGTCAAAACCTTCCAGGAAGAAGTATCCTATAAAAAGGACGGCAATCAAAATGAACCATAGTGTATTTAAATCCATGATTTACCTCCTCCCATTATTCGTTTTCTTGTGCAATTGGTTGAACACCGGCGCGGGCATATTTCTTTAACAGAAAGATATCCGCAACCATTAACACGCCGTACAGTAAGGCAAAAACAATCATCGAAAAAGCCACTTCGCCCGCACTTACGGCTGCCGTCGGCGAAACGCCATCCATGGTTTTAAGCAAACCGTAAACCACCCAGGGTTGACGTCCCACCTCGGTCATAATCCAGCCGGTACTGGTTCCAAGCAAAGGTAAAAGAATGCCCCACAAAAAGGCTTTGTGCATAAAATTATTGGGCATAAAATCGTCCTTACGCGATTTTATGGTCATTACCAATGCCATGAGCAGCATAAGCAAGCCCACGCCCACCATGATGCGGAAAGTCCAATAGGTCAGCGCAACGGGAGGTACGTAATCTCCGGGGCCATATTTTGCTTCCATCTCTTGTTGCAGTTGATTAATACCGCGCACTTCACCGGAAAACGAATCGAAGGCTAAAAGTGACAGCAAATAGGGTACACGAATATCGATCGTGTTTTTCTTTTGCGATTCGTCAGGAACGGCAAACAAAGATAAGCCTGCCGGATTTTCGGTTTCCCACAGTGCTTCGGCCGCAGCTACCTTCATGGGCTGGATTTTTTCCATGTGCTGCATTTGGAAGTGACCGATTACGGTAACCAGAATAATACCGATCAAGCCGTAAACCGATCCCATTTTCAGAGAACGACGATAGGCTTCTGTCTCTTTGCTTTTTTTGAATAAATGGTAAATACTGATTCCCATAACAAAGAAACCGGCCGTGGTAATACCGGAAGTAACGACGTGGGGGAATTGCAACCAGGCATGCGGATTGAAGACCAAAGCGGCAAAGTCGTTCATTTCGGCTTTGATCACATTACCGGCAGCGTCGGTAATCAGTTTGTAGCCGTGCGGCTCCTGCATGAACGAGTTGGCAATCAAAATCCACAAGGCCGACAGGTTGGAACCGATGGCCACCAGCCACATGACCGTAGCGTGTGCTTTTCTGGAAAGCTTGTCCCAGCCAAAAATCCAGATGCCTAAAAAGGTCGATTCCAGGAAGAATGCCAGCAGGGCTTCGATGGCCAGAGGCGCGCCGAAAATGTCGCCCACAAAGCGGGAGTATTCCGACCAGTTCAAACCGAATTGGAACTCCTGCACAATACCGGTCACCACACCCATGGCAAAGTTGATTACAAACAGCTTCCCCCAGAACTTGACCATTTTTTTGTACGTTTCGTCTCCCGTCTTCGCATATTTGGTTTCCAAAATAGCGATGAAGATGGAGAGACCTAAGGTTAAAGGAACAAAGAAAAAGTGATACACGGTAAGAATGGCGTATTGCCACCGTGCTAGTGTGAGGGCACCCATGCCTTCCTCCTTTCTGTTAATTAGAAAGACTTCTGCAAAATTTTTAACATTTTATTTTTTCTATATTTATGATAAATATTCTTTTGAAATGCCCTCCATTGTTTTTTAAATTTAAGGTGTTAATAATAATAAACTTAAACAAACAAAGGAGGGCTTATGTCGTTTGATATTCAACTTACTCTGTTTTATGATCTCCAATACTTCATTCAAACTTCTCCTCTCCATCGCAAATACTATCTTATCTTTAAAGCGCTTGATGATTCTGAATTCCAAAAATTTAATACCGGCATCGGCAGAAACGGTTATCCTAAACATGCCTTCCTGCGCGCTTTTATTGTCAAACATTTAGAAGAAATCAAATCCGTTCCTAAGTTGATTGAGTTTTTACAAAATCATCCTATCATCGCGAACTTCTGTGGCTTTGATCCTAACAAACCTCTTCCCGATGATTCCCAATTCTATCGCTTCCTCAAAAAAATTAAAAATTCAACTCTAAAAAATATGTTGTATGCTATGAACAAAAAGTTGATTGATAAAAATATCATCTCTTTAGATATCTTTATCATGGATTCCAAACCCATTTTGGCTGCCACTAAAGAAAACAATCCCAAAAATCCAAGGCGTAACACGACTAATAAAAATAAAAAGCCTAAACGAAATCCTATAGCAACATTAGGGTATTTTTCCTATCAGTTATCAAAAAACAATAGTAAAAAATTCCTCTTCTTTTGGGGATTCCGAACCCATGTGATCATCTCTAAAGAAGGAATCCCTTTAGTCGAAAAAACCATGCCTAATAATGCTTCTGAAGTCCAGGTCGCCATATCCCTTATTAGGGAGCTTAAAAGAATCTACCGCTTTAAAAACAAGGTCATTTTTATTGGCGACAAAGGATACGATGAAAAAGAACTTTATAATTTCATTGTAAATCAAATGAATGCCCAAGCCTACATCCCCTTAAACAAACGCAACACTAAAGAAGATAAACGATTCTCTGAAAAGGGTATACCGCTGTGCCAGGCTAACCTGGAGATGGCTTTTAATGGCATGGTCAAAGAAAAAAAGAGAACGCGTAAAAAATTCCGTTGCCCGCTTAAAGTGAATAAAAAACTAAAAGATAAATTCCCCCAAGGCTGCCCGGTCAATAATCCCAAATTCTTTGAAGGCAAAAAATACGGGTGCACAAGATATCTGGATGTTACTAATGACCCCAGAGCTAAGGTGCCAAGAGAAAGCGAACATTTTAAACAAACC
>CAYXUS010000037.1:0-5517 GCA_964468415.1 uncultured Caldithrix sp.
AAGACGGATTTGGCCTGCAGGAAGAAACAAGCGGCGATGCTTTTTGTCTGAACAACGAAGCGCTGCTTGACCTTTTGGCTGGTGGCGACAGTCTGGAAATCTTCTGGACGGTACAGGCCAGCGATGTGTTTGACGCCACAACCGCCGCCTCCGACACATTCAGTGTGTGGATCGTAAATAATTACAACGTGATCACGCAGGCGCCTTCTTTGCAATGGCCCTGCGACCAAATGCCTTTCTTCTTTACACCCGGGTACGAAACCGGCATTACCTTCCAGTGGCAACAGGCACAGGCTTACCACAATCCTATGTATCGGGTGAATGTATACAATGAAACGGGCGATCTGGTCTGGCAGGGCGATACCACCGCCACCGAACTGGAATATGATTTTAATGACTATCTGAGCAATGCGACAAAAGATACGCTTACTTTCACCTGGAACGTAGCGGCTATTCTGGACGATTCGGTTAATGTGCCGACCGATAACGGTCCCTTTACTTTTACCTTTGTCCGTCAGAAGGGCAAAATTCTGGTAGTGTTTGACGATAATGCCACTTCCCATGCCGATGTCATTCGGGATGTGATGGATCACATGAATCTGGGTTACGACGAATTTGAGTGCGGCAACGACGGCTCCGGCTATCCGGCGCAGATTCCCACCTTCGACCAGTTGAAAACCTACGATCTGGTTTTCTGGTTCACGGGAAATGACGGTAAACGATTGGCCCTGTGGAATGGGCACGATTCTTTGAACACCGAATTGCAACACTATTTGGACAATGGCGGAAAGCTCTGGCTGGCCGGTAATGATTTTCTGTATGATGTTTACGGAGGTGCTCCCGACACGTTCCAAACCGGTGATTTTGTTTACGATTATCTGGGAATCAGTTCGTACGATGCGCAATCGAAAAAAGACGATGGCGGCAAAGGCGTGCCCCTGCTGTATCTGGACAAAGAAAACGCACCGCAGGGTATGTTTGCTGTGGACACGTTAAGCTGGAAATATTCTGCCCTGTGGTATGTGGATGCCCTTACGCCGGTAGAAGGCGCCAGGGTAATTTACCGCATGGGCCCGGATGATTACGCGCTGGCAGGTTCCCCGACGATGATTAGCTATCAAACTGCCGATTTCCTGACGGTTACTTCGGCCTTTAATCCGCGTCAATTCAAAGAAAACAACCACTATTGCATGCTGCATTTGTTCCTGGCCGATGGCTTGAACTGGATGCAGAATCAAGTGCTCACAACCATCGGGGAAGCGGCTTCGGCCGTACCACGGGATTTCACCGTTTACCAGAATTTCCCCAATCCGTTCAATCCTACCACTTCTGTGCCCATTGCGTTACCTTCGGCCGGAAAGGTGCAATTGACGCTGTACAACGTATTGGGACAAAAAGTCTGGCAGCAGAATTACCGTTTAAACGCCGGAATGCATTTGCTGGTAGTGAACGGACAGAATCTGGCTTCCGGGGTCTACTTCTACAAAGTAAAGTTCAAAGACGCGGTTTTAACGCGTAAGATGATTCTTTTGAAATAAGAGGTATTCCTTCTCTTGGTTAATCCTCCCTGTCAAAGGGGCAGGGGGGATTTTTTGATTGTGGACGCACAAAATTGTCAAACGGTGCAGATTTTGGGAGAAAACGTGGCCAAAGGGAAGTCAGGCCGCTGTTCCCGGGAAAATTTTGTTGCGTTCTGAAAAAAGTTCCCTGCTTTCAACCTGCCCTTTCCGCCCGGCGGAAAAGGCAACGAAAAAAATGAAGGAGTAAAAATGTCCAAAAAAATCAGAGCTTTTGTTCTGACGATTGTTTTGACAATGGTTTGGATGCATGGGGTTTTTGCCGCTGATCTTACGCTTAAAGAATTAAAAATTATTGCCCAAAATTGGATGCGTCATAGCGCGGTTTTTGAAAGTAAAGCTCCGTTCACCGTGGATTCGTTGCAAACCATTGCTTTGCACGCCGGAAGCGATTCGGTGATTGCCTATGTGCTGACGTTGCAGCCCGAAGGTTTTATTGTAATCGCCAATGATGAACAGCTCTATCCGGTTTGGGCCTATTCTGCCACGGGACGATTCATCGCTCGCGAAACAAATGAGAATGTGTTGCTGCATTTGTTGCGCTACGATTTCCGACGGCAAAAAAAGGCAGTAACAGAAGGACGCGCACCGCTGGAAACCTATCGCGCCTTGTGGCGTGAATTGAGTGATTCCACCCTTCTTCATTTGGCAAAACCGGCCCGGACGCAAACGGTTTATGGGCCGCATTTAACATCGGTCTGGGGACAGGGAACAGTCTGGAACCGGCAGTTGTACGAATACGAGCGAGTTTTCAATCGCTACACACCCAACTATTGGCCGGTCGGATGTGTGGCCACAGCTATGGCCCAGACTCTGCATTATTATCAGTGGCCCGTTAACGGCATGGGAAGCCATTCTTACACCGAGGACGATGCAGGAACATTAAGCGTCGATTTTGCCGATACCTATTACGATTGGCTCAATATGCTGGATGACTACGGTGCCACGTTAACGACCGTGGAGCAGAAGAATGCCGCCGGATTGCTTTCGTACCATTGCGCGGTTAGTGTGAACATGGATTTTGAAGAAGACGGCTCTACCTCCAGCACGTCGGACGTACCGTATGCTCTGGCCAATTATTTTCGTTACACCGGACATTACGAAACGCCCGGCGGTTACAGCAGCTTTTATTCGCGCATGCGCACCAACATGGAAAACGGCCGGGTCGATATTATTGCTCTGGCCGATGATTACAATAACGGCCATACGGTCAATGTGGATGGCTACGATTCGGGAACGGGCTATTACCATTTGAATATGGGATGGCTGGGTTCCAGTAACGGGTGGTACAATTTGCAGGGTTCGTTTAATGCCGGGGGCTACACCAGCGTGACCGGCTGCGTTTTTGACATTTTCCCCGAACCCCAGATCGAACCTATTGAAATTGACGAAAATAATCCGACGACTTTTACCGTGCGCTGGCGGGTTGCCCCTCATTTGAATGCCGATTATTTTGAACTGCAGCAGAGAAAAGGCAGCGACGGTACCTGGGTTACCCTGAGTAGTTCCATTCCCGATACGTTTTACACGGTGACGGTAAGCGAAGAATACACCTATTATTACCGTGTGCGCGCTCATGTGGACGGATATTGGTGGTCGGACAGTTATTCACAAATTCGCAGCGTGCGTCTGGTGCAGGCAGGGGATTATCGTACGGTGCAAAGCGGGAACTGGAACGATCCCTCAGTTTGGCAGCGCTACGATGGAGAGAGCTGGGTGGCGGCCAGTACAGCACCTGCCAGCAGTAATGGTCAGATCAACATCGAAAGCGGCCATACCGTTACTGTTACGGCTACGGTTACGGTGGATCAGGTACTGATCAGGGAAGGCGGCAAAGTTGTTGTCGCCGATGGAGTTGATTTTAAGGTGAACAACGGCAGCGGCACCGATTTGAGAGTTTACGGCACGTTGCGCAAAGAAGGCACGGCGCGTATTCTGTACACGGGATCGGGGAGCACCACCTCCCATTTTTACGACGGAAGTCTTTTCCAGCTCGCCGGAAGCAATAAGTACATTCTAATCGCTACCTGGGATAAGAATTCGACCATTGAAATTTGTGGCGCCATTGGCGGAGACATGACCGATACTTACCATACGGATCAGGAGTTCGGCAACTTCATTTGGAATTGCAGCGCGCAAACGAGCAATGTCTATTTTTCGGGCAATTTAACTAAAATCAATGGCGATTTCGAAATCAAAAACAGCAATGGTTATGAAGTCCGTCTAACCGGTACTGCCGGAGATGATCCCACAGTAACAGTGAAAGGAGATATAAAAATATCAGGTGGCATTCTAAATCTTACCAGCGGCGATAACAATATATATTTCGTTTGTTATGGCAACTTCGAACAAAGCGGGGGAGTGATTAAGGCCACCGGTGATGGCGTAGGGAATCTGCGCTTTGGTCCGCTTTCCGGCGGAGGCTATCAGGGAACATTTACCTATTCCGGGGGAACCTTTACGCCTGAGAAAATCCGCATTAACAACACCTACACCCTGGTGTTGAATTCCGACATGAACATTGGCTCCGCAACACTAGACGTGGACGGGGTGCTGGATTGCGGAACCCATGTGGTTTCGGGAAGCGGTTATTTCAATCTCAATGCCTCGGGGCGGATTAAAATCGGGCATCCTTCGGGACTAAATGGCAATGTAACCGTGGGGCACCGGGCCTTCAGCCAGGCTGCCGATTATGAATATACCGGAACGGAAGATCAGGTAACGGGCAGTTACCTGCCGGCTTCGTTAAGCGATGGCCTGATTATTGCCTGTCAGGGCGATGTGACGCTTTCCCATGCTACGCGTCTAAGCGGGGGCAATACCGGCTTAATTTTACGGCAGGGACGATTATTGACCAGTGATGATAATCTGTTTACACTGGCCAACGATGGCGGCTGGTGGGGCGGCAGCAATGAGAGCTTTGTGTGCGGCCCCATGGCCAAAGAACGCGCTTCTACCAATCCTTTTACCTTCCCCACGGGTAAGGGAAATCGGTTTCGACGCTGCCGTATCATCCCGGCTTCGTCTTCTTCGGTCACGATTAAAGTGGAATTTTTTGATCAACCCTTTTCCAATACAACCAGCATGAATGATGATTTAAGAAGTGTAAGTGAACAGGAATATTGGTATTATGAGCGAACGTCCGGTTCAACAGCGAGTCAGGTGGGGCTGTACTGGGAAGAAGCGGGTGAAATCGTAGATATTTCTTCGGTTACGGTAGCACATTGGAACGGTTCGGAATGGGAAGACACGGGCGAAGTTACGGCCGAAGGCGATAATAGTTCCGGCCGCGTGACTACCAATGCGGCTTTGAACGATTTTGGCTATTTTACCTTTGGCGAGAAGAAACCGAGTGAAATTATCGCCTTAAACCATCTCCCAAAACAATTCCGGCTATATCAGAACTATCCGAATCCGTTTAATAGTCAGACAACCATAAAAGTCGATTTGCCTCACAAGAGTGATTTGCAGTTGGCTGTTTTCAATGTGTTAGGCCAGAAGGTTGTGCAGATAAATCACAAAAATTTACCCGGCGGATCATATAAGTTTTTGATTAATATGAACAACCAGGCATCCGGACTATATTTTTACCGTATTAAAGCCAGGGGGTACCAGGCAGTAAAAAAATTTATTTTAATCAAGTAAGTCATGCTGACAAAGCATCTCGTGCAAAAAGCGTTAAAAAATTTTTGGCGGACTGAAGAATTTTGTAGATTTTCTATCGTGACGTTAATATGAATTATCGGATGGAGCCCCTGTAAAATCTTTTTCCGCGCAAAGGGAAGAGGAACAGGGATATTCTCCAAAGACTTGGTAGTGATGAAACTGATTGTCAGAAAAGGAGTTGTAATGAGACTGGGTTTGCTTATTTCTACAATTCTTAGTTTATTCTTCCTTTTGCAGTGCGTGCGTTCGCCATATCCAAAGGAAGTGCAAGAGG
>CAYXUS010000038.1:0-23818 GCA_964468415.1 uncultured Caldithrix sp.
AGCCCGCTGGCTGCTTCTCCGCATGCCGGAGGTGGAACTCGAATCCCGATTAGTCGGGAGATAAATTTCCACCGGAGTTTGGGCTCGCAAGCTATTGTCCCATTTCGCAAACAAAAAAAGCAGCCCGCTGGCTGCTTTTCCGAGTGCCGGAGGTCGGACTCGAACCGACACGGGATAAACTCCCACTGGATTTTGAGTCCAGCGCGTCTGCCAATTCCACCACTCCGGCAACATTATTTCCAATGAACATCCGTTCAATTGAGTTCACAAATTTATTGAACCCAATTCAAAAAATCAAATTATTTTTGTGCGCTTTTTGTTTGCTCGGTACCCCCCATTTATTTAATATTCGTAAACAATCAAATCAACTTTTTAGGACCATACCATGAAATATTTCCCCTTGATCTTGGTACTGATACTTATTCAGATGCTTCCTGGACAAACCAGAAGAATTGTTTTACTGGAAGAAGCCACCAATGCCAGTTGTTCTCCCTGCGCCTATTACAATCCCGGGCTGCAGCGCTTTTACACCCAACATTTCGGTGGCGTAATCTCCGTGCGCTACCACGCCTGGTGGCCAGGCACCGATCCCATGTACCAGGCGGCAAAAGACGATTGCGTAAATCGTATTCATTACTACAACATCCACGGCGTTCCGAATTATGTGATCGACGGGCACCTGGAAGGCGTACCGGCCAGTCCCGCGGCTATGGAAGCACAAATGCTGGAACGGTTGGCCATCCCTTCACCATTAAAGATTCGCATTCAGGCCGAATTTACCGACGATTCAGTTAAGGCCCGGGTAAGCATCGTCGCGCTCGATTCGATTAACGAAAATAGCTTGTACCTGCGGGTTGCAATTACGCAACGCATGGTGAGTTTTGTCGCGCCGCCGGGAAGTAATGGCGAAAAGGAATTTCCGGAAGTTTTGCGTCAAATGCTTCCCAATGCTCTGGGTACGCCACTGGACAGCCTTGCGACGGGCGACAGCCTTTCTTTCCGCTTCTCTTCCGCGGTCAAAGAAGATTGGGAAGCCGGAGATTTAGCCGTAGTGGCCTGGGTACAGTGCGATCGAACAAAAGAAGTTTTGCAGGCAAATATTCATTTTCCGACCTCCATTATCTCCGAAAGAGAACCCGGCCTCCGTCTGTTCCATGCCCAAACCGAAGCGAAGGTACCTTATGTCATTTTTAACGATAATCAAAAAACTTTGCACATTACTTTAAAACTGGAAGATGTAAGCAAACCTCAGGATTGGGATCTGGGGCTGGAAGTGAACGGGCAAACCGGCAAAGTCATTCCGCTTGAAATTTTGCCGGGCGATAGTGCCGTATTTTATTTGCAAGTACAAAGCGGGGAGAAGGGAACGGCCAGCGCCCGGATTTTTGCCGAAAATGACGATGACGACGGCTTTTACGGCGAAGGGTATGGGTACGGCTATTCCGTCAACTTCAAAGGAGTGGTGCCGGAAAATACCGATCTTTTGCTCGTGGACGATGATGGGGGCAAATCTTACGAAACCAATTTCACCAAAGCACTGGATGCCCTGGGCCTTGAATATGTCACGCTGGAAGAAGCCAGGATGTCCGAACTGGCTAAAGACTTTGATTTGACCCGGTACAAAATGATTATCTGGAATGCTTCATGGGCCTTTCCCGCTTTTACCGAAAGCGATGTGAACATTTTGAGCGACTATCTGAATGCAGGAGGAAGTGTGGCCATTTTCGGCCAGGACGTGGCCTGGGATGTTTTTGATTCCAACGGACAAAGCCATTTCCCGCAGGCCCAAACCCTGTTGCAAAAATATTTTCACCTTCGATTTCTGGAAAACAATTCGGATGGCACACGCATGGAAGGAGTTGCCGGCGATCCCATCGGTGATGGACTTTCGTTTGTTTTGGCCCGGCCTTACGGCTCCAACAACCTGATGCCCGATGCCATTGAGCCGCTCGACAGCAGCGCCCATGCCGTACTTTTGTACGATAATGACAAAATCGGAGCCATCCGTTGTGCCACCGATTCCTTTCGCACAACCTTTTTTGGCATCAGCTTCGAAGAAATTGACGATGCCTCCCTTCGGCAGGAACTGCTGAAGCGCACAATCGATTGGGCAACCGGTGTCACGGCCGTAGAATCATCCGACAAAGTTCTACCGCAACGTTTTACGGTTTTCCCCAATTATCCCAATCCCTTTAATCCCAACACGACCATCCGCTTTCGATTACCCGCGGCCGGCCGGGTGCGGGTTACCGTTTTTAATGCAACCGGCCGGGTAATGCGCACATGGGAACAAAAATTATCGGCCGGAGAACACCGATTCGTCTGGGATGGAACCAACGCAGGCGGCGTGCCTGCGGCCACAGGAATCTATTTGTTGCGTGTGGAATTCGCAGGGAAAAGCCGCACACGAAAAATGATTCTCTTAAAATAAGCGTGAATACCCAAAATGAACGGGCGCTTTCGCAGGCAGGCACGAGAATCTTTCTTGATTTAATCCCACGGCGTTGCTATTTTCGGATACGGTAAATAAAACAGGCGAGGCAAAACACATGAAAACAGTAAAAACAGAACATGCTCCTGCGCCCATTGGGCCGTATTCTCAGGCGATCGAAAGCAACGGATTTATTTTTACTTCCGGGCAAATTGCCATCGATCCCAAAAACAATCAATTGATCGACGGCGATGTGGTAGCGCAGGCCCGGCAGGTCTTCGAGAACTTGAAAGCGGTTCTACTGGCTGCCGGCTCCGATTTGGAACATGTGGTTAAAACCACCATCTTTTTGAAAGATATGAATGATTTTTCACGCGTCAACGAAATTTACGCCGAATATTTCGGTCAGGCGGCTCCGGCCCGTTCAACGGTTCAGGTGGCACGCTTGCCCAAAGATGTGGCCATTGAAGTCGATTGTATTGCCGAGAAGAAATAGATGAACTACTTTTTTATTGTCAATCCGGCCTCCGGACGGGGCAAAGGGCGCTCTGTCGGCCGGGAACTGGAAGAACGCCTGCAATATCTGAATCTGGATTATCAACTGGAATTTACGAAAGCTCCCGAACATGCCATCGAACTGGCAGAAAAAGCCACGCGTTCTTTTGAATGTATTGTGGCCGTGGGCGGAGACGGTACCTTAAACGAGGTGGTAAACGGCATGGCCGAAAGTGAAGCGACTTTGGGACTGTTGCCGGTAGGCAGCGGAAATGATTTTGCCCGGGCTGTTTCGTTGCAAAGCAAATTGGATGATGCCCTGAATGTTTTGTTGCGGGGCAAAACAAGACGGGTAGATCTGGGTAAAGCCAACGGACGCTACTTCCACAACGGATTGGGCATAGGGTTCGACGCCTGGGTGGTGCACACCAGTCAAAAAGTGAAACGCCTGCGCGGCAATGCCATTTACCTTTATTCGGTTATTAAAACCTTGTGGAAATACAAGCCAGTCCCATTGCATTTGCAATACAACGGCCAAACACACACCGATGAATATTTCATGATCACGGTAGGAAACGGGCAGTCGCTTGGCGGGGGATTTCTCTTGACCCCCGAGGCCGAACTGGACGACGGACTGTTCGATATTTGTACCATCCGCAATATGCCTACCGCCTCCATTCTCAGAAATTTGCTCAAAGTGTATCAGGGTACGCATACCGAAGATCCGCGCGTGGATATTGTGCGCAGCGACCGCCTTCAGGTACAAACCGAACGTTCTTTTGCGGTGCATCTGGACGGGGAATTGTTCTCTTTGAACCTAAATGAATTAAATGTGGAAATTGTACCCGGAGCGGTTGATGTGGTGTGCGATGCCTGAGACGATTGAAATGCAGCGGATCGGAACCGGGAATTAAAGGATGAAAAGACCCAGCGAATTACTTGTGGGAGTGCCAGGTGTACTTTTTTGGGCCATTCTTTTTTTAGGCCAGCCATTGCGGGCGCAAACCGGTGCCGCACAGGATACCTTAAAACCCCTGAATCCGCTCGGCCTTACCTTACGTTCGCTTGTGCTGCCCGGTTGGGGGCAGGTAGTCGAAGAACGTTTGCCTCAGGCTGCGTTTTTTTACGTGGCGGTAGGACATTTTTATTACAACGCGTTTTTTCATTACTACCACTACCAAAAAGGCAAAGCCCGGCATCATTACAGTTCGTTCCGCTGGAATTTATCGGCAGGGGTGTTCATTCATGTCCTGAATGTTCTGGATGCGGCCGATGTAGCTTTTCGGGAAAAGCCACGGGGCTGGCAGGGAGGATTGCTTTCGGACAAGCCCTTAAAATCTCCCTGGGGTGCAGCCTTGCGCTCGGCCATGATTCCCGGCTGGGGACAGGTTTACACCCATTCCTATTGGAAAGCTTTGGGCGCATTAGGCGCAAATGCCTACTTTTTGACGCGCGTTAAATTGGCCGACAACTTGTACCACCAAACCCGGGATACCAAATACCGGGATCAACGCTCCGATTTTATCTGGTATTGGGCCATTGCCTACGTGCTGAACATTGCCGATGCTTATGCCAATGCCTATTTGTACAAATTTGACGAAGCTACCCGCCTTGCTTTTTGGCCGACGGCGGGAAATCACTATTGGGGAATCAATCTTCATGTTTCGTTCTAAAATTTTGCCCATTTTTGTAGGGTTGTTGTTTTTAGGATTTGCCCCTTGCTTTGGGCAGGTAAGTGCTAAAAACGATTCGCTGAACATTGCGCGAAAACCTGCCAAACCCATTGTGGATAAATGGATCGCTCCGGATAAGGGCCTGCATTTGCTGGGAAGCATGATGACCACCATTGCCGGTACAAAAACTTTGCAGCACCATTTTGCCATCGATGCGCACAAAGGGCGCCTGTGGGCGGCCGGTTTTACTTTTAGCCTTGGAGTGGGCAAAGAACTGTGGGATTCCACCAAACCACACAATAAATTTTCGTGGAAAGATTTGTGTGCAGATGTGGCGGGAATGCTTTTAGGGGGACTGATTCTTGATTTTGAATGACAAATACACCTTGGAGAGTTTTCACCAGTACGCGGGCGTTATTCACGTGCATTCCACTTTTAGCGATGGTTCCCGTCCTATTCCCGAAATCGCGCAAATTGCCAACGAGTTGGGCGACATTCGTTTTTTGTTGATTACCGACCACAATACGTTGCGGGGCAAACGCGAAGGATTCGAAGGCTGGTATGGCCGGGTTCTGGTTGGTATTGGCAACGAGATTAATGACAAGGACGATCGTAACCACTATCTGGCCTTTGATGTGGATGAAGAATTTGGTCCGGCCTACAGCGCGGAAGAGTACGTGCGCCGCGTGCATGAATTGGGCGGGCTGGGATTTATTGCCCATCCCGACGAAAGTCGCCAGCACATTCGGGCCTATCCGCCGTATCCCTGGACACTGTGGAATTCGCAATATTTTGACGGCATCGAAATTTGGAATCAGATGTCCGAATGGATGGAAGGTTTAACCCATTTCAATAAATTCTGGCGAATACTGCACCCTCGGCGTTCCATTGTGTCGCCAAAGGCGCAAACTCTGCAACGCTGGGATGCCTTAAACCAAAAGCGCAAAGTTGTGGGAATTGGCGGTGTGGATGCACACGGCTTTGTGCACCGTTTGGCCGGGCCGTTGGCCATTCGGGTTTTTCGTTACAAGGTCTCGTTCAAAACCATTCGGACGCACATTTTAACCCAAAAGGTCATTGCTCCCGGCGTGGCAGCCCGGGAAGCTCTGGGGCATGTTTACCAGGCATTGCGTTCCGGACGCTGCTTCTTTGCACACCGCTACCTGGGTGATGCTTCCGATTTTCGCTTTTATGCCCGTAACGAACACGGGTTGGCTCTGATGGGCGATGCGTTGCCCTTTACCCCGGACACCGATCTGGTAGTGCACATTCCTAAAAAGGCGCAGGTGCGGCTGATTTTTAACGGCAAAGAATACGCACGCGAAACGGGCAAAGAGGTCGTTTTTCATGCCCAACACAGCGGCGTGTATCGGGTGGAAGTAACCGTAAAAAAACGACCGTGGATTTTTTCCAATCACGTACGTCTCGAAAATCAATAATCCCTTCATTCGTATTGAAAATAGCCAACGTTAAGGATTTGAATCGATGACCAAAGAAACTCGGCTTTTAAAAGCTTTGGATTATTTTTTTGTTTTGCGTCCCATGTTGTTTTATCCCGGCTGGTCAACGTTGCTGGCCGGTTATTTGATCGTTTACAAATCCCGGTGGTTCCTCCCTCCCGATGCGTTTCACGCGTTGCCCTATGGCCAAATTGCGCTTTTACTTGTTCTTTTTGCGGCGGCAATGGGGGGCAGTTTTTTGTTGAACCAACTGGCCGATGTAGAAAGCGATTTGTCTAACAACAAACTTTTTCTTATTTCCGAAGGACACATTCCAAGAAAAAATGCCGTCATCGAGGCTACCCTGTTGGTTCTGTTTAGCATCGTGCTTGCTTCTTATTTTGGCCGGGAGGTGCTGTTGGTGGTTCTGATTTTTATTTTGCTGACCGGCTATTTTTACAATTATCCGCCGTTCAAGTGGAAAGATCGCCCCTGGATGAGCCTTTGGGCCAATGCGGGCATGGGGTTTTTAGCCTTTGCCCTGGGCTGGCTGGCCTCGATGGGGAACCTGCGCCCGCAATTGTTCCGGGATGCCATGCCCTATTTGTTTTTTAATGTGGCCTTGTATTTTTTTACCACCCTTCCCGATGTTCAGGGCGATGCAAAGGCGGGGAAAAAAACATTAGCCGTACTGCTGGGTGTTAAACCGATTATCTGGATTTCGTTTTTTCTTTACCTGGCCAGTGCGTTCAGCGCATTTTTGTTGAACGACAAGCTGGCCATGATTATGATTTTCCCGGCCTTTCCCTTTTTTGTTCTTACCATTGTCAAACCGCACGTGTCATCGACCATTTTGGCTACGAAATTCAGCATTTTGTTTTTCGCGGTTGCCATTTGCCTAAAAGTGCCGTATTATTTTGCTTTGATGTTAACGGGATATTTTGCCACACGCTGGTATTTTAAAAAACGTTTCGACTTCAGTTATCCCAATTTTAAAGGCGATTGAAATAGCCGAAAAACGGAAATCGGACAAGGCGAAGAAAATAATGGAACGATGGGCCCTCATTTTGAGTGGAATCGGTTGAAATTTAAGGTCTTATCGCTTTAAAAAATGATTTTAATTGGAGATTTTCCTTCGTTCCTTGTATATTCCTTCTAATCCCAAAAAGTGAAAGCGCTATGAGTAAACATTTCGAAAAAAGAAAGCAAGCGGCCGTTGCGGTTAATCGGTTTTATTCGGGATCAACCTCCGGCGATGCAAGCGATTCAAAGGCCTATCAGGAACTGGCCCTAAAATACGAACTTTTACTCAAACGGTTTAACGAGCTGGAAAAAATTTATTATTTTCACAAAGCGGTTTTACAAAATTTAACCAGCGGGATTTTAATTATTAACTTAAAAGGCAAAATTATCTTCGCCAATCGCTCGGCATTGGACCTTCTAAAGTACGAATATTTGCAAATTCAGGGGATGAGCATAGCCCGTCTGTTTGCCGATCAAAAAGAAGGGGAATACTTTATCACCCGGCTTCTGGAAGAAAAGGCTTTGTTTAAAAGTCGCGAAACCTATTTTTTGACCGGAGAAAACGATGTGGTTCCGATTGGGTTAACCACCTCGCCGTTTAATAATATTGAAAATCACAACACCGAGGGGTACATTGTTCATTTTAGTAACATTGCCACCCAATTGGAGCAGCGTAAACAACTGGAACGCATGGAACGATTGGCTACTTTGGGGGAACTGGCCGCAGGTATTGCTCACGAAATCAAAAATCCGTTGGCCGGTATGAAAGCGGCAACGCAGGTGCTTCAGGAAAGTTTTAAACCCGATGATTTTCGTTCGCAGCTGGTCGTACGCGTGCTTAAAGAAATCGATCGCAGTAACGAATTGCTTTCGCGATTCTTCGATTTTACACGGCCGCGGAAACCGGTTCAGGATTTTCATGATATTGAAATGCTTATCGATGGTATTTATCTTTTATTAGCGCCGAGATTCAAGAAAAAGAAGATTCGCTTTTTCAAAGAATTTGCCAACGAGCTGCCCCGTGTTTTCGTGGATGCCGGGCAAATGGAGCAGGTTATCATGAATTTGTTCCTGAATGCCGTTGATGCCATGCCCCAGGGCGGCGAACTCAAAGTTACCACGTGCATGGTGCCTCAGGTGGTTCTGCAAGACGGTCATGCGCCTCAAAAAGCGGTTTGCGTAAAAATTTCCGATACCGGTATGGGCATTCGTCCGGAAAACATCGAGAAAATTTTCAATCCTTTTTTTACAACCAAGAGCAGTGGGGTGGGGCTGGGACTTTCCATTACCAATCGTCTGGTGGTGGAGAACGGCGGAAAAATAGAAGTGGAATCATCACCGGGTAACGGAGCAACATTTTCCATCTATTTCCCGGTGCATCAAGAAGAAGAGCCAGCAAATCATGAGGCAAAATCATGGTAAAGCGCATTTTGATTGTGGATGACGAAGAAACATTGACCTTCAGCCTGTACCAAAGTTTTATTTTGTCCAAACATCCTTACGAGGTTGTAACTGCGGGAACGGGCGAAGAAGCTCTGGAAAAATGTGCCGAACAACCTTTTGATTTGATTATTACCGATATCTTCCTTCCCGGAATATCGGGGTTCGAAGTGTTGCAGAGTATTAAACAAAAATCTCCGGACTCTAAAGTGATTGTGATTACCGCATACGGCTCGGAAGAAAAAAGGGAAGAAGCAATGAACGGAGGAGCATTGCTGTACATCGAAAAACCGTTCGATATTATTGAGTTCAAACAAAAAGTAATGGAAATATTGGAATAGATGGCTTTAGTAGGCAATTTAAAAGATATTAAACTGGCAAATTTGGTGCAACTTAACTGCATGGAACACAATACGGCCAAATTGACCATCGAATACAATGGGAAATATGGCTTTGTGTATTTCGAAGGCGGTCAGGTAGTCCATGCGGAATTTGATCCATTTATCGGTGAAGAAGCCTTCTTTCGCTTGTTGCGTTTGTACACGGGGAATTTTAAGGTCGAAAGCGGCATCCGGGCACCGGCCAAAACCATTTCGGCCAGTTGGAACAATTTGCTGTTGGAAGGCTTGCACCGTTTAGACGCTCAAGACCAGAAATCCGGTGTAAATTTTAAGAATTTGTTTGAACGTTTGTTTACCATTAAAGGGGTAAAACGCATTGCCGTGTTTGATGTGGACGGGAATGTAAAGGCCAAGAGTCATCCGGAAATTCCCGATACCTGGCCTATTGCCGCGCTGGTAACCTACGAAGCGGAACGCATCGGAAACAGCATGCATTTAAAATCGCCGCAGTTTGTCAGCGTGAATATGGGTAGCCAAAGCTGGATAATTATGCCGCAGAAAAAGGGTGATTTTTTGTTGCTGGAGGTGGGAAAGAAAACCCGGCTGGATTTAATTCTGCCGCTTATTAAAAAGGCCGTTGGGTAAACGTGGATGGGAGTTATGCCGCAAACTATTTTAAAAGAAATTCAGAATATCGATTCCGTGGAAATGGTGGCAATTTGTTCGTTTAAAGGAGAAATCGGTTTTAGGCTGGGCGAGTTATTGCCGGAAGCCGATTTAAAGGCCATAGCCATCCATCTTGTTCGGGCCTTTGCCGCCTTAAAGGTGGTGGACAAGCCTCCTATTCACATGGAAATTTATTGGCAAAATCATTTTTTACATGCGCGTTTTGGCGACGGATTTGTCATTATCACGATTTGCAATACCCTGGAAGTAATGTCTTTGCTCCGCATCACCTTAAACGTGGCGCTGGCTAATTTATTGCAAAACAAAACATTCCTGAAATGGCTAAAAAAGCATTCGGCGGATGCGCTTAAACAGTTGCGGCGCGGCTCTTTTGATGAACATGAGATCAGCCTGATTTCTCAGTTTAGTTAAAAACGTGGAATAGAAAACAGCAAATTGAGTGCCTATGGAACTAAATAAGTTTGCAGTATGCCAACTGGTTGCGGGAAAAATTCCCGGCGAAGTAACGCTAAATTCGATGGAATGGGCCATTATTACCCAAATCGATGGCGAACATACGGTTCAGCAAATTGCCCAAAAATTAACCTTTTCGGATGCCGAAGCCATTATGATTTTTAATTCGTTGCTTTCCAAAGGGCTTATTGAAATTATTGCAATTAAACAGCCCGAATTAAAAACAGTACCTCCCGCGTTTTTTACCCAGTTGGAAAAAATTCTCATTCGTTTTATCGGGCCGGTAGCGGTGTATGTGATTAATGATACCTTGTTGGAATTGAATGCGAGACGCGAAAAATTTCCGAAAAATCTGGCACCCGAATTGATCGAACTTCTAAGCGACGAAATCAGTGATGACAATAAAAAAATTCAATTTCAAAAACAGATGCTGGAACTTTTAAAGAGGTATTAGTCGTGCGTAAGTTTTTTAGTATTCGCTGGAAAATCAGCTCCATTTTAATCCTTAGCAATTTAATTTTGGGGCTTGTGCTTATTATTCTGGTAAGCCGAACCGTAAGCGAAAGCCTGCACAAAGAGCTGATCGAACGGGGTAAATTAATTGGTGAAAATTTGGCCACAAACAGTGCCGATATGATTCTGGAAAAGGACCGTCAAGGTATTAAACATTTAATTACCAATAATTTGAATTTCGAAAGCCTGAGCTACATTATTATCTATGACGACCAGGGGGAAATTTTAAGTGATACCTTTAACGGGCAAATTCCTCCGTCTTTGAAAATTTCCAAAAAAGAAATTTCGAGTATGCACCAAACTAATTCCGTACATTTACTAAACATTCCACGAATTCATGCCGAATGTTACGATATCTGGATACCGGTGGAAGATGGTTACATCGGTTATGTCCGCGTGGGCATGAATACGGACTATGTGCGAAACGCAGTTTATCAGACCATTAAACTGATTATTGTGACCATATTGCTTGTAACCCTGGCGGGCCTTGTTGTGGTGATCTTTCTGGCGGGGCGTTTAATCAAGCCCATCATCTTTTTAACCCAACGCGCCGATGAAATAAGTCAGGGAAAATTGGAAGAATCGGTGACAATTAAGACCGGTGACGAAATAGAAAAGCTTTCGGAAGCGTTAGAGCGATTAAGAGAATCGGTCAAAATAGCGCTTGACCGTTTAAAGCAATATCAATCCCTTCGAATGTAAACATATTTATTAAGAGGAAGACGCTATGGTACAAACGCGTAAATTAAAAGACGGAAGTCGTCAGGTCATTTTAAATGGCAAACAGTACGAAGCCATCACGAAAGTGCTCTCCGAACTGGCGGTTAAAACCAAGGCTTCGGCCATTTTGTTCGCCGATATGAGCGGGCAGTTGATCAGCCAGCGGGGTAATACGGAAGACATGAACACGACCGTGCTTTCGGCTTTGGCTGCCAGCGACTTTGCAGCGACCTCTGAAATGGCTAAATTAGTGGGGGAAGAAGCCAAATTTAAGCTGCTTTTCCACGAAGGCGAAAAACGAAACGTCTATCTTTCCAATGTGGGAGACGATTTCTTTTTGGTCGTGGTTTTTGATGTGAGCGTTACTCTGGGCCTCATCCGCATTTACACAAAAAAAGCCATCGAAGATTTGCTGGAAGCGCTGAGTCAGGAAGGCGATGAATCCGAAAGCACCGATAAAATCATCGATTCCGATTTCAGTTCGCTTTTAGGGGATGCATTGGATGATAATTTTAAATAAATTACCTTTTCTGTAAAACGGATGCTATTTGTTGATAAAAGAAACGGAAAACAGTTAGTGTTTTAATTAAACTGGGAAAGTCGATTTTAAGTAAAGAGGAACAGGATGTTTATTAACTGGGCATTACAGGAGATCAATCTTAAAATTGTTTATTACGGACCGGGCATGAGTGGAAAGACAACGAATCTGGAATACATCCACTCCAAATTGGATCCTTCATTAAAAGGTGAATTGGTTTCGCTGAAAACCAAAGAAGACCGTACCATTTTTTTTGACTTCATGCAAATTGAAGTAGGGCGCATTAAAGGGAAAAAGCCCAAGTTTAATCTGTACACCGTTCCGGGGCAGGTTTATTACGCTTCCAGCCGTAAGGTTATTTTGAACGGCGTCGATGGAATCGTATTTGTGGCCGATTCCCAGCCGCACCGTATGGAAGCCAACATCGAAACCCTGCTCGATCTGGAAGAAAACCTGAAGCAGGAAGGCCACAGCCTGGATAATTTCCCCTGGGTCATTCAATACAACAAAAGGGATTTACCCGGAGTCGAGCCGGTGGAAGTTCTGCAAAAACGCCTGAACTTTTTTAACGTACCTCACTTTGAGGCAGTTGCCGTTCGGGGTGACGGGGTGTTCGATACCTTAAAAGCGGTGATTAATTTGGTGGTACGGCACATTCAGGATCAATTGTAAAAAGTTTTTATCCTTATCCAAATTTCCGTATTTTTACGCCTTCCCCTAATTGTTTTAGGAGAAGGCTTTTTTATTTGTAGCCGTAGTTTGGTTTTTGCTATTGCAAGAGAATTGAATCGCGTTGAACCTGCCCTCCGCTATGTGAAGGGCTGCTAAACGGGAGGATGCACCATCGCAACAGTGGACGCTCAAAAAAAAGAACGCCGCCGTCTGAGACGCGAAATTTTTGCCTGGACTTTGTACGATTTTGCCAACACATCCTACAGCGTTATCGTTGTAACGGTGGTTTACGCCATTTATTTTAAGAAATACATTGTTGGCGACTACACCATTGCTCTGGGACAATGGGTGCGCAATCCCGGCGATTTTTTGTGGGGGCTCGGGGGCTCGCTTTCCATGTCGATTGTGGCTTTAAGTGCGCCCATTATGGGGGCCGTGGCCGACTATAGCAACAGAAAAAAATTATTTCTGTTTATTTACACCATGTTGTGCATTACCGCTACGGCCATGCTCTATTATTTGCAACCGGGCATGATCGTTCAAGGGGTTTTGCTGTTTATTCTGGGCAATCTGGGCTTTGAAGGAGCACTGGTTTTTTACAACGGTTTTTTACCGCAAATTTCCCGTCCCGATAACATCGGAAAAATTTCAGGCTATGGTTTCGCGCTGGGCTATGTCGGGTCGCTCATCTCGCTGCTGATCGCTTTGCCTTATGCCAGCAGGGCCTTTGCGCACAACGACCTTTCGCTGATGCGGCCCACGTTTGTTTGGGCGGCGCTTTTCTTTTTTACGTTTTCGTTGCCGTTCTTTGTGCTTGTCAAAGAGCGTGTGGTGCGCGTGCCCGATGCCACCAAAAATTATTTTAGAGCCGGGTACGAGCGTACTGTCAAAACTCTAAAACGCATTCGTGAATTTCCTCAAATTACCCGATTTTTGACGGCCTACTTCATTTACATCGACGGGGTAAACACGGTCATTTATTTTAGCGGAATTTATGCCAGCACCACGCTGGGAATGACCGTGCAGCAGGTGATCCAGTTTTTTGCCGTGGTGCAGTCATCAGCCATTTCGGGCTCGTATGTTTTTGGCTACTTAACGGATAAATTTGGCCCCAAGAAGACGATCATGATTACGCTGTTTCTGTGGATTACTGTGGCCGTGGGGGCGGTTCTTTCTTACAACATAAAAACTTTTTACGTGGTGGGACTCATCGCAGGCATTGCGATGGGCGCTTCGCAGTCGGCCAGCAGGGCATTAATGGGACGGTTGGTGCCGGAAGGCATGGAAGCCGAATTTTACGGGTTTTATGCCCTAATGGGTAAGTTCTCTTCGATTTTAGGCCCGCTGGTCTTTGGGCTGGTTTCCATGATTACCGGGAATCAACGCTACGCCATTTTCTCACTGCTCGTTTTCTTCGTAGCGGGATTGTTTTTGATTTCCCGGGTTGACGAAAGCGTGACCTATAAAAAAGTTGTCTTGTAGGGTAAATTTTGTAATTTGTACGGCGGCGGTTCCCTTCTTTTTTGCAAGGGAAAAGTAAAATATCAACCAACGAATTTAGGTGATATTAAATTTGGTAAAGTTTATTAAAATATTTATATTCGCAACTTTCCAAATTTTTTTGTTTTGTTCTTTGACAAAGGCCGGCGATTTGCAAAAAATGCAAAAACGGGATTTCTTAATTTACTATCACCACGATGATAGCTTGTTGGCGGAATATTTGCTGCAAAACATTGATCGCCCGTTGAAAAAGATCGAGTCGTTTTTTGTGGAATCGCTAAACATTCCGGTCAGTATCTTAATCGTTAAATCGGATGAAGAGTTCATGAGCTATTTTGGCAACCGAATTCCGGAATGGAGTCAGGCGATTGCCATTCCCAATGAGCGCATGATTGTTCTTAAATTAAGTAATTCCGATCAAATTCGCGAAGGACCGCGCATTCTTCTGCACGAAATCGTGCACATTTTAACGTATGATTTTTTGAAAGGTGCGCCCCTGCCCACCTGGCTTAACGAAGGATTGGCTCAGTATTTTAGCGAAGGCGACCTGACACTCCAGCAAAAAATTGTGCTTGCACAGGCCATTGTCGAAAACAAGATGATCGATTTGATGGCTATGGATACCTTATTCCGCTTTAGCACTGCCAAGGCCCGTCTGGCTTACATCGAAGCGCAAAGTGCGGTGGATTTTTTGGCAACGCAATACGGGTTGCCACGTCTGAAAAAAATGTTGCTCTTTTTGCGGCATCGTCAAACGTTAAACGAAACTTTCCGGAAAACTTACGGTTTCGACTTTCTGGATTTTGAGATTCAATGGAACGAATACATTTATGCGCATTATCGCTGGCTTGTGTTGCTGAAAATAGAAGAATGGTTATTTGTTTTAATGGCTTTACTCTTTTTAGTGGCTGTCTTTGCCGTGTACGTGAGAAACAAGAAAAAATTACGGGCAATGGAAGAAGAGGAAATGAGTAAAGACCTAATGTTTAACAATTTAGATGAAGGAGAATAGAAATTGTACGTACCAAGGAAAGTGTTTTTAACCAAAGGCGTCGGAGTCAGCAAGGAAAAGCTGACCAGTTTTGAAATGGCCCTGAGGAATGCCGGCATCGGGCCGTTTAATTTGGTTTCTGTCTCCAGTATTTATCCTCCGGGATGCGAATTGATTAGCAAAGAAGACGGTTTAAAAGAACTCAGACCGGGACAAATTGTGCACGCCGTGTACAGCCGCAATGCCACCAATGAACCCGGCCGCCTGATTACGGCCTCGGTAGGGCTGGCCATTCCCAAAGACCCCAATGCCTACGGGTACCTTTCGGAACATCACGGTTACGGAGAAACCGAAGAAGAATCCGGAGAATACGCCGAAGACCTTGCCGCCGAAATGCTGGCAACCATTCAGGGCGTTGAATTCGATCCGGATTTGAGCTGGGACGAAAAACGCAACCTCTGGCACATTTCCGGAAAGATCGTGCATTCGCAAAATATTACCCAGTTTGCACAGGGCGATTCGCGAAGCTTCTGGACAACGGTTATTGCGGCTGCCATCTTGTTGCCGTAAAGGAAAAAGCGATTTTGAATGGTAAGGAAGATTTTGCCGAATGATCCGTTTTTTGCAGGGAGAAATTCCCGACTTTACCTATGATCAGGCTAAAGTGGTCGTTTTACCCCTTGGGTACGAACGAAGCACCAGTTACGTTAAGGGAACGGCCAAAGCCCCGGAAGCGGTTTTGGCGGCTTCGCCCTATCTGGAAACTTATGACGAAGAACTGGATGCCGAGCCGTTTTTGGTGGGTATTTACACCCATCCCGAGCCGGATTTGGAAAACGAGCCGAAGCACGATTTCCCTTTGATTACCGAAACTATTGCCCGATTATTGCGGGACGATAAATTTGTTCTTACCATTGGGGGCGAACATTCTATTACCTTCCCCGTTGTGCGTGCTTTTAAAAAGAAATTCGATCGCTTGTCCGTTGTGCAATTTGACGCCCATGCCGATTTGCGCCATTCTTACGAGGGAAGCATTTATTCCCATGCCAGCGTAATGCACCGCGTGCTGGAAATTACCGACGATTTTTTACAAATAGGTATTCGTTCGCTTTCCAAAGAAGAAGCCCATCTCATCCGGCAAAAACAATTACGTACCGTGTTTGCCCATCAAATGTACAGCGGCTGGCCGTTCGGAATGATTGATACCTTGCAGGAAAACGTGTACATTACGTTTGATGTGGATTTTTTTGATCCGGCACTTGTGCCGGCTACCGGTACTCCGGAGCCGGGAGGCTTCTTCTGGCCCGAAACCATTAAATTCTTAAAGGAATTGTTTGCCAAAAAACGCGTTGTCGGAGCCGATGTGGTGGAGCTTTCTCCGCAACCCGGGATGCATGCCGCCGACTTTACGGTGGCCCGTTTGCTTTACAAAATGATGGGGTACAAGTTCTGCCAAAAGTAATTACGGATGGAGTTGTTGGAATAGGACTGCGGTTGTGTAGCCTTTCCTTAAAAGTTAAGGGAGTTCGATTTTATGGGAAAAATAAAATTCGCTTTTGGAATTCATAATCATCAGCCAATCGGTAATTTCGATTTTGTGTTCGAATATGCCTACCGCAAAAGCTACCGCCCGTTTCTGGAAGTATTGAAACGCCATCCCAAAGTCCGTATTTCCATTCACTTTACCGGAATTTTGCTGGATTGGCTGGAAGAGCATCATCCGGATTTGCTGGAATTAGTGGCTCAAATGGTGCAAAGCGGTCAGCTGGAAGTGATGAGTGGTGCTTACTACGAACCGATCTTGTCGGTCATTCCCGAACGGGATCAGATTGGGCAAATCAGGAAACTGAGCGCCCGGGTAAAAGATTTGTTTGGCTACGAACCCCGGGGCATGTGGCTGGCCGAACGCGTTTGGGAGCCCACTTTGCCCAGCACGTTACACAAGGCAAGCATGCATTACACCATTCTGGATGATACGCACTTTAAATATGCCGGTTTGCAGGAAGAAGATTTGCAAGGCTATTACATCACCGAAGATTTGGGGCAAACCGTGGCCTTGTTCCCCATCAGTAAAACTTTGCGCTACACCATTCCGTTTCAGGATGTGCAAAACACCATTGATGAATTGGGGCGCGTGGCCAATGAGGCCGGTGATCGTCTGATTGTGTTTGCCGATGACGGCGAAAAATTTGGCGTTTGGCCCGGCACGTACAAACACGTTTACGATGAAGGCTGGCTGGAACAATTCTTTAGCGCTCTGGAAGCAAACAGCCAATGGGTGGAGATGGTGCATTTTTCCGAAGCGTTGCAACAATTGAAACCTGCAGGAAAAATTTATTTGCCCACCGCATCCTATGCCGAAATGATGGAATGGGCTTTGTTCCCCGGAGCCATTAAACAGTTCGAAGAATTCCAGCACATTTTGCAAGAGAAAGGACTGTGGGAGCGTTATTCCCTATTCGTGCGCGGCGGGTTCTGGCGCAACTTCATGAGCAAATATCCCGAAATTAATGTAATGCACAAAAAAATGCTGCGCATTAGTCAATCCCTTACTCCGGAAAACATTCCCGACAAAGAAAAACTGGAAAAGGCGCTGGATCATTTGTGGGCGGCACAGTGCAATTGCCCTTACTGGCACGGAGTATTTGGCGGGCTTTATTTGAGCCATTTACGCTTTGCGATTTTTAACAATTTATTGGATGCCGAGAAAATTCTGGATGGCTACCGCACTCTTCCCTTGCTGGAATTTACCGACTTTGACGCCGACGGACGAGACGAAATTTTGATTGAAACGCCGATTCATGACGCCTATTTCAAACCGGATCAGGGCGCCATGATGTTCGAATACGACTTTAAACCCGCGGGCAAAAACATTCTGGATACGATGACCCGGCGCGAAGAAGCGTACCACCATAAATTGAAAGATGCCGTGTACATCGAAGATTTTGAAAAAGGGCAGCACGATCAAACGGCCAGCATTCACGATTTGGTTTTGACCAAAGAACGCGACTTAATCCGCTATTTGCATTACGATCGCTATGAGCGTCGTTCTATGGTGGATCATCTGTTGCCCGTGGATAGTGACATTCAGGCATTCGCCGACGGGCAAATTGATGAGATAGGCGATTTTCTTGCTCAGCCGTATGAATTGATGGCTAAGGAGCAGGGGAGCGAATTCACGACTTTGATGTTTCGCAGGATCGGAACGGTTTGGCAGAACGATCGTGCCTATGAAATTACTTTAAACAAGATGATTACCGTCTGGCACGAAAAGGCTTTGGTAGATGTAACCTACGAATTGCGCAATTCCGGAGATGACGAACTGCAGTTTTTGTTTGGCGCGGAATTTAATTTCGGTTTGCAAGCCGGGCAGGCCGACAATCGTTATTATTACGATGAAAACGGGCGGCTGGAGAACTATTATCTTAATTCACAAGGCATTTTACCCGCTGCCAAGATGATCGGGTTGCGCGACAACTACTTGAAGCTGGATATTCAGCTAAGCAGCGAAGAAGCAGACGAGATTTGGCGCTTGCCGGTAGAAACCATCTCGCTTTCCGAGAGCGGATTTGAACGGGTGTATCAAAGCTCAAGTGTGCTCATGGTTTTTCGCGTAACGTTGCAAAAAGCCTATCGCTTTACGATAGAACAAAAGGTTGAGAAAGTGGAAAAGTAGCCTTATGGAAAGCAAACGCCTGCGCACGATTTTGGTATTGATCTTTTTAATGCTGGCCTATTTTGTCGCCAAAAATTACAAGATCATTTTTTACGCCTACCTTTCTCCTTACGATCAGAATACCTTTAAAATCGAACGCGCTCTGGATTACATTCATCGTTATTATGTCGATTCGGTGGACTGGTCGCAGACGGCCGATAAAGCCATCACAGGCGCCTTGCAAACGTTGGATCCGCATTCCATCTATTTAAGCCGGGCGCAGGTTCAGCAAGTGGAAGAAGATTTTGAAGGACGCTATCAGGGAATTGGCATTCAGTTCGACATTGTGGACGATTATCCCACGGTCATCAGCGTCATTCCCGGTTCCCCCTCGGCGCGGGCCGGGTTAAAGGCCGGAGATAAGATAATCAGGATTAATGGCAAATCTGCGTACAAATTAACCCGGGACGAAGTTCCTAAAAAATTGAAAGGTCCCAAAGGAAGTTCGGTAAAGGTCACCATTCAGCGCCCCGGGCTTAAAGAACCTTTTGACGTAACTTTGGTACGTGACGAGATTCCCATTACCACCATTAACACTTCTTTTATGCTGGATGCCCAAACCGGCTACGTTTGGCTGAATCGTTTTGCCCAAACCACCTCTGATGAATTGGAAGAAGCGCTGGACCGGCTGGAAGAAAAAGGCATGAAACGCCTGGTGCTGGATTTGCGCGATAATGGCGGCGGGTTGTTGCGTCAGGCTGTGGAGGTCGTTGGTAAGTTTGTAAAAGGCCGAAAATTGGTCGTGTTTACCAAAGGGCGTCTGAAAGAATTTGACGAAAAATTTTACACGGATTTTCCCCGTAAGGTACGGGAATGTCCGCTTATTTTATTGATTAACCACAGTACGGCCAGCGCCTCGGAAATTGTCGCCGGCGCTTTGCAGGATTACGATCGGGCCTTGCTGGTGGGTACCACAAGTTTTGGTAAGGGCCTGGTGCAAAACGAATTTGGGCTGCCGGACGGTTCACGCATTCGCATTACGGTTTCCAAATATTACACCCCCAGTGGTCGCCTCATTCAAAGACCGTACAAAAATATTAGCCGGGAAACCTATTACGATGAAATCTGGGAAGACAGCCTCAAAACAGAGTTTGCCGATACCAGCAAGGTGTATTACACGGCACACGGACGCAAGGTATTTGGCGGCGGTGGCATTCAGCCGGACATTTACGTGAAATTACGCGTTCCGGAAAAATCAGCGAAATGGATTGTGCAACTCTTTGCAAAGCGCATCTTTTTTAGAACCGTGGAAAACTGGGCAGACGAACTGAAGGTGTGGACGGCCGACTTTGAGAAATTCGATCGCCAATTCAAGGTTCCCAACGCCATGCTCACCACACTTGAAAAATTGGCGGGGAAAGAGAAAATAGAGGTTCCGCAGAATGAATTTGTGGCCGATAGGGCCTACCTTAAGAACCGGTTAAAAGCGGAAATCGCTCGTCATTTTTGGAGCATGCCCGAATATTACCGGATTTTGTTGGAATTTGACAACCAATTACAAACGGCATTGAAACATTTTCCCGATGCTGAAGGTTTATTAAAAACAGGGAGGTACCAAGGAAAAAACTGAAATTAGAATTGACTTCAATCTCTAAAAATAGTAAACTATGCTCTAAATTATTGAATATTTTTAAATGTTATTTGGTGTAAAAACAACTAAGAAAGGGAGTTGTTGATATGGTCGAACTTTTTTTAGCAGGTGGTCCATTTATGTGGCCGATTCTGATCCTTTTTGTGATTGGATTGGGTTTTGTAATTGAACGTTTTTGGACGTTAACTCGCGCTTCGATAAACACAAGAAAGTTTCTTGCTCGTTTACATAATGCCTTGCAGGAAGGCGGAGTGGAAGCCGCTGCCGAATTGTGCGAAAAAACACCGGGCCCTGTAGCTTCCATTTTGCACGCCGGTTTGTCCCGTGCCGACAAAGGTTTGGAACATGTGGAAAAAGCCATCACCAATGCCGGTGCCATCGAAATGGCCTTTTTGGAAAGAGGTATGTTGGTACTCTCCACGGTTATCGTTTTGGCCCCGATGTTGGGTTTTACCGGAACGGTATCTGGTATGGTTGGTGCATTTGACGCTATCAAAAAGGCAAACGACATTTCCCCTGCAATCGTAGCCGGTGGTATTTCCGAAGCTTTGTTAACCACTCTGTTCGGTTTGGTTGTGGCTATGACCATTCAGGTATTCTACAACTATTTTACTTCCAGAATTGACAAGTTGATCATCGATATGGAAGAGAGCTCTGTTGAATTGATGGATGCATTGGTCGAGATGGAAGAACGTAAAAACAAATAACCCATAGAGGTAGAGAAAATGATTTTGGGTAAAAGAAAACAAGACAAAGACGTTGAGATACCCTCTGCCTCGTTGCCGGATATTGTATTTTTGCTGTTGGTGTTTTTCCTGGTAACCACATCGATCGATACGGAAAAGGGGCTGGATTTGGTTCTGCCTCCGCCGGGAAATGTGGAGATCAAAATTCCTAAGAAGAACCTGGCCAATATGCTGGTTAATGCCCAGGGGCAGGTACTTCTGGATGGCAAAGAAATCAATATCCGAGATATCGCACGAATTATCAAACAGAAGATTGCTGAAAACGATAAATTGGTAATTTCGTTAAAGACCGATGCCGATACCGATTACCAAACTTACATTACGGTATTAGATCAGTTGAAAAAGGCAGGGGCGAAGAAAATCTCACTGGCTGAGCCAGAGAAGTAAGTAGTGGAGGTCGCTCGATGAAATTTAAAAAGAAAAGCAAAGTGAATGTGTCTATTCCAACGGCCTCAATGCCTGATATTATCTTTATGCTTTTGATTTTCTTTATGGTTGCAACAGTAATACGTCAATATTCCGGTTTAAAGGTAGAACTGCCGGAAGCGACGAAAATCCAGAAGATTCCCGGTTCGAAGCGCCACATCGTTACCATTTGGGCGGATCGGAATCATCAGGTGGTTTGCGACGACATTCAAGTAAAGAAATTGACAAATTTAAGAAGTGTTATGTATCAGAAATTGGTTGCAGACCCGCAGGTGCAGGTGGCTTTGAAGATTGATAAGCACAACAAAATGGGATTTGTCAACAAAATTCATCAGGAGCTGCGTAAAGGTGGTACGCTAAAAGTCCACTACTTTGCAGTTCCGGGAGGTGAATTCTAATGAAAGCATTAAAGAAAGACCCGGAAGTCGATTTGAAGCTGAAATACCGCAAGGTATTGGAAGCTTCGATGGCGGTAGCTTTGCTCCTGATGATTGTTATGTTTTATTCGTTTAAAACGTTTGAGACAAAAGTAAAGCTACCTGAACGCCCGAATATTACCATCGAAACCGTTCAAATTCCGCCAACCCAGCAAATTCAGAAACCGCCACCCCCGGCACGTCCTTCGATTCCGGTGGAAGCGGATGATGACGAAATGCTGGATGACGTAACGATTGAAGATACCGATGTGAATATGGAGCCGGCTCAGAATTTGCCGCCGCCTCCGCCTCCCGAAGAAGACGAAGTATACGAATTCTTCGCGGTATCGCAAAAACCGGTTTTGGTTCATAAGGAAAAACCGGTCTATCCGGAACTGGCACGAAAAGCAGGAATTGAGGGTATTGTGGTCGTTACCGTTACCATCGGTAAAGACGGGCATGTGGAAGACGCAAAAATTTTCAAGTCGATTCCAATGCTGGATGAAGCTGCGCTGGAAGCCGCACGCAAGTGTGTGTTTAAGCCGGCAAAGCAACGTGACAAATTCGTTCGCGTTAAGATGAATATACCATTCCACTTTAAACTGAAATAAGTTCACAGGCAGCCCGTGGGGCTGCCTTTTTTTCCTTTCTTAACTCTTAACATTACCGGATAATCGTTTTCTTATGAAAAAGAAAAAGATCCTTTTTATCCTCAACCCCATCTCTGGCTTACAACACAACAAAAAATCCATTGAATATTTAATCCGTCGGGAGTTTTCCGGTCATTCCACCATCGAGTACGATATTCAATACACCGAATATGCCGGTCATGCTTCGGTGCTTTCCAAAAAAGCGGCCGATGAGGGCTTGTTTGCCGTGGTTGCGGTGGGCGGCGACGGAACGATGAACGAAGTGGCCAGCGGATTGGTTCATTCGCAAACCGCTCTGGGACTTATTCCCAGGGGGTCGGGCAATGGCTATGCGCGTTCGTTGCACATTCCCTTAAAGGCCCAAAGAGCCATCGAAACCATCAAATATGGTGAAATTCGCACCGTTGACGTGGGCAAAATAAATCAGTACTATTTTTTCGGTGTGACCGGCATGGGGTTTGACGCTTACATCGGTGCGAAATTTCAGGATTTTGGCCTGCGTGGTCCGATCCCTTATTTTTACATTGGGGTAAAAGGGTGGTTCCAGTACGATTACGAAGCGTTTACCATTAAATTTGATGGCCATGTGCTTAGTTTACGCCCGCTTCTGGTTTCTGTTGCCAATACGCCGCAATACGGCATGAGCGCCATGATTGCTCCCCACGCCCGTATTGACGATGGTGTGCTGGATTTGTGCATTCTGAAAAGAATGACTACCCTTCAGGCTTTGCCAAGATTGCCCCGCCTTTTTAACGGGACGGTCGAAAAAGTGCCTTACTACGAACACCATCCTGTTCGCGAAGTGGTTATCGAACGCGAAAAAGACCGCGGCATTTTTCATACCGACGGCGAACCGCGCATGGGCGGTAAAATTTTAAAGATATCGGTACTGCCTGCGGCCTTAAATGTAATTGTTCCGAAAGGTGAGTAGCATGCAGGCTTTTCGCTATGAGCTGAAAGTGCGCAGCTATGAGTGCGACTTGTACGGGCATGTAAACAATGCGGTTTATTTGAATTATCTGGAAACAGCCCGTGTCGAATTTTTGCAGGCCATCAATTTAAGCCTTGGCGCGTTACAAAAAATGGGATTTTTGTTGCCCATCGTGCGGATTGAAATCGATTATTTACGTCCCTTGTTTCCCGGGGACATGGTCGAAGTTACGGTACAATGGGTGAGCCGCGGACGGAGTTCGGCCGAATTTGAGCAGGTGGTGGTTCACAAGAAATCGGGAAAAGCAGCGGCAAAGGCGCGTGTAACCTGGGTTTCTACCGATTTGCAGGGTAAGCCCATCCCTATTCCCGAAATTATTTTGACCCGGGCCCGGGAGTATTTGGGAGGGATCCCTCCTCTGGAAAAC
>CAYXUS010000039.1:0-21087 GCA_964468415.1 uncultured Caldithrix sp.
CCTGCGCAAAAACTTGACATTCGCCGCAAGTATTTTATATTCACATTATGACACGAAAAAGCGCGTCGGTTAAGGATTTTTACGATCGTTCCTACAAAAGGATATTTAGTCACAAAGGATTCATTAAATATCTTTTGCAGGATTTTGTAAAACTCAAGTGGGTCGATCTGGTCGATTTCGATCGTATTACGCTGGAACCGGTTAGTTTTATCGATCGCCTATTCAAGAAAAAGGAAGCGGACATCATCTGGAGGCTTCCGCTGAAGAACGGTTCCGAGGCCTATCTTTATCTGCTGCTGGAGTTTCAGTCCGGAGTGGACAAGACCATGGCCTTGCGCTTTGCCAGCTACATTTTAAATTTTTACGCCAGCGAACTGAAGAAGAAACAGGAGAAGTTACCGGTTGTTTTTCCCCTGCTTCTGTACAACGGCAAGCAACGCTGGAATGCGGCTCGCCGGTTGCAGGATATGATAGAGCTGGTCGATCCGTCGTTGCGGGAATATTTGATACGCTTTAAATATTTTACGATTGATATCGGCGGTTTCAGCAAGCGCAGTCTGGTTAAGCTCAAGAACAATTTAATAACGGCCATTTTTCTGCTTGAGAAGGCCCGGAACGAAAAGGAGTTGGAGAGCGTATTTGAGGAGATGATCGGGATAGTAAAACAGGAAGCGGACAAGGAATTAATAAATCGCTTTGCGGATTGGCTTGAAATGCAGTTAAAACGCGAGCACATCGAAGGGATTCCGATCGGGCAAATAATAATCAATAAAGAGGGTAGTAATATGTTATCCGAAACATTGCGAGACATAAGGAAAAAGTGGGAAGAAAAGGGTGCAAAAAAAGGTAAAAAAGAAGGTTTAAAGGAAGGCCTGTTAAAAACAGCCACGGAACTATTAAAAGAAGGTTTGGGAGAAGATTTTGTTCGTCGTGTTACGGGATTGCCGCTTAAGGAGATCAAAAAGCTGAAGAAGGATTTGGGGCTGGAATAACGCGACCGAATTAAGGCACAGCTTGCCCGAAATTTTAATGACAACAAGAATCTGTTGTCAATGTTCCTCTAACTTCGTATCTTCCCTGTAAAGCATTTCTTTTCGTACTATTTCCGCAGGAGTTTGTATCATGACACACGAATGTCCTTTTTAAGGAATGGGTGCAGAGTGGTTTTTGTTTTATTTGCCGCCGGTGTTGTTCGTTTTTGCCATGGCGGTTTGGTTTACTCCCGGGCAGTATCAGTTGGTAAAAGATGACCACCGCTCAAAAAATCCGCAATACCTTTTGAATAAACCGATCCATAAATCCCGTTTTTTCTGACATATTCACCTGATCTCTTCGCGAAAGCCATTAAGCATAAGTATTCTCCTGACGTTTACTTGTTTTTTAATTCCATGCCGCAAAAGTTGCATCGAAATTTGCTTCGAAAGAATGCCCTTACTAACTTGCATTTTTCGCAAGAGGGAAAGAGAGAAGGGGTGTATTATGTTTGCTACGATGCAAGTCGAGCACCGGAACTGGTTTGATCCCGGTACCCGCCTTTACCGTTTTACCATTCTATTTTTTGTATCGCTTTTAACTTTTGGTAGCTATTTTGCTTACGATTCCATTGGCGCCATCGCCCCGGAACTGATCAAAGTGTTAAATATCGACCGTAGTGCCATTGGCACCATGTACACCGTTTATTCCATTGCGGCCATTATCTCCGTACTTTTGGGCGGAATTTTAATTGATAAAATCGGCACCAGGAAATCTTCCCTATTGTTTGCCGGACTGGTCGCCATTGGTGCGGCTATTGTGGCCATTGCGCCCAATATTATCATTTTGTACATCGGCCGTTTTATTTTCGGCGCCGGTTCCGAGGCTTTGGTCGTAGCCCAAAGCGCAATTTTGGCGCGCTGGTTCAAGGGAAAAGAATTGGCTCTGTCGTTCGGTATTGCTTTAACCATTAGTCGTTTGGGAACGTTGTTTTCGTTTAACACAGAAGCGTTGATTTCAAAATATTTCGGGAATTATCAGGCGGCTTTGTGGGCCGCAGTCTTTTTTTGTGTGGTTTCTCTGGCAGCCGCACTTGTGTATATGATTATGGACAAGCGCGGGGAAAAAGTACTTGGTCTGAAGGATGAAGAGGCCGAAGAGAAAATCGTTTTTTCTGATATTAAAAAGTTTCCTCCGGCTTTTTGGTACGTAGCGTTACTTTGCGTTACATTTTATTCTTCTATCTTTCCTTTTACGGCGCTTTCCACCGACTTTTTCCATGACAAATGGCATATTCCTCTGACAGTTGGGAACCAAGGTGGATTTTTCAGTCAGGTTTTTTACAACATTACGCACATGTTTTCCACGGCCGGCGGAACCACGACCATCATCATCGCCGCCTCCATGTTTTTGGCACCGTTTGCGGGTTCGCTGGTGGACAAAATCGGTAAACGTGCAACTCTGATGATTTTCGGGTCTCTGCTCATGATTCCCAGCTTTTTGCTCATGGGCTTTACCATGGTTCCGCCACGCTATCCGATGATGCTTTTGGGCGCTGCTTTTGTACTGGTTCCTGCTGCCATGTGGCCTTCGGTTCCATTGATTGTTAAAGAGGAATACACGGGCACAGCATTCGGCCTGATTACTTTTATCCAAAATATCGGTCTTGCTTTGTTCCCGTTCTTAAACGGGAAGCTTCGCGATTTAACCCACAATTACACAGCCAGCATGGTCATGTTTGCTCTGCTGGGTGTGTTCGGTTTGATTTTTGCCGTCCTGCTGAAACGCGCGGATCGGCAATTAAATGGTGTGCTGGAAAGGCCATAAATGAAACGCATTGGGCTTATCTCGGATACCCATGGGTCGTTAGCAGCCGAAATTTTCGACTTGTTCGCCGGGGTGGATTTGATAGTACATGCCGGTGATGTGGGCAAAGAAGAAGTGCTCATCGAACTGCGAACGATTGCTCCGGTTCGTGCGGTTTATGGAAATGTAGATGCATTTCCCATTCGAGGCCAATATCCCAGAATAGATTTTTTTGAAATGGCAGGCAAACGTTTTTGTCTGACTCATATAATCGGGTCGCCCAAAAGCTTTGCTTATGAGCTGTTTAAAATGAATAAAAAAGTTGATGTTGTGGTTTACGGCCACACACACAAAGCAGAACAAACGGAATTTGAACAAATTTTATTTGTAAATCCGGGGAGTGCCTCTCAGCCACGGAATTCGTCAAAACGTTCGGTGGCAATTCTGGAAATAGAGGGAGGGCTGTTTGCGGTAAAGGTAAAGTATTTTTAAACAGAGCAGGAAACCGTTTAAACGGTTTCCTGCTCTGTCCATCCCACATAAAAGCATGCGAATAAAAACCGTTTAAACGGTTTTTATTCGCGAAAATGTCGTCGCTTTAACCGTACACTTCCTTCTCGTTGCACTTGCAAACCGCAACTATACGTTCGGCAAAATGGTACGAACCGCCTCTCTCGGAAGGCACCATGCTTACAGTCTTTACATAAGTATACGTCTCACCACATACCGGGCAAGATTTCACATATTTGCTTTTTTGCGTCTTGCTGGCAAAATCTTGTTTCTTAGCCATTTATCCTCCAATCTGTTTCTCTTGAATCAAACGATTTAACGCTACGGAAAACAATCCACAATAGCGAACCAACCGCTCTTTATCCGCAATTGAAAATTTATTCGCTTTACTATCTTCAAGCGTTACCATACCAACGGACTGATCATTAAAATGCAAAGGAACCGACAAAAACGCCCGTAATCCGTAATTCGTCTTTTCCGCCCGGCTAAAGCGCGGAATAAAATAGTCGCCCTTATCGATATCATCCAAAAGATAGGGACGATTCTTCAAAATCACCCAACCGTTAAGTCCCTCTTCCAGAGGGAACTCGTAACCCGGTTTCACGGGCTCGTGTTGCCCAATCGCTGCAAATACCACACCTCGTTTTTCTTCGGCCTTAAAATCCTTACGAAACGCCACGGTTAACGTACGGGCTTGAAATTCCTCCGCCAAAAAATCTGTCAACAAATCGACAGCCGTGTTGATATTGCGCGTCGCATTTAAATCCCGGCTCAACATCAAAGAACGGGTCAATTGACGTTTCTCATCAGCCAAAGCCTCGCTTGTCAGAACCTTATTCACATACGAAACCGTTGCCTCATTAATGCGGTGCAAAACCGAACGGTCTTCATCATTAAACACATCAAACGCTTCCGCATCAAAAATCCAGTAAAGATGAAGCGCCCGATCGATCTCCGAACGAAAGCCCAAAAAAGAATGAGGTACGTATTCATCCCGGTTGTAAAACGGCAACAAGGTCGCCCCGTTTTCCACGTGATTCTCCAGCAAAAAACCCTTGGCGTTGTCAATCAATGCCAAAACCGGAATCGGCAACCGTATCTTTTGAAATTCCAGATCATCACGCACCTTTTTGTGCAGCACAACCATCTCTTGATCCGGAGTCATTAACAGCAAATATCCGTTGTGTGGCAAAATCAAATTCCAGATCACAAAAAACTGCTTGCGTAAAAAATCCAGAATTTCTCCGTTCTGATGCAACGTTTTGTTAAGAAGCGATGCTTTGTTTTCAATGAACACCGGACGTTCACTTTCTACCTGCTCATCCTCATCCGAAAGCTCGTCCGCCTCATCCATCGTATCGTTCCAATCGTCCCAGAGACGATATAAAACAATCCCGATCCCCGCTAAAATAACCGCCTTAAAAACGAACGATTGCCAGCTCCCCCATGACGAGGGATTCACAAGAACACCTACAAGAATTAATAATGTAAGTATTACAAAGTTTAGCACTGGTTTTCTCATTCGTTTTAAAGCTTGCTAACTTAAGAATAAAATTCCCGAAAAACAAGTGATTCCAAGCGGTGGGCATGCAAATTTTGACCGATTCCCAAAGGCACAGCGGGATAATTTTTTACCCCGTACACCTCTTGGCAAGAAAACACTCCCCACTTTGGCCCCGCAACCAGGGATAAGCCTATGGACTCCCAAAAAATCGAATAATTAGTTGCTTTCCTGATCGACCAGCTTAATCTTACTTTGGTCTACCTTTTGTGGCACATTATCCATCGAATCCATTGGTGTGGAAAAATCCACCGGGTTGGCTTGAGGCAGGGTACGTTTGCCAATAACCGTCGGCCCCATTTGTCCGGCCTGATTAATTACCTGATTCGATGAAGATTGAATAAGCGTGCCGTTTTCAGGATTATTCGTGGAAATAATAAAGAATGTAATAACGGCAATGAGTACCGCCCCTGAAAAGCCAAAGGTTAACCCTCTCTTGGAGAAGACCGGGTGCTCTGCCGATCGGAAATCCCGAGAAATCCGCAAGCGCAATTGCCCGTCAAAATTTTCCGAAGTTTGCGCATGGGGTAATTCCCGCATTTTTTGTGTCAAAAATGCCACATCGTCGAACACGCGTTTACATTCATGACAATGGGCCAGATGTTCATCGACCAAAGAGACCTGCTCTGGCGATAATGTCTGCTCGAGATAGTCGGAGAGCATGTTTTTTGCATTGTCACAAGAGATCATAGGCTACCACTCCCTGTTTATTATTGTTCCTTCATCAAATGTTGAAGATCTTCCTGTAATTTCAAACGGGCCCTGTTCACCCGCGATTTAACAGTCCCCAAGGGAATCCCAACAATCTCGGAAATTTCTTCGTAGGAGAACCCCTGAATGTCCCTCAAAATAATCACCTGCTTAAATTTAGGTGATAATTTATCTATTGCCTTTTGAATAATTTTGTCCGTAATCACCGTATTCGCCTCTCGTTCCGGATTACTGTCCTCATCGGGAATGTCATAATCCTTTTCGCTGGACATAAAATGGCTAATAGATAACAACTTACGCCGTTTGCGTCTTCTCAACTCCGTTTTCGCCAAATTTCCGGCTATCGTGTAAATCCAGGTAGAAAACTTGGCGATTTCACGGTAATAATGTTTATTTTTAAAGAGCCTTAAAAACGTTTCCTGAACAATATCTTCGGCTTCTTCTTTATCGCCAACAAACCGATACACAAAATTCAGCAAGGGATCTTTGTACCGCTTCACCAGCAAATCAAAAGCATAATTGTCGCCCTGCTGAAATCGGCTGATGAGTTCCTCGTCCGTTGGCGCTGCACCGGTCTTTAATGCCTTATCTGATTTCATTATTCGCGAACTTTCTGTTTAACATTAATTCAAAAAAAATAGTTCCGGATTTTTTCATTTTGATTAATTTTTTTTACATGAGTTACTTTTTGATTATTCCCTTTGCCTTCACAAATTCGGATTTTGTAAAATACTATTCATCACTACGTTCTGCAAATCCTGTAACACAGCACTTCCAGATCCTTGGATTCCCCGGGATCGATACCTTTCTGGGCTTTGTCAAATCCGTGCAGCAAGCGGATAACCTCCTTCAGTTGCACAAAGTTAAAATGCTTAAGCGTTTCGTTTATTTCCCGAAGCTGAAAATCGTACAAATGCATTTTTTGTTTGATTTGTGCACTCGCCATCTGCTGGCGCTTTAAAGCGGCGACCATAAGGGTCTTGCGAAAAAAAGCAAATAAAACCGCGTTGATCATGGTGGCATCCACACCCGATTCTAACAAACGCCGACTAATCTCGATACTGCGGGACAACTGGCGTTGCCCCAATGCCTTTTGCAAAGCAAAAATATTGGCTTCCCGATGCATTCCCGAAGTGTGCTGCACATCTTCGATGGTAATTTCGGATTCATCGTTTTTGAAATTGATTACCTTCTCAACTTCATTTTTCAACTCGAGAATGCTTGTGCCCACATTGGCAATCAAAAAATGAGCGGCCTCCGGCTGAAGCTGATAGCCCAAACCTTTACAGTATTCAACAAGCCAGTGCGGTAACCGGCTCTCCGTTATGGGTTTGCAATCCACAACCGTTGCTGCTTGCTGCAATTTTTGAAAGAATTTGTTCTTGGGAGCATTCAGCACGCTTAGCACCAGCACCGTAAACTTGGCCGGTTTGGCCAAATATTTTTCAAACGTTTCCGCATCCGTAATTTTCATCTTCTCAAATTCGCGCACCACCACCAATTTTTTGGCCGCCAACATGGGATAGGACGTCGCCTGCGAAAGGACTTCGGCCAATGTATTTTCCGTACCGTACAGCACAACCTCATTCAAATCGCGGCTGCCACGATCGCTAAAAAGCGCCTGAGAAAAGGCATGAATCAATTGGTCGTGGTAAAATTTTTCCTGCCCGACCAAAACATAAATCGGATCAAGTTTACCGTTTTTTATTGCATTCAAGGCCTGCTCAAATGTTTTCATCGCTTATTCTTTCCTTCGATTCCTGCATTTGCAAGCGCCGGTTCATCCAGCGCATTCCCATCCATCCGGCTAACAGAACAATCGCCCATTGCAACAACACGGTTCCCAAACTGTACATACGAAACGGCTGCCACCAGGTTGTGGGATTCCACTGTACCGATTGAAAAAACCACCAGCCAATCATAAGAACAAATTGCAACGGCATTAAAACACGAAACAGCCACTTAAATCCCACAACTCTCCACCCTTTGTCCGGGCTACTTAGCCAATCCCGCAAAAAACTTCCGGGCCCGATATGGTTCACTAAAAGAATAAAAAACAAGCCGCTAAGCAATAAGCCCAAACCCCACACCCAATCCTGATTATTGAAAAAATTCAGAGACAAAGCCGATGGAGCACCCAGCAAAAATGTAGCCAGGCCGACGAGCAACACGGCCTTTTTACGCGGCAACCCAAAATCAATGAGCATCCGTGTGGCCAGTTCAAACATAGAGATCAAACTGGACATAGCCGCAAAAAACAAAGCCAGAAAGAAAATCGTGACAAAAATCCGGCCCGCCGGCATGTGAGCGAACAAACGCGGCAATGAAATAAAGGCCAATCCCTGATTGCCCGCTTTAAGCGTTTCCATGGCCGAAGCAAAATCGGGCGTTAGGGCAAAAACCGTAGGAATAATGGCCAGCCCGGCAAATACGGAGGCAATGTTGTTGCCAATGCCCGTCAAAAACGAATTGCTTACAACTTTTGTCTGGTTTTGGGCATAAATGGCATAGGTCAGCAATAATCCCCAGCCGGCACCCGTGGACCAGGCCGATTGGGAAAGCGCATCCAGCCACAAACGATGGTCCAACAGCCGGTCCGCATCAATGGTAAAAAAATATCGCACCCCTTCACCGGCTCCCGGCAAGCTTACCGCGCGTAAAGCCGCAACCGCCAGTAAAACAAACAACGAGGGAATAACAATTTTGGAAAATTTTTCAATGCCCTGCACTACTCCCCGATAAATGACTCCCACGCCAAACGCCACGGAAAGCAGCAAATACAACAAAGCACTCCGGTTCCCGTGGGTAAACTGCTGCCAGAACCGGGCATGATCTATCTTAAAAATTTGCCCGTCAAGCGAAAGAATAAAATATTTCAGGCTCCAGCCACAGACAACCGCGTAATAAAATAAAATTGCCGTGGTACAAAATCCCACAAACCAGCCCATCCAGCTTAATGTGGAGCGCACTTTCCAGAACGAACCGACCGTTCCCATTCGCGTTTTGCGCCCGATGCCAAATTCAACCACTAACAACGGAATAGACCAGATAAAAAGAAACAACAACCAGGGGAGTAAAAAAGCACCGCCGTACTGTCCGGCCAGACGCGGAAAACGCCAGATATTTCCCGCCCCCACGGCCATGCCAATGGTCGCCGTTAGCAAGCCAAACCGCGATGTAAATAAATCACGCGTTCGTTCCATGATCTAAAACCCGAAATACCACACCAGCCCAATCACCGAAACGGCCAAACAGTAGTACCCGAACCACTGCAACTTGCCTTTTTTTACAAAATCGAGCAGCCACACAATGGCCAAACAACCGAAAATAAACGCTGCCAATGCCCCCAATGCCATGTTCAGCATTTCCGATGGGGCAGGAGGTACACTAATGAAATCTTTCAATTTCAAAACGACCGCACCGGCAACCGCAGGAATCGACATAATAAAGGAAAACCGGGCGACCTTTTCCTGTTCGCCACCTGTCAAAATTCCTGTAAAAATTGTGCTGCCACTCCGCGAGATCCCCGGCAAAATGGCAAAAGCCTGGGCCACCCCCATCAAGAATGAACGGCCCGCCGTAATTTCACCCGAACGTTTTTTGAGAAAAGGAATCGCACTCATAAACAGACCCGTGACGAACAAAAAGATGAGAGCGTACACCATTTTTTCAAAAATCACCGAAATCTGATCTTCAAACAGCACGCCCACAATACCGGCCGGGATAGTGGCTAAAATAACGTACAAATCCCAGCGCCAGTAATACCGTTGTTCTTCGTTGGCCGTGCCTTTTAAGACGTAAAAAGGCGCAACCGCCATCACCTTGATTTCTTTCCAGAACATGACAAAAATGGAAAGCAACGTGCCGAAATGCAAAAACACATCAAAAGCCACACTGCTTTCTTTGAAGTGTAGAACCGAAGAAAAAATCACCAAATGTCCCGAACTGGAAATGGGCAAAAACTCGGTAAGCCCCTGAATAATTCCCAGAATAACTGCTTTGATCAAACTTTCCATTAAAACTCCAATCTTAAAGCATGTTTTCGATTTGCCAAAAGAATGAAAACCCGGAGGTTTCCAAGATATTACCTAATTTATTTATTTTTTCGATATTTAACAAGCTGTTTCGGGAATCATTTCTTGCAATACACCGTTGGAGAGGCTAAGATGTGGTAATCCTGCAAAAACAGGGGTGAACATGGCGAAATTATTTGTGCTTATTACAGCAGGCTCCGCACTGTGCGGCGATGTGCACGCCGAACTGGACATGACCAGCCGAATGTCCGCGCTTTGGCGCATCTGACCCAATTATTCCTGCCATCCATGATCAATACCGGGCAGGGTAAAATTTTAAACGTCGCTTCGTTTTGCCGGGCTCTTTTACGCCACAAAAGCTTTTGTGCTTTCCTGTTTCGCGCCCTACACTGTGAATTAAAACCGCCGGGGATTACCGGCGCACGCGGTTGCCCGCACCGGTTACCGGGGACTAACGTGAGCAAAACGATGGTTGTGCCCGGCATGCTTAACAAACTTACCCTGTGAGGAATCCGTTTCTTACCCCGCGGCCCGGTGCGTACCATGGCTTACTTCATTATGAAACAACGCTTAATTTATTTTTAGCACTTTATGGGGAAGAGTGCTAACCTTTAGTTGCAATAACTTTAAATTTTTAATATATTTGTGCGCTAAAATAAATGCACCGATTTTACAAGCAGAAACTGTAACTTTTAGGCAGATTAATCATCAAAAGGCAATGAAGTAACATGACTATTGTAGAATTTTGTAGGAGGATTCAATGCCGGCAACGTCTCAGCCAAAAGTAATTATTTTTACGACACCGACGTGCAGTTTCTGTAATGCGGCAAAACGTTATTTTAGAGAGAAAAAAATCAAATTTAAAGATGTGGATGTTTCGCGGGACCGACGAGCCGCCATGGACATGATGCGACGCACCGGCCAAAGTGGCGTACCGGTTATCTTAATCAATAACCGGCCTATCGTTGGTTTCGATAAAGCTAAAATAAATAGACTATTAGGAATAAAATAAAAGGAGGGTGCTGTGAAGATCAAACCATTAGACGATCGTGTGCTTATTGAACTGGTTGAAGAACAAGAAGAAAAAGTAGGTTCCATTATTATCCCCGATACGGCCAAAGAAAAACCCCGCATGGGTAAAGTGGTCGCTGTAGGAACCGATGAAGATTTGCAAGAAAAAATCAAAGTTGGAGACAAAGTGATCTTCTCCAAATATTCTGGCGACGAAGTTAAAATCGACAACAAGGAATATTTGATCGTTCAGCGGAGCGACATCTTAGCCACTGTTGAGTAAAACTTAAAGCCCCGATTTTCGGGGCTTTTTTATTTTTGTCTTCTCTTCTATTCTACTGTCACGCTTTTGGCCAAATTTCGCGGTTGATCCACATCGCAGCCTCTTAAAACGGCAATGTGGTAGGCCAGCAATTGCAAAGGAATGACCGTAAGCAATGGGGTCAATGCCTGGCTGGTCGTGGGAATGTAAATAACATGATCGGCATATTGGGCAATCTTCTCATCTCCTTCATTCGCAATGCAAATAACCCGTCCCTTGCGCGCTTTTACCTCCTGAATATTGCTGATTACCTTGTCGTAAATGGCATCTTTCGTAGCAATAAACACGACCGGCATGTTTTCGTCGATCAAAGCAATGGGGCCGTGCTTCATTTCTGCGGCGGGATAGCCTTCGGCGTGAATGTACGAAATCTCCTTTAGCTTTAAAGCGCCCTCCAGTGCCACGGGAAAATTGTACCCCCGTCCCAGGTACAAAAAGTTACGCTGATCTTTGTACAAACCTGCCAGTTCCCGAATGTAATCGTTCTGATCCAAAATGCTCTGAACGTTCTCCGGAATTTTTAGCAAATCGTCCAATAATTGCTTACCCTGTACCACCGACATGTATTTCTTGCGTGCCATAAGAATGGTGATGAGCACAATTGCCGTTACCTGTGAGGTAAACGCCTTGGTACTGGCCACTCCTATTTCGGCCCCGGCATGAATGTACACCCCGGCATGTGTTTCACGGGCGATGGTTGAGCCGACAGCATTGACAATCCCTAAAACCAGAGCGCCTTTGTGCTTGCCTTCGCGCAAAGCCGCCAGTGTATCGGCCGTTTCCCCCGACTGGGAAATGGCAATAATAATGTCGTTCTCATTAATGATGGGATTGCGATAGCGAAATTCCGAAGCATATTCCACCTCCACCGGAATGCGGCAAAACTCTTCCATCAAATATTCCCCGATCAGCGCCGCATGCCACGAGGTGCCCGAAGCCACAAAGATGATGCGCCCTGCCTGAAGCAATTTGTCTTCCACATCGCGCAGGCCGCCCAGCTTGACCAAACCTTCTTCGCGTAAAATACGTCCGCGCATGGTGTCCATGATGGTCTTGGGCTGCTCGAAAATTTCCTTGAGCATGTAATGTTCAAATTCGCCCTTCTCAATATCGCTAATTTCCAGCGTAATTTTTTTAATTTGCTTTTCGATTAACTTGTTCTGGATGGTTTTGGTAATAACGCCCTGCCGGGTAAGGATGGCCATCTCGTCGTCTTCCAGATAAAACACATTGCGGGTGTGCGGAATAAGTGGCGTAACATCCGAGGCCACAAAAAACTCGTTTTCGCCCACGCCAATTACAATAGGGCTACCTTTGCGTGCCACATAAATCTTGTCTGGCTCGTCTTTATTAATGACCGCGATGCCAAAGGTTCCTTCCACCTTCAGCAAGGCCTCACGAAAGGCCTCCTCAAAGCTGTGTCTGGTACGGTACAATTCTTCGATTAAATGGGCAACCACCTCCGTATCGGTGTCCGATTTAAAAACATGCCCGGTTTGTTCCAGCAATTTTTTCAATACCGAAAAATTTTCGATGATGCCATTGTGGATAAGCACGATGTTTCCGGTGCAATCGGTGTGGGGATGAGCATTGATTGTGTTGGGCTTGCCGTGCGTAGCCCAACGGGTGTGACCAATTCCCACCATTCCCCTGGGCATGGCGCCGTTCAAAGCTTCTTCCAGCTTGCGAATTTTTCCCACTTCTTTAACCAAATGGATCCCCTGCTCGTCCAGTGTGGCAATTCCCGCCGAATCATAGCCTCGATATTCCAGACGTTTTAAGCCGTTTATTAGAATGGGCGCTGCTTCCCGATTGCCCAAATATCCAACAATCCCGCACATGATCTACTCCTTTTTACTACCTCAAAACAGTAATCTAATTTCGATTTTTTTTATTTACAAGAAACTTCCTCACAAAAAATGATCAGTGAAGTATTCGGCCGAATACTTTTAATCTTAACTTACAAACGGAGCAATAATCCGGCAAAAAATAAAAAAGCGGGGAATACGACGTGTTGGGCCTTTTCCCCGCTAACACAAAGGTAATTTTCAGATCGACTCAGGCTTCCGGGCCTGCCTTTTTAACTTCATCGGAAACATACGCTTCGTACTGTTTAAAGTTCTCCACAAACTTGGTGGCCAATTCTTTGGCCTTTTGCCGATACGCCTCTTTGTCTTGCCAGGTGTTTTCCGGAGTGAGAACCTCATTAGGCACTCCGGGACATTCCGTGGGGACATGCACCTTAAAAATGGGATCTTCCACATAGGGTACATCATCCAGTTTGCCGTCTAAGGCCGCGTTTAGCATTGCCCGGGTGTATTTGATTTCCATACGATGCCCGATTCCGTACGGGCCGCCTGTCCAGCCCGTGTTAACCAGCCAGCAATTTACCTGATGCTTCTTAATTTTTTCACCCAACAATTTGGCGTACACCGAAGGATGCTGCGGCATAAAAGGCGCCCCGAAGCAGGTACTAAAGGTTGCCTGCGGTTCGGTTACACCGCGCTCCGTACCGGCCACCTTGGCGGTGTAGCCCGAAAGAAAATGGTACATAGCCTGTTCCGGCGTTAAGCGGGAAATGGGAGGCAAAACGCCGAAGGCATCGGCAGTCAAAAACACAATATTCCGGGGATGACCCGCCTTTCCTTCTTTTACGATATTCTCCAGATGGGTAATGGGATAGGAAGCACGGGTGTTCTCGGTAAAGGTAGAATCGTTGAAATCGGGGCGTCGCCAATAAGAATCAATGGCAACATTTTCCAGAATGGTTCCGAATTTTCGTGTGGTTTCCCAAATTTCCGGTTCGGCCTCCGGGGAAAGGCGAATAACCTTTGCGTAACAGCCACCTTCAAAATTAAAAACGCCGTCGTCACTCCAGCCGTGTTCGTCATCCCCGATTAAGGCACGGCTCGGATCGGTGGAAAGCGTGGTTTTTCCGGTTCCGGAAAGCCCGAAAAAGATGGCGGTATCGCCCTTAGGCCCTACATTGGCGCTGCAATGCATGGAGAGAATATCCTTTTTGGGCAGCAGATAATTCATTACGGTAAAGGCCGATTTTTTGATTTCGCCGGCATAGCTGGTTCCGCCGATTAAAATCAATTTCTCTTTAAAATTCACCAGAATGAACGCTTCGGAATTGGTGCCGTCGAGCTCCGGCACAGCATGGAACTTGGGCAAATCGATAATGGTGTATTCCGGAACATGATTTTTAAGCTCGTCCTCATCCAGAATACGAATGAACATGTTCCGTGCAAATAAAGAATGCCAGGCATATTCGGTAATTACGCGCAAGGGAATGCGGTGCTTTTCATCGGCACCCACGTAACAATCCTGCACAAAGATATCGTTACCCTGCAAATAAGCCTGCATACGGTACCAAATTTGATTGAATTTTTCCTCACTAAAAGGTCGATTGACATCTCCCCACCAAATTTCATGTTCGGAAGTAGGTTCCTTAACAATAAATTTGTCATTGGGCGAACGACCGGTAAAAGAGCCGGTACGAACCACCACCGGTCCCAGATGGCTTAACAACCCTTCGCGACGGCGAATGATTTGCTCGTAAAGAATCGGGGTGGTTAAATTCCAATACACATTGTTCAAATTACGCAGGCCGAGGTAATCCAGATCGGGTTCTCCCTGCAAAAAATGTTGATACGACATAGGACCTCCTTTTAAATACGACAACATTTTATCTTCGGTAAAACTTTGTGCAGGTTTAATGTAGCTAAAACGCACGGCGATTCAAAATTATTGCCCGGTAATAAAAATTATGGTAGCTTTTAACGCCTTATTTAATCGAAAGGAATCACCATGCGTATTAAATTTGTCTTTGCCGTATTTCTGTTCTCCCTTTTTGTAAGCAGCGCAAATGTGCTTTTGGCGCAGGCCAGGCCTGCCAAACATTTTAAAATTGTCACACGCAAAGAATGGGGCTGGAAGCCTCCAGCCTTTACTTTACCCGAACAGCAAATAAAACGCATTACCATTCATCACAGCGGGGTGATCTTCAAACAGGATGAAGATGTTGTTAAATATCTGCGCCATTTGCAGGAATGGAGCCGCACGGAAAAGCACTGGATGGACATCCCCTACCATTACATGATTGCCCCGGACGGGACAATTTACGAAGCCCGGCCGCTTAAATATCCCGGTGACACCAACACTACCTATGATCCCCGGGGGCACGCGCTTATTTGCGTGCTGGGCAATTTCGAAATTCAAAAACCCACCCAACGGCAACTGGATGCTCTGGCCTGGCTTACCGCACAACTGGCTCTTAAATACCACGTACCCTTAGATAGTGTCAAGGCACACAAAGACTATGCCGAAACGCTTTGCCCCGGGAAAAATCTTTATCGTTACTTACAGAACGGAACATTGAAAAAAGAAATCAAACACTATGAGCATCCGGACTCCCTGCTAACCCCACCCCTGCGCAGGCAGGAATAATTTTACGGTACAATTGCGTATTAATAAACAAAAAAAACAAAGCAGAGGAGAAATCATGCTTAGTAAAACCATCGAAAAGGCCTTGAATGATCAAATTACCTTCGAATTCTATTCTGAGTATCTCTACCTGGCAATGGCCGCCTATTGCGATTCCATCGATTTGGGAGGCTTTGCCAATTGGCTGGTAGCTCAGGCCGAAGAAGAGCACAGCCATGCCTTGCGTTTATTTAAATACGTTCAGGATCGTGAGGGACGTGTTATTCTGGGTGCTCTGGAACAGCCGCAAAGCGACTTTGAAGACATCGTAGCTTTGTTCGAGCAGGTGTTGCATCACGAACGGAAAGTAACCGCCCGCATCACCGAAATTTACGAACTGGCCGTTAAGGAAAAAGATTACCCCACTCAAATCGAGATGGAATGGTTTATCAAAGAACAGGTGGAAGAAGAAAAAAGTGCTTCCGATATTTTAAAGCAGGTAAAGTGGGTAAAAGACAACCCCATGGGGCTGCTCATGCTCGACCAACAACTGGCCCAACGTCAGCCCAGTGCACTTCCCGCCGGAGAAAATGAATAACACATTTAAACACCGTTTACCCAAAAAGGCTGCCCGCAGGCAGCCTTTTTTTATGGACACATTTCCACGTTCTATTTTCCGCTGATATTCTTGAAGTATTTGTAGAACTCACTTTCGGTCGTTAAAATCAGCCAATCTTTATCCGAAAAAGTCGATTTGTACGTTTCCAATGTTTTAAGAAAGCGGAAGAAATCGCGTGTTTCCGCATTACGGTTGTAGGCGCTGGCATAAATGCTGGTGGCCTCGGCATCGGCCTTTCCCTTTATTTCCTGGGCCATACGATAAGCCTCGGACTGAATTTTCTTCAATTCCCGTTCTTTGGCGCCCAAAATTTTGGAAGCCTCACCCTGGCCTTCGGAACGATATTTCTCGGCAATGCGTTTTCGTTCCGTAATCATACGCTCGTAAATTTTCTTCTGCACTTCTTCCACGTAATTGATGCGTTTAAACCGCAAATCCAGCAATTGGATGCCTAACTCCCGGGCACGCGGGCCGGCCGCCGCCAATATTTCCCGGGTTATTTTCTCCCGACCGTATTTAATCGTGGGAAAAACATCTTCGATGCTATTGTCGGACAAAGACGAATCGCTCATGGCAAGTGGTTTGCGATTGGTACTGCGTACCAATTCCACCAGATTGTGTTTGGCAACTGCATTTCGTGTTTCACCGTCCAGAATATCATCCAGGCGGGCCTGAGCGCCACGCTCATCACGGACACGCTGAAAGAACAACAGCGGATCGGCAATACGCCACCGGGCGTACGTATCGACCCAAATAAAGCGCTTATCTTTGGTAGGTACCTGATTGGCATCGCCATCCCATTCCAAAAAGCGTTTTTCAAAAAAAGTCGCATCTTCGATGAAGGGAATTTTAAAATGAATCCCCGGTGTGGTAATCGGTTTGCGTACCGGTTTTCCCATACGCGTAATGATAACCTGCTCGGTTTCGTTGACCACAAAGCCGGCAGACACAATCAACAAAAAAACAATGGCTCCCAGAGTTCCTAAAATAATGAGTTTTCTATTCATTTTTGTTCTCCTACCTTATCCAATTGAAACAAAGGCAAGATACCGGTACTCTTCTTATCCAGAATCAGTTTACGTCCCACCTTGGTCAAAACATCGTTCATAGTTTCCAGATACATACGTTGCTTGGTTACTTCTTTGGCTTTGCGATATTGATTGAACAGCGCATTAAACCGGGCTACATCTCCCTTGGCCTCATTAACCCGTTCCAAAGCGTAGCCGTGGGCCTCTTCGATAATGCGCTGGGCTTCGCCGCGTGCCTTGGGAATAACCTTATTGTATTCCGAACGCGCCTGATTGATCAGCTTTTCTTTTTCCTGCTGGGCCTCGTTGACTTCATTGAACGATGGTTTTACTTCTTCGGGGGGATTCACATCCTGCAATACAATTTGATCGACTTTGATCCCCGTCTCATATTGATTGGCCAGTTGCTGTACCTTAATTTCGGCCGCACTGGCAATTTCCTGCCGCCCTACGGTCAGCACTTCGTTCACCGTCCGGTCGCCCACAATTTCACGCATCACCGCTTCGTTAATATCGCGAAAGGTACTTTCCGCATTGCGGATGCGAAACAAATATTTGTACGGATCGGCAATCCGGTATTGCACAATCCATTCCACCTGAGCGGCATTCAAATCTCCGGTTAGCATCAACGACTCTTCATTGTAACGACGCTGAGAATATTGTGTGCGCACTCCCGGGCGAAGGGTTCGAAAACCAAACTCCTGTTTAAGCTGCCGTTGCACAGGAACTTTGTACACCGTCTCGATGCCGAACGGCCACTTAAAATTCAAACCGGGATTAACGGTACGTACGTACTTTCCCAGACGCAGTACCACACCCACTTCTTCCGGCTCGACCGTAAACCAGCTCGAAAAGAAGAACACCACCAGCAGCAAAATTGCTGCCGTCCAGCGCATGGCCTTTCCGGAAAATTTGGGAAGCTGTACATTTTCCACATTAAAACTGTTCGATTGGGCACTCATTCGCACCTCCTTGATCTATGGTTATTTTTTTTCGGATACTACCAATACATCTGCCTCAGGTTTTTATTCAAAATTTCCCGACGTTCTGCAAAGTTTGCGTGCAGGCCTGCTTGTGATCCGGTTAATCCAAAACGCAGATTTTCAGGGCATGTCGATATCGGGCAGCAAAGATTAATGTACGAGGCCGGCTCGTTTTTGTTCAATAATAAAAGCTCGTGCCATTTTGAAATGAGAAGGAATAAAATTTTTACGTGAGAAAAAATCATAAATACACACGAGATTTAAAACGCGGTTCGAATAAATGAATTAAAGAAACTCCGGCTAAAAATCCTCCCACATGGGCAAACCAGGCCACGCCTCCCTGCAAACCCGGAACGAGCGACGTCCAACCGTTAAACAATTGGAACAGAAACCAGAGTGTCAACAAAAGTGCGGCGGGAATGTGAATAATGTCGATAAAAATGAACAGGAAGATAAGAACCGTTACCCGGTTTCGCGGGAATTTGACCAAATAGGCCCCGAGTATGCCGGAAATGGCACCGCTGGCTCCGATCATGGGAATGGTAGAATTCGGCGCTAAAAAAGCCTGAAGCAAGGCGGCAAAAACTCCCATCAAGATGTAAAATATCAGGTAGCGCACGTGCCCGAGGATGTATTCCACATTGTCGCCGAAAATGTACAGATACAGCATGTTCCCGAACAAATGCCCCAGGCCACCGTGCATGAACATCGAAGTAAAAATCGTGAAAATCGCGTAACCCTGCTCTCCGGGCGTAAAAAGTCTGGCCGGAACCAATCCGTACGTAAAAGCGAATTCTTGGGTGTGTTGCTGCCAGAAAAAGTAGACCAAGATGTTGGCCGCAATCAATCCGTAATTTACAAATGGTGTGTATCCCTTTGGGCTTTCGTCGGCAATGGGAATCATGGATTTACCTTTTTTTAACAATACTAAATAATACGGATTTTTTCGTCCAATTTCCAGCCATATCCTGCACTGTGGCTGTCACAACGTGTTTCCCCGGTTTTAACGTCCAATGAGGGCGCCCCACGACAATGTGACGTTCCGGATCCCATTCCGCGACAACAAAGGTACTGTCCACAAACAACCGGATGTTGCGGTCGCTGCCAATTCCCGAAAGCGAATCGAGCAAAGAAAAACGAATTTCTTTGAGTCGTGTCAACGTTGCCCCCTGCTTCGGGGCCAGAATTTCCACCAACGGGGCTGTCGTATCTGCCGCCAGCACATAGTGCCCCAGCAAGCGCGTTTTTATTTGCACCGAACGAGTCAGAGAATCGCACCTTCCCCCGAAAAACGACAAGGCACCCGATGGGGTCAAACCATACATCCCTATTTTGTGCCAATAAGGCCGCAGAGAATCACAGCGGATCTGAATGGTAACCCCTTTGCGTAAAATTTGCGGATACCAATCAAAAGCGTACACCGGGCTCAAAATCGGCACGCCCGGAATGCGGGGCAAGGTGTCGCTGACCCGAACCGTAAAAAGGGTGGTATCGTAAACGGCATCCGCAACACTTTGCAAACGCAATCGATTGTCAAAAAAGGCAAAAATCTGTTTTTCTCCGGGAAACAGAACATGGTAAACCAGCGTCGTATCAAATACGGATTTCTGGTTCAGCGTAACAGAAACACGCAACGAATCGCTGTCTGTCTCCGGAGCCGGCAAGACGGTTTCCATGCCGTATTCCGAAACAAACATTGGCCAAACTTGCTGCCGTCCATTCACCTTCAGGGCCAATTGCAGATTATCCCGGCAGGGTACTCCGTTCGCACGGAGCAGCCATCGTTTTCCGGCATTCACCAGTTGCCAGGGATGGTAAGGGCAGGAATCGGTTAAGGCAATAAGGCAAGAATACGGTTCCATCTCCCGGGGGCGGATGGTTAAACGCAAATAGGTATTGTTGGTATCTTTCAAATCGGTTTTAATGATAAGCCGACGCTTTCCTTCGCCCGTAAATTGGTTTTCCAGAATCTCAAAATATTCCACCGTTTCCCAATGTTTCCGATCCGCCCCCGCCGCAAAAGACAAATTAACAATATCTTTCGGAAGGACAAGTTTAAGGAAAGCCTCGTCGCCGAACTTCCGGGCGAACTCCACCACCGGCCGTTGCGGACTAAGCGTGTGAACGGTTCCCTGCAAAACACTGCTGTTCCCGAAAAAATCTTCCACTTCCAATCTAAAATGGTGCTTTCCGCCGGTAACTTCCAGATAACCGTTGCCCGGTGAGGCGTAGTAAAAGGGCAAACGATTAAACGGTTCGATAAACAATTTACGAAAGCGCTTGTGCAGCAGCGTTTTAAAAGGATAATAAATTTCTACATCGGCCAGACGAGTGCGGGCAAAATCCAGCGTATCGTACGAAACGGCAAAAACCTCCCGATGGTCCCAAAATAAGCGCGCCCGGTAATAGGCCAGATGGTTGTACACGCCATCGGCTTTGTCAAAAGCGCGTAATGCCAGACCAATTTTGCCGTAAACCGCCAAAGAATCTTTTAAGCCGTACAAATTTTTACCCGTCTTTTTCAGGGGAATAATTTGCGGGAAGTGCGCATCGTTGACCAAACTTTGCGCTGTCAGGGGCAGCACCAACAGTTCCTGTAATACAGGGGCGACTTTGTCTTCGATTTCTTTGGCATAAAATTTCAAAGGATTGAGCGGATGGTTCTGCGCATCCCGAATTTCAAAGTGCAAATGAGGCACGCCAATGCCGGTTTGTCCTGTGTACGCCAACAGTTGACCTCTTTTAACCCGCCAATTTCGGGGATACCAGTCAATCGTATACCGGCGATTTCTAACCTGCTGCTCTCTGACCGCCTTTTCCAGAGCCTTGTTAAACTTTTGCAGGTGGGCGTACACCGCCATGCGGCCGTCATCCAGCTTTAAATACAAAACCTTGCCATAGCCAAAAGGCGATACCCGTATGCGGTAAATGCGTCCCGAAGCAATGGCAAAAACGGGATAGCCCTCCCGGTTCCATGTTTTAATATCGATGGCCGAATGAAAATGCCCCGGACGATATTCGCAAAAACTGGAAGAAAGCCGCTTGCTGGCCGTCGTGGGCCAATGGTAGTTCTGTGCAAAGGCAGAAGAACCCACGGCGCCC
>CAYXUS010000040.1:0-16364 GCA_964468415.1 uncultured Caldithrix sp.
CGGCATTTTACCGCCCTTTGGTTTTTATTGCCGCCGAAAAAGGCAAATTCGGTTTGCAGGCATACGAGCTGTTGCAACGCAAAATCATCTGGAAAAAGAAGGGATGGTTCTCCCGCAGCAGTCCTTTGCTTAAAGAACGCATGGTTCTTCACGCGGCGCTCAACGGCCGGGTGGCCGCTTTTAATATGATAACCGGGGAGATTATCTGGCAATATCAGTCTCCCCAAACCGTTACTGCCAACATGGCCATGCGCGGAGATACGCTGGTATTTTGCTCGCCCAATGGCTTGCTTACGGCTTTGCACACATTGGATGGCAATCCTTTGTGGAAAATGGAATTGGCGCACCATGTGTACGCCGCTCCGTTAATCGTTCGCGACCGAATTTATGTGGCCGACTACCGTGGGAGTGTGTGGCTGGTAGAACTTGCCACGGGTAAAATTCGCGCCCACTTCGAAGCACAAACACCGTTCTATCAACCCTGCACAAGCGACGGCCAATCCATCTTTTGCATGGGTAGCAATGGAATTTTGCGCTGCCTTTCATTGAATTTGCAGGAGAAATGGCAACGAGCTCTTCCGGGAGTTCTCACCGCACCACTTGTGGTGACCCAAAACCATCTAATCGTCACCACGGGCCAAAAACGACTGTTTGTGGTACAAAAAGACTCGGGCCGGGTAGCGCAAACCATAAAATTGAAACGCCGCCCTGCTTCCGCCGTGGTATCCGGCGATGGCCTTGTGTATCTGGCCAGCGAATACGACGCACTTTTTCAACTTGGGAAAAAATCGCGGAGGCGGCCATGAGACATTTGTCCAATATTGTGATTTTTTTGATGATTCTTGGTCTGTTTCCGTTAACTTCGTTTTCTCAGGAAGCAAACAGAGGCTTTGTGGCATTACCCGATTCCAACTGGAATTTACAGCCCATCTCTCCGGCCAATGATTCTTTAAAAAAAATTTCCGCCCGTTTATTTGCAGTGCCTTCCGGCCTGCAAAAGCTCAAAATTTTGTTTTTGAACGATAAACGGTGGAATAACTGGGCGGTGGACACAACGTTGCACATCGCACCGGCCGATACCATCTTTCTTTCCCGAATCGTCCGGCCGTCCCTTGCTTCCCCCGCTTTTTCCGTGATCCCGTTAACAACAGAAGAGCAATCATCCGATCTTCTCAGGCATTCCTTAAAACCGGGTCTGGCCGCTCTGGCTGTGCTCAGCAATTGGACCTCTTTTTACCTGAAACGCAAGGCAGATGATTACTACCGCGACTACCGCCACTCTTCCGATATTCGAAAGTTGAATGATTACTACAGCAAAACCCAAACGTTTGACACGCTTTCCAACATCATGTTAGGCGTTTCCGTGGCCTCGGTAACATCCTTTCTCTATTTGCTGATCCGTGAATGAAAGAGTACGCCCGGTCAACAAATTCATCGCAGCCCCAAAAAGTCCCCACCCATTAAAGGATTCTACCCTAAACCGGAAAGACCACTAATCATCATCGTACACTTACGGCGGCAGAGACTATTTTAATCAAAAAAGCCGGTCCCAAACGGAACCGGCTCGTCATAAGGTAGCGGGGATACCTTATTTCATCAATAACATCTTTTTCGTCTGTACGAAATTTCCTGCTTTAATCTGGTACATGTACACACCGCTGGCCAGATGGCTGGCATCAAAAGTAATCTGATGCGCACCGGCCGTTTGGCGGGCGTTAACCAGCGTAGCTACCTTTTGTCCCAATACGTTGTACACTGTAATTTGTACCTGTGAAGCCTTGCCCAAAGAGTAAGCAATGGTCGTGGTCGGATTGAACGGATTGGGATAGTTCTGTTCCAGGCGGAAGGTATTCACCGTAGCCAGCTTGTCGCCGATGGCCGTGGCCACCTTGTTCGTATCGCCAACCCAGGTAAAGCTCCAATACTGGGCGCCTTGCCAGGAAGTATCGTTATTCTTGTTAGAATACGAAAGAATACCGTCGCGCACATTTTTGTGATCGGAATCGTGAATGACCAAATCCAGCGGAATACGCATGCCGTTTACCGGATGGAAGCGCGCATCCCCGGCCGCAGCACGCACATTAATAGAATCCAGAGGAATTTTGCATTCGATCACATAGTCCGAAGCACCCATGGGCGTGAAATTGTAGTTTTCGGAAGGATTGGTAAATTCCGCAGGGTTAAATCCTGCCGACTCGTTGTGGAATCCATCGCTCAGCAAAACGAACTTGTAATCGGGTTGGTCACCGCGTTCGAAACCTTTGTGTTGACGGGTAAAGTTGTAGAGTCCCATGTACACTTCCACGATATCGTCTTCCCAGAAATTACCTTCCGGATCGTAGCTGTACACATCGTCCAGAATGTCAAAAGCCATGTACAGATATTGATCGTCCACAGCCAAGTAAATGGTAGCGGTCAAATCGTCGTCGTTGTCAAAGCTGCCACCCGCCACATGCGCGGTAGAGGGCGTAAGCACAAACGGTTTAATAACTTCGGGATCCCATTCGCTTAAATCGCCGTCCGCCTGAAAATTGTCCGGAGGGGTCAAGGAAATGGTCGGGATGCCTTTGGCCGTATTTTCCACCCCGTTGGTGGTGGCCATTTCCGAAACATTCCCGGCCGCGTCGGTACAGGTCACGGCGTAATATTGGGTGATTTTTTTGTCCTTCAGCGGGTAGTAAATAAAATGTGCCACCGATTGCGTGCCTTCGGCCACTTTATCGGCCACAATTTCCACGCCGTCGGCTTTCACGTCGGTAATGGGTTTATCACTGGCGTACACGGTGTACGTTTCGCCGCTTTCGCCCGGGACATCTTGCCAGACGATCAAATTGTAATAATCGGCGGCAATGGCCGAAACATCCCCCGGCACGTCAGGCGGCACTACGTCGATTACCGGATTACCCGTCCACAAATTGGTGATGTAAATCGTCTTACCGGCTACGGCCGTGCCGTTGGCCATAAATTGCAATGTGGTTACATTACTGGAATCGAAATTCGACGTACCGTCCATGTAATCCATTTCGCTCAGTTTAAAGGCGTATTAATGCCATTCGTTGTCGGTAACCGGGGTGAAAATCTGACCGCGTTTGGCCGTTCCGTCTTCGATTTGAATGCGCAAATCGCCCACACCGTCTTCGGCTTTCATTTTGAATTTAATGGAATCGGTTGCCCAGACAAACGACATATCGTACGGAGGATCAATGCTCCATCCGCCGCCGCTCCAACCGTTGCCCCATTCGTCGCCCTGCACCCATTTGATGGCATTGGTGCCGTCGGGCCCGGCGCCTTCTTCCACATTCATGGTCGATTGTCCCCAGGTAAAGCCGGACAGGTTGTTGGCCAACGCTTTACCATTAAAGAAGATAAACGCCTTTTTAGCCGGTGAATAGAGTACCATGTGATCGATAATGATCGTACCCTGCGAATAATCGCCTTCACCAGCTCCGCCAATGGAAATTTCGAATGAAAAACCTTTGATTTTGTCCAGATCCAGCTTGTCGTTACCCTGAATACCGGCCCAACCGGTACGGTTAAAACTCTGGCCGCCCCATTCGTCGGAATTCGGATCGTCGCGACCGTCCTTCAAAGCCATTTTGAACACATGCCAGCCGGGTTGGTCGTCTAAAATGTAATGGAAGGAATAGTAGTATTCGCAATCAAGAACGGAATAGGTTTTGTTACCGTTGGTAGAATTGGAGACATCGTGCAGGTTAAAGCGTAAATGCGCGCGTCCGGGCAGCGACTGCGGTACGGCATTGTAATACCACACGGCGATGGAATCGTAATTCGACCAGTCGTACACGCCGTTGGAATCCGGGTCCCAATGTTCGATTTTGGTGTAACCGCCCCACACTTCTTTGTTTTGCACGGAATATTCCATCTGAAAGGCGCCGCTGCCGGCATACACCGGATCGTTCACGTAGCTGTAGTGAATCCAGCCGTAGGCCGAATCGGCGTTGGCATTGGTTTGGTAGTGTTGCCCGCCGTGATTATCGAACCAGGCCCAAAAATTGGTATCTGCGGGCGCACTGTCGAAATCATCGAACAGTACCTGTTCTTGCGCCAGCAAGAACAAAGGTAATAATAAAGTTAGTAGAAAAATGCGGGTCATAAAGCATCCTCCTTAATTGGTTAAAAGTTTGGTTATTTGATTAAGACAATTTTTTGCGTTCTCTGTTCTTCATTTTGGCCGTTGCCATACTGCACGACTAAAAAATAGATTCCGCTGGAATTTTGCAGACCGTTCCAGCGAAAAACGTGCCGTCCCGCAGCCAAATTTTTCCATCGGATCGAATGCAAAAGGCAGCCGCGAATATCGTAAATATTTGCCCGAACATCGCCACCAGCGTGCAATTTGAACGGCACGCTAACCTGTCCGTTGAACGGATTGGGAAAGGCCGGTAACAATTCCAGCGAATGGGGAATAATTTTTTCGTGCGCCTTACTCAGGCCCGTGGACAAAGCATCCACTTCGATGGCATTAATCAGGGAAACGCTTTTGTGATTGACAAAATAGATGTCCAGCGTTCCGTCCTGTACGCGCAGCGAATCGCCCTGTACCAGCACCGCTTGCCGGTAACCGGCTTGCGCAAAAGGATCCAGGTTTTGCAGCAGTGTTTTGCCCTCGGCGATAATGCTAAACAAACGTTGTCCGGCTTGCTGTTCCTTGCTTTCGGCCAACCAGATTCGCAAGCGGTAAATCCCCTGGGGCAGGCGAATCCGGTAAGCGGCCACATCGTGTCGTTCCGTCCAGAAAAGCGTATCGTTCGGGCTGTTGGCAATGTGCGGATGGTCGTAAAAAGTTTGGCTTTGTCCGTCCAGATAGCCGTACAGGCGATCAGGGCGCCATTCCTGATCTGCGTGAAAGGCGCCGAAGGCTTCTCCCCCTACGTTGATGAAAAAGGGCAATTGGGGCCACTGCAACCGACGAATGGTCAATACCTGACCAATTTGGGTATTGGGTGGCTGGGCGCGATCTTTTACGTTTAGAACCACCAGATTGTACGTTTTCGTACTGTCCGGGCTTGTGGTTTGCAGCCGTACCGTGCGTTCATCGTTTTCCCAGCGGGCCGACTTGATTTCCAATCCGGGAATGCGAAAGTTGGCCGCGGTGTTGGCCGAGACCGAATCCAGCATTTCATTAAAGCGCACAAACACCATGCTGTCCAACATCCAGGCGTACAACATGGTGGGAGGAGTAAGATCGGTAAAGCCCAAATGTGTGTTGTCCGTCAGGCACAAAATCATTTTGCCGTCACGAAAGACCACATTTTCCGGAGTAAAATCGCAATTATTGCCATCGAATGTGTGGGTTGCTTTTTGCCAGCGTGCGGTGTTCAGGCTGTCAAAATCGTCGCGCCATTGCAGGGTAAAGTTGTTGTCCGTTCCGCAGTTACCGGCATGAGGGGTGTAACTGGCGTAACTAACGTAATCGTAAAAGGCAAATGCCGGTAGTACGGCATCGTTCCACGGCCCGGCCCAGGTTTCCCACACCGGATTCCAGATGTTCATCATGATTTTTTGCGGATAATGGAAATCGCGCACAAAATCATCGCTCTGGCGATGCACCTCCTTGCCGTCCACAAACCAGGCAATGTAATCCGGTGTCCATTCAAAAGCGTAGGTGTGGTAATCTTTGTGCGTATTAAACGGCACCCACTGATGGCTGGGGCGAATGGTTTGGTAAGGCCCAATGCTGGTTACCTGTACGTTGTTCCGGTAGCGTCCCAGAATTTCCACGTCGATTTCATTCCATTCCGCAGAATTCGGGGTGTCATGGTAAGTAAAAAAGGAAGCCAGCAAGCCCTGGCCGACGGGCGGTTTCATGCGTACTTCGAAGCGGCCGTAGAGGAAGCTTTCTTTGGTACGCAGTTCGGCGCCTTTGTAATTTTTGGCATGTGAAAGTCCAAACATTACAAACACGTACGGCAAAAGAAAAATCATACTCTTTTTCAAAGAGACAAAACGCAAAAGTACTTGCTCCTCCTCTGATTAATTAGCGCAAGCAAACCATTTTTTTTGTTTTGGTCACACCCGCGCTTTGCAGGCGATAAAAATAGATGCCGCTTCCTACGCTCCGATTGGCACGGTCGCGTCCGTTCCAACGAAAAAAGCCCGCTCCGCCCGAGGCCTTTTGTTGCGCGCTAAAAAGGCAGCGTCCGGCGAGATCGAAAATTTGCAACTGCACCGTTGCCGGTCGGGCAAGAAAATAGGGAATGCGGGTGGACTGATTGAACGGATTGGGGTAATTTTGCCCCAGTTCAAAGGTTTGCGGCGGTTCGTCCGCAGATCCCATTCCATTGACTTTAACAAACTCCAGTTGATTAATGTTGAAGCCGCCGCTGAGAAACGAAAGTTGCAGGCTGTGGTTTCCCTGCGGCAACGAAAGATCGGGCACGGTAAGCGTCGTCCAGTTGTACCAGCCGCCGGTTTTGGGAACCGTAATCGTGGCCAGAACGTCCCCGTCGCATTTCAACTGTAAATGGCCGCCACCGTTCAGACTGGCCACCCGCAGTTGCGCTTCGTACGTACCTGCGGAAGCAATCCGGACGGAGAAATTCAGCCATTCTCCGGCTTCGATCCAGCCCACGCTAAACTCGGATCCCAGCGCATCGTTGCTCATTTCGATATCCACTCCGTCGTTGCGGTATTGGCCGCCCTGATTCCACGGCGTGTACGAATCGAACTGCGTACGTTCGTAATCGGCATCGGAATAGGCCACACCGTTGGCGCCGAAATCGTAGTTTACGCAGGCAAGGGTACCGGGAATTTCATTGGCGGCAAAAGGATGGCTTTGGGTAAAAAACTGTGGATTAAAAAGCGCATCGATCACATCGGGCAAATAGGTGCATTTTTCCAGTTTCAAGTTTTCGGCAAAACGCATGAGCACGCTTAAAGCAAATGACGGACTGGGTTTGCTGCCCTGACCGTTCCAGTAATTAACCAAGGTTTGGAAATCATCGGGCAGCTTGGCCGAATAGGGGCTGGTAGTGGTTTCGAATTTTTTGTGTGTCCACCAGGCCCAGCCGATGTTGTTCTCTTGCAGCAAACGTACGGTTCGGGCAAACCAATGATTGGAATTCTCGCCGCTTTCCCCCATCCAGAGCGGGGTGCCGTAGGTTTGACGCATGTTCAGGTATGGTTGAATGGAAGCCGTGCTGGGTTCGTTCCAGTATTTGTGAAAGCTGTAAGCCATGTTGGTATCCCAGGGCGGCGTAAGCGCCGTAAAATCGGTAGCGTACCAGTTGCCTTCCACGAAAATGATGTGATTGGTATCGACCTGACGAATGGCGTTGGTGATGCGCATGTACAGGCTGCGCAATTCCGTGGCAGAATGCCCCTGCGGCAGCACGGGTTCGTTGAGCAGATCGTAGCCGATTACCGTGGTGTCGTTAGCATAGCGCGCGGCAATGGTTTTCCAGATATCCACCGTGCGGCTTTGATTGGTGGTGTCGGTCCACAGGCGTGCTACCTCACCGTCGCTGTCACTGATGTTTCCGGCGTTCTGGCCACCCGGAGCGCAGTGCATATCCAAAATGACGTACAAGCGATACCGGGCACACCATTCTAAAAATTGATCCAAAAGTGCAAAGCCCTCCTCCAGATAGACGCCCGGTTGATCCTGCGGCGAAAGCAGCCGGTAATTAAAGGGCAAGCGCACCGAATTGTATCCCAGTTCGGCCAGGCGGGCAATATCCTGCTCGTTAACGTAGTTTGCCCGATAGGTTTTCCAAAAGAGTTGCGCATTTTGTTCGCCAATCACATCCGTCACCTGTGCGTTAATGGAAGTCGGAGATCCGAATCCGGGGAAATGCAGCATGTAGCCTTCGGGCACCAGCCAGCCGCCCAAACCCACACCTTTTAAAAATACTTCTTTCCCCTGATCGTTAATAAAAGTCTTGTTTTTACACCGGACAAAACCGAAAGCCGGGATTGATTGCCACACCAGCATAATCAGAAACAGGCCAAGCCAACCCAAAAAGAATATCCGATTGTGTCGTTTCGCCATTGCCTTGCCTTTCATAAATAGGTTTTAAATTGCAAGCATAATGCCAAAAGGAGATTATCTTTCTTTTCCATTAAAAAAATACAAAATAAGCGTGCCGAACAAAACAAAAAAACGCGAAATAGCGGGAAGCAGAGAAAGTGAAGAGCAGCAAGAGATGTGCCTCGTAATATTTTTCCCCGCGATTAATTATTATCATAGTAATAATACTTTTTTTATTATTATGATAATATAAGCAGTCGGTGGTTGGGCACGGGTTTCCGAGGCGCGTTGCGCCTCAGAAACCCGATGATGATGGACGAATAGCAATGGTGCAAGGATGAAGTTAACGGATGCTTTTGGCCTGCCTTTCAGGCACTTCCCGGCTCATTCAGGAGCCCTTCCCCGGTGGAAAAATTACCTTCGTGCTGAGCCTGTCCCAAATAATTTCGGTTTACCGCAATCCGGGATTTGCCGACACGGCAACACGGTTCAAGAAGTCGCGCCAGCAATTCGTAATTGGAACAAATCATCCTAAGTAAAAGGGTGCCGTAATTTGCGGAATTTGTTTCCGTTTGGCACGTACTTCTTCTTCATCCAGAGCAAACAGGGGGCTTATTTCCAGCGGAAACTGGGGCAGTCCGTTTTCGCTCATCGGAACTTCTACCCCGGCTGCCAGCAGCCACTGGGCATAATTACGCATTAAATCTTCCCGGGCTGTTTGCGGACTTTCGAAGCCTTCTTTGTTCTTTACCGCGCTGAACTCTTTCTGCCGATCCACTTCAATGGTGCAGACCTTCCGGGCATCTAATAGCGCGTCAAAAATAAATGTTTCGAATTTGAAGCCGTTTTTTTCTTCAGGGAATATTTTCTCCCCTTTTTCATTGAGGTACGGGATCGATTTTTGGGCAATGTGGAAGGGCAGCTTAAAGCCATTTTTATTTTCCTTTTCCACAAAATCCACGTTAATCACATGAATGGCAATAGAACCGGCCCAAAATTTCAGGCGGCCATCCGCGGTGGTGGCATACATGTGTTCCTCGTCCAGATCGCTGTATTCCACAACGCCGATTTTACCGTCAATTTTACAGATGACTCCTACCCGATCTTCCGGGCGGATTTTGCGGACGACTTTGTTTGACATTTCTGCCTGTTCCGCAATGTGATACCCAATAAACACCGGATCGCACATTTTCACTAAAACGTTGTCCACCTGAAAGTAAAAAAGATATTCGATTCCGCGCCTTTTCATGTCATCGACGGCACCACTATCCCACAAAGCCTTCAGAACCCCACCGTGGCCATTGGGGCTTTCAAAAATGTGATTTTTTTCGTCCAACAAAAATTTTCCATTCTTATCTACGGCCGGAAGCATCTCCTGAACAAAGAAAATCACATTCTCTTTCCCCAGATCAAAATAATCGTGTGATTCAAAAAATTCCTGCGTTTCCTGATGATTGGCCTGGCTGGTCATGATGTACCAGGGCAAAGTGACCCCGTATTTCAGAGACATGGCCTTAATTTTTTCGGCATGAAGCTGAAACAGTGTCTTGTTTTTAACAGGGGTGATGGGAAAGCATCCTTTGGGGCCGGGAAAGCCCAAACGTGACCCCTGGCCTCCGGCCACCAAAACAACGCCCACTTTTCCTGTTCGCAGAGCTTTTTCTCCCAATGCAGCTGCTTGAGAATCGCGTGCGGCGCGTTCTTCCAAAGTAATTACCTCAGCCGGTTCAATGGCTTGCTCAATTTTTTTTCGGGGATGCAAAGCCAAATCGATTAGCTCGTTCATTTGTTGCCAGTCGATGCGTGCCAATTGTTGAATAAAGGCTTCCTTTTGAGACTCTGTTAATTCGGGCCAGAACCTAAAAATATGTTCCTGCCCGTTGCGGCGCACCAATTCCATAACGCTTTGCCAGCGTGCGGTATCTTGTGATGTCATGGGAGTTTCCTTACCATTGATTATCTACAACAATAATTGTCAGGTCATCGTCAAAATTATTGGATCCGGTAAAACGGGACAAACTTTTCTTAGCCCGCTGAACAAAATCCTGAGGGGATTTTTTAATATGTTTTTTCATAAGGTTTGAAATGCGTGGCGTACCAAATTGTTCTTCGCGGGCATTAATCGCTTCATTCATTCCATCCGTGTAAATCATCAAACGGGTAGGATCGTTTAATGGCATGGCCTTTTGCTCAAATTCTACTCCGTCGCTGAGAATGCCCAACAAAAAGCCATTGGTATCCAGTTCGGTAATTTGCTGCGTACGGTAATTGTACAGCAAAGGCCGGGGATGGCCGGCATTGGCATAATGCAGTACCTTATTCTGGCGATCGTAAACTGCCAGAAAAGCACTAAAAAATTCGCCCATCTGTAAAATGCTGCTAAAATCCCGATTCATTTTTTCCAGCACCACCGCCGGTTTCAAAATTTCATCGCTGTATTTGTGCAGCGTCATTTTAAACATGGCCGAAAGCATGGCAGCCGCTACCCCGTGGCCGGAGGCATCCGCCAGAATAACGGCCAAATATCGCCCGTCTTTTTCAATAATATCATAAAAATCGCCACCTAACTGGCTGGAAGGAATGTACAGGGCAGCTAATTTCAAGTCGTTTAATTCGGGTAATACTTCCGGAAGCAAACTTTGCTGAAATTCGGCTGCTTTCTGTAAATCGGCCAGTAAGCGTTTATTCTGCCCTTCAATAATCTTTTTCTGATTTTCTACTTCATTCAGGGCTTTGCGTAGCTTATCGGCCTGAATCTCCAATTGCCGGTTCTGTTCGGTAATCTTGTCCATTAATTCAATACGTTCTTTACCAATGCCCAGATATTCGGCAATGGCTTCCAGCATAAAGCGGTCGGTTTCGTCCAGCGTAATATTTTCGATGTTCTCAATATTCAGCACCCCAAAAACCCGGTCTTTAAAGCGGATGGGAAAAGCAAACTCACTGTGCGTGTTTTCCAGCGATCCCTGATAAAAGAAGGGGATTTTTTGCACATCGGTCGCAATGATTTCTTTTCCATGTGTAAAAACATGCCCCACAATCCCTGTGGCTTTGTTCATGGTCATGCCAATGGGGAATTTGTTCTTTATCCGATCGATATTTAGCCCGGAAAGAGCGAAAAGTACCAAGGCGTCCTTTTGGGGGTCGTAAAAATAAATTGAAACCTGTGACGATTCAAAGAAGGTTTTTACCAAACGTTCGCTAACAAACTGGCTGATTTCTTGCAATTCGTTGCAAGAAGCTATCTTTTTACCGATTTCATTAATGGTTTGCAGTTGAAGGTAACGTTTTTCCAGCAATTGATCGTTTTTGATTTGCTCGGTTACGTCAAAAAAGTTTTCGATACCACCAACTACATTCCCCTGTTCATCCAGGATGGCATTCGCATTGCGACTGATGAAACGCAGTTCTCCCGAGCGGGTCATTATTTGGGCAACCACATTTTTAAATTGTAAGGCTTTGGCTTTGGGAGAAATTAAAGCGCCTTCGAGAATGAAGATGTCTTCCAATTTCTTTCCCAAGGCATCTTCGGTAGAATAGCCCGTCAGCTTTTCGGCCTCGGAATTCCATGCAGTAATTCGTCCGTTTTGATCGTAAGCAATGATGGCAGAAGGTGCACTTTCCACAATTTTTTGCAAGTAATCGCGGGTTACACGAACGTTTTTTAGCAGTTCTTCCAGTTGCGATGTGTAATTGCGAATCTTTTCTCTGAGCCGTAGGCGTTCCAATGCGCGGTCTATGGTTAACTTTAAGGTATCCGAATCAACAGGTTTCAGGATGAAATCGGAGGCTCTGTTTTTTAAGGCATCAATAACCATCTCGCTGTCATTATAGGCCGTTAAAACGATAATTTCTGTATGATCGTCGTTTTTGCGGATTTCATGCAGAAGTTCCAGCCCCGACATGCCGGGCATGCGTAAATCGGTGATGATAATTTGCGGTTGGTGTTCATGGTACAGGCGTAAACCTTCTTCGGCAGAACGCGCCCGCAAAACCAAAAAACCATGAATTTTTAACAGATCGGTTAATGTGTTTAGAACATCCCGCTCGTCATCAATGATTAAAATTTTGGTATGGACTTGTTTAACTTTTTCGTTTTTTGCTTTTTCTTGAAAGAGCTGGAGCCACCCCATAATGTACTTACCTTTTCATTAAGTCACAATTCACTGCAATATTTTATATTGCAGACAGATTAAACGATTAAAAAAACAAGAGGTTATCAGAACCCCGTTATTAAATATTTAGCAAACGTAAAAAATCCCTGTTTATATCTTCGAACAAAAATTATTTTTTTTTAGTGCAAAAAAAGGAGCAAATCCATAACATTTGTTCCTGTTGGCCCCGTAATAACCAGTTGATCCAGCGCCTTAAAAAAATGGTAGGAATCGTTATGGGCCAGAAAGGTTTCGGGACTTAGATTAAGTGCCTCAACCTTCTGCCAGGTGCTTTCATCAATCCAGGCACCTGCCGCTTCAGTCGGTCCATCGGTTCCATCGGTACCGACCGAGCAAAAATAGAAAGGTTTGCTCTGACGCCCCAGGGCCGTTAAAACAGCCAACGCCATTTCCTGATTGCGCCCGCCTTTGCCTTTGCCTTTCAGGGTTACGGTTGGTTCCCCGCCCAACAGCAAACATCCCGGAGATGCAACCGGTAAACCGTTTTGAAGGCTGCTGGCAAAGATTCCCCCTAAAAGTTGAGCGATTTCCCGAACTTCTCCCTGTAAACGATCGGTAAGAATTAACGGCGTGACTCCATGCTCTTTGGCAACCTGTGCGGCCCGGGTTAAAGCGCGCAGATTGTTCCCCAAAATAAAATTGTGGATGGCCTTAAAAAATGCCTGTTCCTGCTTCGGCGTTTCATTGATTTTTTGATTTAGCCCATGTTCCAAATAGCGTAAAATCCGCGGGGGTACGTGTTGCAGTACTTGATGGTGCTCTAAAACCTGCCATGCATCCTTGAACGTTGTGGGATCGGGAACCGTGGGCCCGGAGGCAATGCTGTCCAACGGATCGCCAATAACATCGGAAAGAATAAAAGTAAGTCCTGTAGCAGGTGCTACTGCACGCGCAAGTTGGCCTCCCTTAATGCGAGAAATGTGTTTTCGCACGGCATTGATTTCTTGAATTGTGGCGCCGCATCCCAATAAAATTTCGTTTAATTTCTGAAGGTCGTCCAAAGTTAATGGTTTGGGAAGGGCCTCCATTAATGCCGAGCCTCCCCCGCTCAAAAGGACTATTACCAAATCGTCTTCGCCTGCCTTTTCTGCCAAACGCAAAATTTCTTCTCCGCCGATCAGAGTGTTTTGATCGGGCACGGGATGGCCCGCTTCCAGAATTCTGATTTTTTGCGTAGGAGCGCCATGTCCGTACTTTACCACAATCAGACCGTCGTCGATGCGAGGGCCCAAAAGTTTCTCGATGGCCAAAGCCATTTGACCCGAGGCTTTTCCGGCACCCACCACGTATATGTGCCGGTACCGGTTAAGGTCAAAGGTTTGTTGATGTACCAGCAACCGATCGTTTTCGATCCGAAGCTGTTCCGTAATCAATTGAAAAGGATCCACGGCCTTCAAAGCCGCTTTCAACATTTTTTGCGCCAGGGTTGCTAATGTTTTACTCATAAAAACTTGATCCTAAGGTTCGTTTCCCTTAAATATGCTTAAAAGAATAAGTGAAAAAGCGTTATGTTGCAATATCTGGTCTTATTTTTCGGCGTTTTTGTCATTTCCTGGAGTTCCGTTCTAATCCGCTGGATCGGAAATGTGTCTCCACTGGTCATTTCATTTTACCGCTTGCTTTTCAGTGCCTTAATGCTGCTTCCGTTTGTCATACTACGCCGGAGGTCGGGCAGCCAAACTTTTTCCCTGCGGCCAAATCGTTCTTTTGTATTGGCCGGTTTTTTTCTGGCTTTGCATTTTTTTAGCTGGATTCAATCATTGCAGTTAACCACGGTGGCCCATTCCATTTTTCTGGAAAGCACGCATCCGATTTTTGCCTTAATTCTGTCCTACTTTGTTTTAAAAGAACGGAGCACCTTATGGACAAAGCTGGGAATTGCCCTGGCCCTTGCGGGAATGTACCTGATTGTGGCCGCCGAGCCACAAAATGCCGGCAAGCACATTACCGGAGATTTGTTGGCCATTCTTTCCGCCTTTTCGCTGGCAGCTTATTTATTGGTCGCCCGTTTTTTTACCCGAAAAACCGCTCTGCTTCCCTATCTGGTACAGGTGTACGGTTCTGCGGCAATCATTACGCTTGTTTTTATTTTGCTCCGTGGCACTCCTTTGTTCCGTTTAACCACCAATCAACTGGCTTTGCTATTTATGCTGGCCCTGGGTCCCCATTTAACCGGACATTCATTACTGAACTGGGCGGCACGAAAGATGCCGGTGTATCTGGTTAATTTGGCCATGCAGGCCGAGGCGGTATTGGCTTCTTTGTACGCCGCCTGGCTTTTACGGGAATACCCGGGCTGGGCGTTTGTTCCGGGTGCACTGTTAATTTTATTGGCTGTTAGCTTTATTTTTTTAGCCCGAAAGGAACCGGGATAAGACACTCACAAATACTTGGTAGGTTTTGGTTGAATGGGGCCTTCGGTTTCACCATTCACAAATTGATGCACAATGGGATGGTCGGTTGTGTGGAGAGCGTGCAAATCGCCTTCGAAAATAATTTTTCCCATGTGCAGCATAACCACACGATCGGCAATGCGGTCCACACTTTGCATATCGTGCGTCACAATAATGGAAGTTACCTTCAGACGCTCGTTCAATTCGTTAATTAAATGATCGATGTTGGCAGCCATGATGGGATCCAGCCCGGTTGTGGGTTCATCGTAAAGCACATATTTGGGATTCATGATGATGGCCCGGGCCAGGCCTACCCTTTTTTTCATGCCGCCGGACAATTCCGATGGTTTTAGATTCTGGATGCCCGGCAATCCGACCATTTCCAGTTTTTCGGCCACGCGCTTCTCGATTTCTTTTTGTGAAAGGTTCGTGTGTTCAACCAAAGGCAAGGCAATGTTTTCGGCCACCGTCATGGAATCGAATAAAGCGGCTCCTTGGAAGAGAAATCCGAATTGTTTTCTCAGGACAAACAGATCCTTTTGCGTAATCATTTTGATAGGCACATCATCCACCAAAATGTATCCCGCATCAGGCTGCATCAAATTCAGAATATTTTTAAGAAGCACGCTTTTGCCACAGCCGCTGCGCCCGATAATAACCAGTTTCTCGCCATCGTAAATTTTTAAATTTACGTCGCGTAAAACAGGTTTTCCATTAAATAATTTTTTTAAATTTATTATTTCTATCATTTTTATCGTTTAATATTAGAGCAGGAATATATGTCAAAAAATATTCCAAAACGAAACTATTATTTCATTACTGCAATTTCTTCGAACCAGAATTGAAACGGACCAATTCATTCCAATCAATATCCCCATTGCTTTTACAAAACCGTGAAATAAACTCTGCAGTAAATTTGTTCAGCATTTTAGAATATGCCATAATAAATTCGTCATTCTTTTCTTTTGCCTTATATCCTAACGGTTTAATCAACCTAACATACACATCTTCATTTCCTGAAATAAAGTACCAAAACTCCTGTCCACAATATTTAAAATAATCCCCCTTATCTGGATTATTCTCTCTACCATAACAGCATCCATTAACTGCAACAACTGTAATATTTGAATTACTTGTTCGTAGCGTACGAATCGCCTTTCTAAAATTGTCTCTCATTTTTGCTATTTGATTACTATTTCCCCAATTCGGCCCTGATTTGATATCAACAATATATCGTTTTCCATCCTTGTCAAATTCCAAATCAATCCCAGTAATTCCTGACTTCCATCCCCCATAAGTTATTTTGTTAATGAAAATTGCCAACCCTTCCAACCAGTCACCAAAAATTGTCTCTTCATTTGAAGATATATGGGCATCCACAATTCCTTTAACAATTTCTTGAGCTGTAAGCACATTTTTTGCTTTAAATAAATAAGGATTCTTTCTTTTTAATACTTTATTCAACTTTAACGCATTTAAACTTTCTATTCGTTTTGAATGAAAAACTCCAATATTTTGTTCTACATATTCGTAAATGCTATTTAATAGTAAATTCTCGTGGCTTTTCATCATTTTTCCATCCACTAAATAAAGGCAATTTTTCAATATAATTAATTTTTTCTTCAACTAATTTATAATATTCAGGGACTATTTCAATTCCGATAGCGTTTCTCTCCATTTTTTGGGCGACAAAGATCGTAGTTCCCGAGCCCATAAACGGATCCAATACGGTATCTCCTTTTTGGGTAAACAACTTGATAAACCACTCTGGCAACCCTTCTGGAAAGGCAGCGCTGTGTTTTTTAT
>CAYXUS010000041.1:0-9306 GCA_964468415.1 uncultured Caldithrix sp.
GCAAAATTTGGCCTTAAACAAATACCCTGACGATCGTCATTAGGTGCACTGCTTTTGGAGTCTGCAGGGAAGGAACCATTTGTGTTCATTGTTTTACCGGTAGGAGGAAACGTTTTAAGGCATTTTTCCGCGGGGAAAGAGTTGTTTTCTAATTCCACAGCACCCAGCTTACGCCAAAGCGCACACGGCGGTACAACTCGGGATAGCCGTTGATGATGGTGTACTGTGTGGCCAACGGGTTGTCCATTTCCATAAAAAGATGCGCGTCCTTTACCGTAGCCACAACTTTGTAGCTCAAAACAACAAAACCGTCGTTTTGGCCGGGCAGACGATAAAAGCGTTCGGCAAACGGCTGGTAGGCCACATTTTTCCGCGCACCGTACCAGCGCACCGTTCCCACGGCATCGACCCGCATGTGGCCGTGAATCCAGCGATCCCGGTAATGCAGTTGGGCAAAACCGGAATTTTGCGGGCCAATTGTAGTACCGGCAATTTTCAGTTGCCCGCCAAGTCGCACATCGAACTTAAACCAGCGAAAGGCCGCCTGCCCCACGGCATAAGTAAAATCGCGGCTTCCCCTATCGAAAAAATTTTGCCCGTTAAAGCCGATTTCATTTGACACGGCATGGAAATGCAATGCACCTTTTAGCCGGCTCCATGTCGTCGGCATCCAGGCTGCATCGGCTTGCAAAACGCGGTGCGTTTCCGGCGCCAAATTGCGATTTGCAGTAATGCCGCGGTAACTAAAAAAACGTTCGTGCAACGAAGGGAAACGGGCATAACGCGAGGCACTGGCGTGCAAAAGAAAACGTCCCATATTCCAGAGCACCTGCAGCGCCGGTTCCACCTGCACGGGTTGGCCCCATTGAAAGCGCAGAGCCGTCTGGGCCGTTACACGTAACGAATCGTCGGCCAACACGGTGGCCGTTGTTTGCCAGTTCACGCGGCTATCGGTGTATTGGCGATCGTAGACGCTTCCCCAGGCCCTGACCTGCGAAGTTCGCAGCAAAGAACGCCAGGTAATTTGTCGCCAGGCTCCCCGCTTTTCGCCTTGCAAAACCAAACGATCGAAGCGCAGACGCGTGCGGGAATTGTCGGAGAGATATCGATATTGGCGGCGCGTATCGTTAAACCAGGCCCGCACAGCCCAATCGGTCTTCAGGCTGTCATTAACGTGCTGCACCTCCGCCTTGAAGTACTCCCAGATTTCATTATAACGAAATGCACCGAACTGCGTACCGTAAACATCCCTGAAATACACATTTTCGCTGCTTTTTCGATAGGAAAAAGAACCTAAGACATGCGGCGTTAATTGTCGCAGTAAACTTCCGCGGTAATGCGTTCCCCGATAGTTGTTGGGGTCGTAATCGCGGTTGATGCCTCCGAGGCGTAACAGGGTATTTTGTCCCAGGCGCTCGGCAAAGGTAATGTCCAGATCTGTGTAGCCGAAGTCGCCTTCGCGGTACATGATGCGTGTGTACGGTTTTTCGGGATTCAATTCTCGTGATTCGAGACGAACCGTTCCCGCGGCTTGCGGCAGCCGAGGCGAGCGGGCGCTCAAAGTGCGCCCGGCAATCACAACCCGTTGCAATGCATCGGGATAGAGTAAACGGGTATTAAACATGCCGGTAAGAGGATCGTTTAACACAAGGTCATCCAGAACAAAACGCGTTTGTTGCGGCCACAAATGCAAGGCGGAGACAAAGCGCGGCAAGCCCATTTCCAGAAAATCGAATCCCTGCATGCCGGGATCGGTACGGAACACATCGGCCAGACCGTTGTAATTGAGACGCAGTAAATCGGAGAATTGAAAAACCGGGGAAGCCAGCGAATCATCCTGCACCATCATGGTGTCAATTAAAGAAATAGCCCGGGGAAGAGGCGCACGGCCGAGAGAATCGGGTGAGGCCGCGACGACCGGTTTTTTCGTTAAAGAATCGAGGGGCACGGTTTGCTGAGCCCGTAGCAAAGTTCCTCCAAACAGCCCAAACAGAATTAGTGAAAAGAAAAACGTTTTCATAGCTTCCATTTTCATTTAGTTTTGCGACCTAAAATCGCCGAATTTAAAGTAATTTGAAAATAATTTTAAATGGAAGCAATTATTTCATCGCCGGGATAGTTGTCATTGCGGTAAACGTCTCTTTTTTGAATGACGCATCTGCAACCAAACGAAGGAAAAATTCTTGTTTTGTGGTTTTCGGCCATGAAAATTTTGAGAGGCCAAAGCTCTTTGCCGGTGCAATCAGGCCTAAAGCTCTTCGACGGTGACGCCCGTGCCCACACGAATAATGTAAGACTTACCCCCGACCAGTTCAATGGCGCGGGCAATTTTTTGCGGGTCTTCCGGCGCATAGACAAACATGCACCCCCCTCCGCCCGATCCGTTAATTTTTCCGCCTAAAGCTCCGGCTTCTCTGGCCGCCTGCAGCATCCGATCGATCTTTTCCGTACTAATCCGCAGCTTTTGGGCCAGCACTTCATGATGGGCATCTAACAGGGCTCCTAATTCCCTTTCATCCAGCGTTTCTTGTTCCATTAATTTTTTAGCCCGAATGGTAATATCCCTGTTCAGAATTGCACCTTCCAGCACTTCCATTTGTGCCGGCGTGAGCAAAGACCGGTACGAAGAAACTTCCTGCAAGGGTGCCGTCTTCAAATCAAAAAGGGGATTTTCTTTTTTAATCCGTTTTAACGCATCCAGCACCCCAAATTTAACGCGTGCCAAAATGCCTTTGGTATCTTTGGGCTGTAGCGAATCGCCAAGCACAAAGGTGCCCATGCGGTGCTCAAAAGATTGCAAATCCACCTTTTCACCGAACTCCTGATACAACAATCCCCCCATCGCCGTGGCGTAATGATCCATCATGCCGCCCGGCTCTCCGAATTCGACAACCTCGGCCAAATGCGCCAATTTGGCAACAAAATAGGGATCGGAAAACTCCGGTTTTTGCACTTCACTAACGTGTGTCAAAAAACGTATCCAGGCCACACATAAGGCTGAAGACGAGGACGTTCCCGAATTAATGGGAATATTCCCGTGTACGGTGCAATTCCAGCCTTTGCTTATTTGCACCCCATGCCGGCGTGCAACATTGAATCCGCTCCGAAAATAGTCCCGTTCCTTTTCGTAAGGAACCCGGTGATCGGGCGAAGGCACTGCAAAACGTTCTTTTCCATTAATGTCGGGTAAGTCGATGCGAAATTCCTGCCCGGCACCGGGTACACCGCTAATCCCGATGCGCAAATCTATGGCTGCCGTAATAACCGGGAGATGCAAATAATCCTGGTGTTCTCCGAAGAGACAAATACGGCCCGGCGCGGAAGTTTTAATCATCAATCATCTCCTTTAACTTCGCCCTGATGTTTTGCAATTCTTGCTCCGATCGGGCTTTGACCAAGGGCAAAAAATTTTTGAGAGGGAGGGAATTTACCCGAAAGCCGTTGTCCGTTACTTTTTCGACAACGGCCTGCAAAGGGCGCCGACCATCGGGAGTTTCCACCTGATACAAGGCACGTTGCAGGCAATCCCATTCAAAGCAATAAGGCAAGCCAGTAATTTCATTACCGGAGATATGCTGAGGCACTTCTTTAGCGGGAAGCACGCTTACAATTTGCCCTTCGGTGTTGCGAATGATCCGGTCGTATTGCCCTTCTCCCCGCAATTTAGCCACCGGCAAGCACCCCACCGTTGCTTCACCTTTCAATCCTTCCCACAAACGTAAAAAAAGCCAGCGGTCCACAAACGGAGAAGTGCCATCCACCAACAGGATATCTCCTTCAAAGCCTTTTAACCAATCTTCGGTTTGAATGATGGCCTGCCCGAAATCCAGCGATTGTTCATCCGGCAGCCAGGTAACTTTGGCATCGATCCGTCCGGACAGTTCCGCCTTGACCGGAGCAGTAGCAATGATTCCAATACGTTGCACACCGGCAGCGCGTAGTTCTGCTACGATTCCGGCCAATAAGGCCTGACCGAAGACAGAGGCGCGGTACACGGCAGCGTCTGCTTCATGGTCGGCTGCCCAGATTATGGCGGCTACTTTTTCCGCATTTATTACTGTCACATCCTTCCCCTGACCTAATTACATCCGATCATCAGTTTTCCGAAACGGATTCCCGATCCAGAGAGCGGAACATCTCTTTTAATTCCGGCCAACCCTTTATTAAAATTTTCAACGAAAGATAGGTAAAAGACACCGTAGAAAACAGAATAGTCAATTCCCAGAAAATTTCCCAACCTTTCATGCTACCACCTCCGTTTCTTTTTGTGGCTGCAGCCAATTGTGAATAAGCGAACCAATCACCATACCGACTAAGGCCAAAAGGAAGCCTCCCCAGCCCATCGCCGAAGCCCAACCTTCAATTAGTTTTTGCGGCAGGACCAGGTACAGAATCGGCGGAATCATTCCCAGAGTAATGGCCAGATAGGCACCGCCGGATCGGGCTTTTTTCCAGTAAATCCCGAACGCCACACCCATAATCACTCCCGGGATAAAGAGCATGCCGGTCATGTTCAGATAAAAATAAAGGTAACCTTCTATTTTGTGAAAGAGTGACCACCAAATGATGAAAATCATTACGGCAGCCATAGTAATGCGGCTGATGATCAATTGGGTTTTATTGCTCAGCTCGCGTTTTAAAATGAATTTCAGCACGGAACCGATAATGTCCTGCGAAACGACCGAGCTCCACGAAAGCAGATAACTGGAATAGGTGGACATGGAGGCGGCCAACAAACCGGCAAAGATCAATCCTAACAAGCCTTTGGGGATAATTTCAACCACCAGGCGCGGTAATGCTTCCAACGAATCGATTCCTTTGCCAAACACAGCCAGAGCAATGATGCCCCAAAAAATGGGCAAAATAGCCCGAGACAAAAACATTAATCCCGACCAGGTGTAAATTTTCTGTCCGGTTTTACTATCTTTCGACGAAAAGAGGCGCATGGAAATAGCCTGCCACCCCACAAGCAGAGATATCCACAACAGGATTTGCCAGATCAAAAAGCCAACACCAAAATCACTGCCCATTGCAGAGGGCAGAAAGGGGTTAAATCCTTTGTCTCCAATGTTTTCGGCAACGGATTTCACAATATTGCCCCAGCCTGCGTGAAACACTCCGGCCACGGTAATGTAAATCATGCCTAAACTCAGCAAAGCATACTGGATGTAATTGGTAATAATTACGGAAACCATGCCCCCTACCAAGGTGTAAAGAAGAACGACCGTCAGCATTATTGCCATAGTGACCAGCAGGTAATTTTGCGGGATTCCGGTAACGATGTTGATGAATTTGGCTTCCACGCCCGGGAAGACACCAAAGTTCAAAATTCCGCCAATGGCCATGATGATGCCGATGTAAAAACGCACTCCTTTGCTGAAGCGTCTGGAGAAAAATTCGGGAATGGTCATGATCTTCATTTCCAGGAGCGGCTTGATGATGAATCCTGTTTTACCGAGAAACCAGTAGGCGATAAGCGGAGGAAATGCGGCCATTAATCCGACAAATCCGGCTTTGTAGCCCAATTCGGCATAGTAGATGTAGGTGATCATGCCGATTTCGGTACACATGAGTGAAATAAGGCCGAGATTGAAGCCCATGGAACGTCCGGCCACCAAATAATCGCCGATGCCTTTGACGTATTTTTGTACCAGCGATCCTGAGAAAAAGACGATCAAAAGATAAATTAGAATGATGGCAATGTCGAAATAGCTCAGATTCATCTTTACCTTCCTTGTTGGTTAGTATTTCGTTTTAACACACGCAATCCAGTTTTCAGGCGCGCATTTGTTTTTTAAAAGGTCGCTTCAAGAATGCGTTCGGTTCTGTTTTTGAATTTGGCGTTTACCGGTATTTCCGGCTTTTGCTCAAAGAACTCTCCTCTGCTTTCGATGCCCAACAGGCCCAATTCAAGCAGGGGCTTTCGGGAAAAATTCCAGAAGCTTACCGTACCGTGAGACAACGGTTTTTCCTTGCCCTGGAAAGAAAATCGAAACGAATATTTTCGATCGTTTGGGGTAACCAGAACCCAGTACCACAATCCGTTGGCGCCTTTTTTGACGATCCGCGGTATTTTGTGTCCGTTGCGGGTAAAACGAACGGTTAACGAATCGACCGGCTTTTCGAAGCACAGCAAAACGCCAATTCTGGCGGTTGAATCGGTTTCTGTTCTCTGCCCTGTCAGGGTGCCCGCTATTCCGTTTTGCGTGACGGAATCAAAGGCGAGCCTGATTTTCTGTTCCGTCCGCTCCTTTTGTTTTGCGCTTTGCAAGGCATTGCGCACTATGGTTTTTAAATCGGACAAATTAATCGCTTTGCCGTAAAAGGTCAATTGTTTTAAATGTCCGGCATTGAGCATGGTGGGTGCGGAATTTTCTTCGGGATCGATGTAGGCTTTGAAAAGCGCTTTGTTTTTGCTTTTGGAAACCGGTTGCAAATAAAGTCCCGCGGGCAACGGCGGAAATGCGTCAAGCGGCTTGAGACGCAAAACGCGAACTTCGTAACCCTGCAATGTGCAGGTTAACGGCCTGCCCTGACGCACCACGGTTTGGTTGACGTAATTGAGGGGGTAGATGGTTTCCACACCATACGGTAATTGTGCCTGAGACGCGGTGAGCTCTTTTAATGTGAGTACTATTTTTTGCGGACGCACAAAGGGATTGCGCAACACAAGCAGTATTTCGTTCTTGTAGCGATGCACATAGCCGTAAATCTGACGCTGATAGGGATTGCCTCCGACAAAACGGGTATGTTGTAAAATTTTCGTATTGGCCTTTGCCCATTTCATCACTCCGGCCAAAAATTCCCATTCACTGCTGCTCAATACTTCGGGCGACAAATAAAGCTCCCACATCATTACCCCGCGGGAAAAGTACATTACGGCATTATCCTGCCAATTGCGCAGGGTTTCGTTTTTGCCGCCCAACAGGTTTAGCTTTCCTTTGATAATGCCGTGGGTCATAACGTTGGTTAAGGGAAATTGCAAGCGGTCGCGTACGAAGTCTTTGTACAAGGTGTAGTCGCGAAAGGTGATGGCTTTGTCGCGTTCGCTGAAGGCGGGCACGTCTTCGGCATGTCCGTAATCGGCACCGGTCATCCACACGGCATCGGCGTATTGCAGCCACCAGGGGCTAAGCCAGGTACCTACGGTGATATCGATGAATATTTGCGGATTTTGCCGACGCAATGCCTGCAAAATTTCGATAAAGCGGCGGGTGAGTAGTTCACGCGAATAAATGCCGGGCAAATGGTTGTGATCGGTTTCATTGCAAACGGAAAGGAATCCGTCGATTTTGTAAAAGGAAAGCCGGGCTTCTTTTTGATATTGCAAAACTTTTTCTTTGAAAATTTTGTAATAAGCGGTGTCGCCCAAACACAAATGCCTGCCTGCGGATGTTTTGAATCCGTGTTCCCGTGCCCAATGAACGCGCTCCGTTCGCGCTTTGTCGTAACCGTTCCAAGGTGAAATCCATAGTCCCAGGGCGCTGTGTATTTTTTTGAGCTCGCGAACGAGCGGGGTGAATCCTTGCGGGAATTTTTGACGGTTTATTTGCCAAACGGAATGTACGTCGTCCCAGCCGTCATCAATTACAAAGGCGTCTAATTTCAAACCGTATTTGTCGATTAACGTGGATTTGAAGTTGTGAATGGTGGTTAACAATTTGTCGTAACTGAAATCGCGTATGTCGTACCAGGTGTTGTAAAGGGTGAAGGGCGTGTCTTTTCGGGGACGTAAGGTACGAATGTAGGCGAAAAAGTCGGTTCGCACGTTTCCTTGCGCGGAAAGGCCGATGACAACCGGATGAGCGGTGTAGAAGGTATCCTGCGGTACTTTTTGCGCTACATAGTGCCAACAGTTGATCCGATCGTTTTGATAGTCGTTGTACGCCGCAGGGAATTCGACGCCCATGAAAAGGTCGGCAGTGTAAATTGGTTGGCCAAAGGTGCCGTGTCGCGGTTGAATGCCTTTAATTTGCACACGCCACGGACTGATTTTCTGCAGAAAGGGGAAAAGTCGGGCTTCATCTTTGATCGAAAGAATTGTCCTAAAATAAGGCTTTGTGTCGGGGATTATTATGACATACCGTAATTTTAATCCCTGACCGCTAAGGGTCACCGTAACCTGCAATGCCCCGGATAACTGCTTTTGTTTGATGTGATCGATGAGGAAGTCGGCGGTTGAGAAAATCCGAGGCACGTTTCGAGGCGGAGTTATGCCATCACCGGGGAACGTGATGCTAAGAGAGAAGAGATCGCCCATCAGAGGATGGACGGTTCGGGCAATTTTGTTGTACAAGAATGCAGGTTGCAACCTGCATTCGGATGCAGCAAAAGTCAATTCGAAAGCGTTATTGCCCATTTTCAATGAGTCGGCAGAGGATTTGAAATAAGATTGCGCCCAAAGAGAGAGGGGCAAGAGAATGATCAGTAACAATTTCAGAAACGTCATAAAATACCTCTAATCATTTTTAATATGCCCTGCTTGCTGGCTATCTGTCTGGCGGGGCCCGGTGCGGACTGATAGCCATCAGTCCGCACTTTCAGACAAACACTTGATTTTAGCCACACAATCATCTTATCTTCTGTTAGCTTTCAAAAATTCGGATTTCACCATGTCTCATTTTAAAGACAAATCCGTACTCCGGCTACAGGGCTATGATTACAGCCAGGACGGCTTGTATTTTATTACCATCTGTACAGAAAGATTTTCTCTGTACTTCGGCAAAATTAAAAACGGCAAAATGCATTTGAATCCGATTGGTAAAATCATTCAGGCCGAATGGTCCCGTACGACCATTTTAAGGCCCTATGTTAGACTCCATTCGTTTCAGGTAATGCCCAATCATTTTCATGCGATTATCGAAATCCACGAGCTTCCTTTGCCTGCCACGGAAAAATTTTCTCCCTTAAAAATTTCCCCGACATTTAAAAATAAATTTGGCGGACGGATCAGCGATAACTTATCGGCCATCATCAGGGGATTTAAAGGCACTACCCGATCAATAATCAATTCCATCCAGGACAAATTTGTCTTTGAATGGCAGATTAGCTTTATGGATCATATTATCCGTGACGAAGACGAATACCGGCGCATCGTCAGACACATCCGTAATAATCCCAAAAACTGGCCCAGAGATCCCAATAATCCCGACTCACCGACTTTTAAAGGAACGCCATCCATTTACTAACTCGGACTGATAGCCATCAGTCCGAGCCACACGGCAAGGATTGATAGCAATCAATCCTTGCATACCCACACTAACAAATGCCGCACAAAATCCACCCGCAACACCGGTTCCTCCCCGA
>CAYXUS010000042.1:0-13722 GCA_964468415.1 uncultured Caldithrix sp.
TTTTAAGGTGCGCGCCGATTTCGACGTGGAGGTGAAAGAGACACCGAAAACACTGCAACAATACGTGCGCTTTGCCAGCCGTGTGGTGCACGAAGAAAATCTTTTACATTTTCGTCAGGATGGGGTAGAAGCGGTGATTGAATATGCCTATCGTTTGGCCGATCATCAGAAGAAACTTTCCATTCGGTTTGGCGAGCTGGTTAAAATTATTCGCGAATCTTCGTACTGGGCCCAACAAAAACGCCGAAAAGTGGTAGGGCGTAAGGAAGTGGAAGCCGCTATTGAAAATTTGATTTACCGCCACAATTTGATTGAAGAAAAAGTCCACGAAGCCATTACGGAAAAAACGATTAACATCGATGTGAGCGGCTTTAAAGTGGGGCAGATTAACGGCCTGGCAGTGTACGATTTGGGCGATCACATGTTCGGACGCCCCTCGCGCATTACCATTAACACCTACATCGGTTCCCGGGGAATCATCAATATCGAGCGCGAAGCGAAGCTGAGCGGAAAAATACATGATAAAGGGGTGTTAATTTTAGCCGGGTATTTTTATCAAAAATTTGGTCAGGATATGCCGCTGTCTTTTTCGGCATCGATTACCTTCGAGCAAAATTATTCGGGCATCGATGGGGATAGTGCCTCCTCCACCGAACTTTACGGGCTCATTTCATCGCTTTCGGGCGTACCCATTAATCAGGGAATTGCCGTAACCGGTTCGGTGAATCAAAAAGGAGAAGTGCAGGCAATCGGTGGGGTCAATGAAAAAATCGAAGGCTTTTTCAAGGTTTGCCAGTCTCGCGGGCTAACCGGTGAACAGGGCGTTATTATTCCCAAGGCCAATGTTAAAAATTTGCTGTTAAAATCCGAAGTTGTGGAGGCCGTTAAGGCCGGAAAATTTCATATCTGGGCAGTGGACAACATCGAAGATGGGTTGTACATTTTAACCGGGCAAAAATGCGGAGTACGCCACAAGGACGGCAGCTACACCAAAGATTCCATTTTTGAACGCGTGCGCCAAAAATTGGTGGAATTTGCCAAACAATCATCGGCTTTTCGCAGGCAAATCGACCAGATGACCAAGAGAGAAAACGAACAAAGAAACGGCGAAGACGATTAAAGATTTTGCAAAGCAGGTAAAGTAATAAGGGCATTCCTGTTGTTCCGGGAATGCCCTTTGTCTTTTACCGATTATTTCTGATAAAGAGCGTTCCACCATTCCGGCTGTGCTTTGAGCCACTTGTCGAACCAGGCCAGAATGGTTTTAGTCCATTGCTTGCGTTTGCCATAGGTGAGAATGTGGTGATTTTCTCCCTTAATTTCCACAAATTCTACAGACCTTCCCAAAAGTTTTAAAGCGGTAAACAGTTGAATGCTCTCTCCGGGCGGCACATTGGTATCGGCAGTGCCATGTAAAAGCAGCAAGGGTGTTTTAATGTTTTGGGCGTTGAAAAGCGGGCTGCGATTTACGTAAATATCTTGCCGATTCCAGGGGAAACTATTGGCTGTTGCAATGGCGCTGTACAGATAGCCCCAGTAACCTTCTCCCCAGTAGCTGGAAATGGAGCTAATTCCGGCGTGCGCTACTGCGGCAGCAAACAACGAAGTTTTGCTGACCAGCGACATGGTCATGAAACCTCCGTAAGAGGCACCGATACATCCTACGCGGGACGAATCGACAAAAGGATGTGTTTTGAGAAAGAAACGGGTCCCGTCGATGATTTCTTGCGCGACACGCTGTCCCCAATCATTGACATGCAGGGCCGAAAAAGCCTGACCAAAACCAATGGCACCGGCCGGTTGCAAAACGTACACCACGTAACCGTTGGCGGCCCACAACTCTTTGGGGTAGCGCCCCCCAAAGGAACGGGTAACCGGCGTGGTTCCGCCGTAGTAATAAACAATGGCCGGATAGGTTTTTTGAGAAGAAAAATCGGGCGGGTAGTAAATTCTTCCCTCAATTTTTAATCCGTCTCCGGCAGTAAAATCGAAATTTTCAACTTTGCCGAATTTAAGCTCTTGATAAAAATTGTCAAGAGAAGTTTCCAAATAATGAAACCGCTTCTTGGCTAAATCCAGTGCGACCAGTCGCGGTGGGAAAGACGGCCCGGAAACGACGGCCGCAGCGATGGGACGCCCGGAAGCTTTGGCAAAGCGATGTACAACGGCACCTCCGGCAGGAATGAGGGAAAAGCGTTTGTCTTTAGCCGAAAATGCGTACAGATGCTGGTAGGCATGGTCGGTCGTTAAAAAGTAAATGGTCTGTCCATCCTTACTCCATTGGGCATGATTGATGGATGGATTAAACTTTTTCGTGACGGGAAAAAGCTTCCCGGATTTCAGCTCGTACAGATAGGCTTGCGTATCGTAATCATTTGCCGGAACATTTTTGGGCAGGTTTACGCCTAACCCGTCAAAGGCATCCGGTCCGCCCAAAATCAGAAGGTAACGCCCGTCCGGCGACCATTGAGCGGAATTAGCCCATTTATCGTTCCAAAGTGAATCGACGTGTAAGTCTTCCAGGTTCAGAATAAAAAATTGGGTTTTAGAGTAAGGGCGTTCTTTGTAATTGGGTAGGCTGCGGGTGAACAGCAACTTTTTCCCGTCCGGACTGATTGCATTCAACCGGGTGCTCAGGCGTCCGGCTGTTAATCGTTGCCGCGTACCCGTCGGCAGGTTCAGGCGGTACAGGAAACTCCGTGTGCGCCACCAGGGCCAGCGATCCTCCAGCCCTTTTAATCGCTTTAATCCCGTTTGATTTTTGGCGGGCGGCTGCTCGATGGAATAGACCAAAAACGAGCCATCCGGGCTCCATGTGTAATTGGAAAAATGTTTGAGCCCCCTGGCCAGAATACGCGTTTTTTCGGATTGCAGATCATACAGCCAAAGGGTCGTTTGGTCATCTTCAGTTGTCACGTAGGAGAAGGACCGCCCATCGGGTGCCCATTCGAATTGTTTCATTTTCAGGATTCCGCGAAAGGAACGGAACCGTTTCCCGTTCTTCAAACGAAAAATTTCGATCCAGCTTTCGTTTTTGTCCGAAGGGGGCAGGGCCTGTTTAAACCGGACCGCCACAAACCGACCCTGCGGAGAAACCACCAGGCGGGTAATGCGCGGTGCATTCAGTAATTTTTCCGTAGTTAAAGTTTCATCTGGAATCGTAGAAAATTTGAGGGCAGCCGGTTCGGCGTAATCGGGAAGTTCCAAACGGGTGCTTATTCGCACGGTCGGATTTTGTTGTGCGGGAATGATGGCTTTGATGAGCAACAAATGCTGGCCGGGTTCCATTGCCACGGCCCGGGATGCGCTTTCGGATGTTGCACGGGTAAATTGTGTGTCGGCTCGCGATTTTTTAATGATGGATTTTCCATCCAAATAGGCTTGAAACATGGTATTGCTTGCGATTCTGATTTTGGCTTTCAAAAAACGCATTGGGCGCAAATACAGGGCAAAATAGTACAATTGCGCCTTTTTTAACGGATGAGAAATTTTGAGTGTAAGCGTGTCGTCAGGGCATTCGACGGTTTTCCACGTGAGAAACGCACCCTTTTCCCAGGGAATGCGTGCGCCCTGTTTGGGGTGCCACTGAGATGTGTTGACAAACGAAAAATCCAGAAAATCTTTTAGAGAAACGGTTTTGCCCTGTAAATCGGGTATCTGGTGGAAGGCCGGTAAAGAGATGGGAACGGGGCCCAATTGCAGCCAACGGTTAACGGCAAGGGTAGAAGGCGTTGCGGTACCGGAGAAAGCGGTACTTCCCGCAAAAACGAATAGAAGAATCAGGGCGAATGTAACAAATTTTTTCATGGTTTGCTCCGCATTGATGATTGAACAAAAAGCAATTTAGTTAAAGAGGAAAAAAGAATAAAGCATTTGCCGAAATTCATGAATAAAATTTGTTCCATTCACGCTTTATTGCGAAATTAGTTTCGAGATAACCAAGGAGAAAAGCAAGGCATTATGAAACGCTATTATTTCGATTACGCAGCCACTACGCCCGTTGATCCGCGGGTGGCGGCTTATCTACAGGAATTGTACGCCAACCATTTCGGCAATTCGGCCGGGGTACACGCTTTTGCCCGTGACATGCGCGAAATTTTGGATGCCGCGCGCCAAAACGTGGCCGGTTTTCTGGGAGCGCTTCCCGATGAAATTATTTTTACCGCTTCGGCCACCGAAAGCAACAATTTCATCATCAAAGGATTGGCGCAGCGCCATCCGCAAAAAAAGCATCTCATCATCAGCGATATCGAGCACGCTTCGGTTCTGCGCACGGCGCAATTTCTGGAGAAGGCAGGTTACGAGCTGTCGTTTTTGCCTGTGGATGCCAGCGGAAAAATCCAGATCGATCAGCTCCGTCGGCTCATTCGTCCCGATACGCTTTTGGTTTCGGTGATCTGGGTGAACAACGAACTGGGTACGGTGCAGGATGTGCAAAAAATCGGTGCCATTTGCCGCGAGGCCAACGTGCTTTTTCACACCGATGCGGTACAGGGTTTTGCCAAATTGCCTTTGAATGTTCGCGAAGCGCACATCGACCTGCTGACGGCTTCTTCCCACAAAATTTACGGTCCCATTGGCGCCGGGCTGGCCTTTGTGCGCAATGGCGTTAGCCTTGAACCGCTGCTGCACGGCGGGGGACACGAGTTCGGCAAACGCGCCTCTACGGTTAATGTCCCGGCCATTGCGGCTTTTGTTAAAGCCGCGGAATTATACGAACAGGAACGGCAAAGCGAGCACGAGCGAATACGCGCTCTGCGCCAGCGGATTATTACGGCCCTGCAGGAATCAATTCCTCAAATGCGTCTGAATAGTCCGGATGACGGTTTGCCGCACATTCTGAACATTTCGTTTAAAAACGTCAACAACGAAATTCTGGCCATGTATCTGGATCGTCAGGGAATTGCCGTGGCCACGGGTTCGGCGTGTTCTTCGGGCAAGGTGAGAGAATCGCGTATTTTAAAGGCGCTGAATGTTTCCCGCGAGTGGAGCAGCGGAACGTTGCGAATCAGTTTGGGGCGCTTTACCAGCGAAGAAGAAACGGACTACCTGATAAACGAATTACCAAAAGCCGTGGAAAAAGTGAGAAAGATGTCGTAAATGGAAGCCTATTTGTGTCATTACAGTGAAATCGGGTTGAAAAAAGGAAACCGTACGTATTTCGAGCGGATTCTGGAACAAAACATGCGCAGAAGCCTTCAGGCCTTTTTGCCGGAGGCCGCCTTTAAAATTCAAAAGACCAACAAACGCTTTATTGTCGAGTTTAAAGACGAAGCGAATCCGGAACGGGTGGAGCAGGCTCTGAGTTACGTTTTCGGCATTGTCAATTATGCGCGTGTGCGCGTGGTGCCGCCGGAAATCGAGGCCATTGCCCGGGCAGCAGTGGAGCTGGTGACGCAAAAGGAGGGCCAAACGTTTGCCATTGTGACCCGGCGTGCCGACAAGCATTTCCCCATGAATTCGCAGGAAGTCAATCGCGAAGTGGGCGCGCAGGTGGTTGCGGCTACCGGCAAGGGGGTAAATTTGTCGCAGCCGGACATTACCTGCCACATCGAAATCATGCCGCGCAAAGTGCTGGTTTACGTGGATAAACGTCCCGGCCCGGGCGGGCTACCGGTCAGTTCCAGTGGCAAGGTGCTGGTTCTGCTTTCCGGCGGATTCGATTCGGCAGTGGCTTCGTATTTTGCCTTGAAGCGCGGCGCCAAATGCACCTTCATTCATTTTCATTCCTATCCTTACACCACGCGTGCCTCACAGGACAAGGTGATCGAATTGGCACGCCAACTGAATTATTACCAGTTTCAAAGCAAATTGTACATGGTGCCTTTTGCCGAAACTCAGGAAGACATTGTGTTTAATACTCCTGAGCGTTATCGGGTGATTTTGTATCGGCGTTTCATGATGCGCATTGCGGAACGTCTGGCGAATCGTGAGGGCCTAAAGGCTATTGTCACGGGAGAATCGCTGGGACAGGTCGCCTCGCAAACGCTGGAGAATCTGGGTGCCATCGAGCAGGTAACCACCCTGCCTGTTTTGCGTCCGCTGATCGGACTGGACAAAAATGAGATTATTGCCGTGGCGCGCCGTATCGGCACTTACGATATTTCCGTCAAACCGCATGACGATGCGTGTACGCGCTTTATGCCCAAACATCCGGAAACGCGCGCCAAACTGGATCGGGTGCTCGAAGCCGAAAAAACGCTCGACGTGGAGGCCATGATCGAAAAAGCAATGGAAAAAATAGAGGTGATCGAGATTTGAAGGGGGGAAGTTGCAAACTTCCCGCGTTCCTCCTATTCCTTACTCCGGTTCAGCATGCGGTACAGAGTAGCCCGATCCACCCCCAGGTGTTTGGCTGCTCTGGTTACATTGCCATTGAATTTGTTCAACAAAATTTTTAAAAACTCGCCTTCTATTTTGCGTGCGGCCCTGTGTGCCGCCTGCTTCCGCAGGCGGTTTAAATTATCCCAGGTCAGTGGCGTATGGTCGGTTAGAATGGCATCGGATTCACGAGCCAAATCCAGATTACCTTTGACCAGCTCTCTGCCAATGGTTTGACCTTTCGTTAAAATAATCAGGCGCGTAATGACATTGTTTAATTCCCGAATATTTCCGGGCCAGTCGTAATTCAAAAACAATTCGATGGCGGAATTTTCAATTTTAGGCTTTGGCAAATTCAGTTCCGCCGCCCGCTGCGTCAAAAAATAATCTACCAGTAAAGGAATGTCCGATTTGCGTTCCCGCAAAGGCGGCAGGTGAATGGGAAAGACCTCCAGACGGTAGAACAGGTCTTCGCGAAATTGGCCTTTTTGCATCATTTGTCGTAAGTCTTTGTTGGTGGCGGCAATAATGCGCGCATTGGTCTGGAGAACAGTGCCACCGCCGAGGCGTTCGAATTCTTTGTTCTGCAGCACGCGCATAAGTTTGACCTGAGCGTTCAAACTCAATTCACCGATTTCATCCAAAAAAATGGTGCCTGCCGAAGCAATCTCGAATTTGCCCGCTTTTCTGCGCGTGGCTCCGGTAAAGGCTCCTTTTTCATAGCCGAACAGTTCGCTTTCGATGAGCTGTTCCGGCAACGCGCCGCAATTTACCGCAACAAAAAGCTCTTGCGCGCGTCGGCTTAGTTTGTGAATGTGTCTGGCAACCAATTCCTTGCCCGTGCCGCTTTCTCCGGTAATAAGCACCGTAAAGTCATTTGCCGCAGCCAGTTGAATTTTTTCCTTAATTTGCGCCAAAAGCGGATGCCGACCGATAATTCTTTCGTAAGGCTTAAACGATTCTTCCATCAAAAGTTCGGAACGCGCTCTGTCCAGCTTGCTTTTCAGCGCGCGCTCGATGTGGCTGTGCAGCTCTTTGAGACTGAAATTCTTGGAAATGTAATTTTCCGCACCCGACTTAATGGCCTCGACTGCCGTGTCAATGGAACTGTGCTCTGTGACCATGAGAACGGGTAGTTGTGCGTCCGCACGTTTGATTTCTTTAAGCAAATCCAGACCGTTTTCATTTTGCAAAACAAGATCTAACAGAACCACATCCGGCTGGATTTCCCGAATCTTTGTTAGGCCAAGCCTGCCATTGGTTGCCGTAAAAATTTCGTAATCGTTACGCAACAGAAAAGCCAGGTCGTTTAAAAAATCCTGATCATCATCGATGATGAGAATAATGGGTTTACTTTTCATTCTACTTCCTGTAATTCGACGGTCATTGTCGTACCACGGGCGGGCTGGCTTTCTTTGACGAAAATGCGTCCGTGGTATTTTTCAATAATTTGTTTGGAATAAAAAAGGCCCAGACCGGTGCCGCCTTTCCGGGAAAAACCCTTTTCAAAAATGCGTTCCGTATCTCCGGACGGCAGGCCCGCTCCGTTATCGCTTACTTCAATCAAAAATTTCGGCGTCTTTTTCAGCAGGTGAATTTTGATTTGCGGTGTTTGGTTTTGCGCAACGGCTTTGAGCGCATTTTGCAGCAGGTTGTCCAGTACCAATGTTAGCTCTTCTTGTTTGATCAGGGCCCGGGCCGCACCTTCGTAATTGCGAAAAACCTGAAAGGTTGCCGGACTCTTTTCCAACAATACGACCAAATTCAGAACCACTTTTCCGGGATCGCAACTAAATGTGCCGAATACCTCGTCCCGGATGCGTTTCAGTGTTTCGTAAACGGTATTGATTGCGCCTTTTAACTGCGGTTGATGCGCACGGTCAAAGCGAATGGTTTTTTGCTTGAAAAGGTGAATGGCAGATTTTAGCTGTTCGCCTTCCGTTTTAAAGGCCTCATGCTCGGCAAGCAGCCTCTGAATGCGCAAAATCAACGGCAGGTTCGTTTCCTGAAAAATGCGCAGCCGGTGCCGAACCAGTCTTTCGAATTCGGGCCAGTCGGCCTTGTTTTCGGGTGCATTGTTCAAAAGCAGGCGCAAACCCAGCAAATTTTTTGAAGCCCATTCGCCATGATTAAAAAGCAGGAGATTTTCCAGCAATTCGTGTTCGAGGTCTTCTTTCTTTTTGGAAGCCAGAAGCGAGCGGGAAAGAATGCGCGTGAAGAGTATGGGGAACAGAGCCCCGGCCGTTACAATCGTCAAAGGCAGAAAAAAACGAAAGAAGGGCTGGGGTTGATCGGCGTTGGAGATCAACAGCAACCAGAACACCAGCAAATTCATGAAATTAACCAGCATGACGGTTGTGCTGTTCCAATGCAATTTATTTGCTCCGTACCACCCGGAAAGAAACAGAATGGCGAATGCCAGCAAGGTGATCAGGGCGTACAGGCGATTGTCGCGTGTGGCAAAAAAGCGTCGGATGTCCCCGGGAAGCCGGTACATTAATGCTCTGGCGCCGGATAGTTCGGGAACGATTAAAATTTGTCCGGCACGAACGTTTTTCAGGGTGATCGTTTTGCCCCCGTAAAATGCCACAACCACATCACACGCAGCGGTGTCTGGCAAGCCGAAGTGTGCCATTAACTGATTTTGATGATCGGCCGCGTAGCGACGGCTGCCCAGTTGGCGAAAGGCAAGCAAACGCTGCGGATTGTTTACCTGTCCTGCAGGAAAGACGGAAATTTTGGCGCCCAGACCAAAGCTGTTGGAGCGCACGCCGCGGGGGATAACTTCAAGATAATTTTTGTCGTCCAGATCGTTAATCCACAGAACATTTTGATCTTTGGTGTAACCGAAAATGTCCATGTCACCGTCGGCGTCGACGTCTGCGGAAACAGCGCCTAACAAGGCGGGATGAGCCACATTAAATGCCTCGCCCGCTTCCACAAAGTTCCGGCCGTTCCGGTTTAAAAACAGGTAGTTCCGGCAATTGTCAGGCGCATTCAACGAAAACAAAAAGTCCTCGAAGCCGTCATTGTTCACATCGCAAATTAGAATAAAGCGTGGAATGGTTAAATCGTACGTGTGGCGGTTCAATGCCCGAAAGCAGGCGAGATGAATCGGCCGAAAATTTCCCTGGCCCGTGTTTTCCAGGAGCCGGATCGTGTTCAGATCGGACGAATAGATAAGGTCAAGATCGCCGTCGTTATCGAAATCAAAAGCCGCTGCGCCGATGGCTGCTTCTTTGGGATCGGTAGGCAAAAGGACGGGCGTAAAATGCAAGCCGCCGGCAACGGAATCGCTGGCCAGTAGAAGTCTGAATGGCTGCCACTGGTTGACCAGCAGAAGATCATTCAAATCATCCTTGTTAAAGTCGGCCCAGATGACGTGTTTTGTCCAACCATTGCTGGCGGCCGATTGGGAATCCGGGGGCGAAGTAAGGGGCAGCCCCCTGTTGAGCAGGAATAGCTGGTGTCCGGCATGCAAATTTTTGTCGAAAAAAGTGGAAATACCGACATCCAGTTTTCCGTCCCGATTAAAGTCTGCGGCGTACAATTCGGTAAAATGTTTTTGGCTGTAGGCCGCGCCGAAGCCGACGGAATCAAAGGCAAAAAGCCCCATCTTGCGATCCGCAAGAAAATATTGAAGAACCGATCCCTGCGGTTGCATTTTTAACGTGCACAGGTCGGTGCGGGCATCGCCATCGAAATCATTCAACAAAAACCGATACATGTGCGGAGTGGAGAAGAATTTGGTTTGCGCGGTAATATCTGTGAACGGCCGGTTGTTCTGGTTCAGATAAAAACGACAATATTCATTTAAGGCCTGGGTTTGTAAAAACAGGTCGGGAAGCGAATCCGAATTCAAGGCAACAAAAGAGGCGCCGTTTAAAACGAAGTGCCTGTTTCGTTCCAGGTGGTAGGCCTCGGCCAGATCGTAAAAGCGGTTGTTGGGCGCAGGACGGTTGAAATACACCTCGCCCTTCCGGGTGATAATCAAAAAACGGGAACTGTCAACTTCGAAATAATTCCGAAAATCGATGTTGCCGGGGATGCGCACATCTTTCAGGTAAACAAATTGAATGGTGCGCTTTATCTGGCCGGGAAAAGGCTCCTGCGTACGCACAAAACGATCTTTTTGCCAATGAAAAATCGCACCGGTACTGGTCGTGAAAAACAGGTCTCCGTTGCACGTTTTGACCATGCTGCTAATGTCCGGATGAGCTGCCCCTTCAACCGGTAATTTTTCAAACGATTGACCGTCAAATTTGTAGATGCCCTGCCCTCTGGTTCCCAGGTACATTTCGGACGGGGAAACAACCAACATGTGGTAGTGCGTTTTGAAGGGAAGCGCAAGTTTTTTCCATTGACGGTGATCGTATCGCCAGAGCGTTGCCCAGTCGCCGGTTAAATAAATAAGATGGCCATTGATGGGATGAATGCCTTTAATGGGGTTGGCAATGGTCAGGGTGTCCTGTTGCCAGCGCCCGTTTTTTAACCAAAAAAGCGATGTTTTCCAATAGGCATCGTAACCGCTTACCAGAAAAAGCCCCTGCGAAATTCGAGCCGCGCGGAAACCGTGCAAGCGCTCTCTGCCGGGAACAGGGAAACTTTGCCAGTTTCCGTTTTGGTAATGGAAAAGAAAACCGTTTTCATCCAGTAGCCAAAAATCTGTCTGTTGTTTGGCGCAGATGATCTGCGGATTAGAAAAATCAGGCGAGGGGATTTTCTGCCAGGCGTAATTTTCGGAAGCCGCAAGCCCGTTGTAAAAAAGTAAAATGACCGATATCGATTTTAAAATTCCGTTCATACTTAACCACTAAAAAAAAGCAAAGGGATTCTTTTTCTGCTGAATTAAAAATAAAAACTGTTGCAGTATTGTGCAACAAATGTGATCCTGTATTGCAACATTTTATCGACCTTGATCTGCTAAATCTTTAAAAAACAAGAAAAATTTTGGGTGTAAATTCTGGCACGGAATTTGGAACATGTACTTTGGCCAAGAAGGAGAAGCTATGGAAACGAAATTTAAACTGTGCCCGAGTTGTGATTTTTTCTGCAACGTAAAAGAGAACAAATATTATTGCCCCAAATGCGGACAACGCTTAATCGAAGCATGCCCGAATTGCGGGACGCCAATCGATTTTCCGTACGCTCAATTTTGCAGCCATTGCGGACATCCCCTGCGTGAACAGGAAAACAAATTAAAACGAATTTATTAGAAAGAAGATCAGGCAAACATAAAACAAAGCAAAAGCTAAGGAGGACTTTTCATGTTTAGAATCATTGCGATCGTACTTGTTTTAATCGGCTTTTCCCTGCGAGCGCAAACAACCTTGCAGGATTTAATGACCATCTCTGTTGTAGATTCTATTGCACAGGAAGATTACAACACCGGTTGGTACAATGGTTACTACAGCATTAGGTTGGCCACAAACGGGGAAAATGTGTACCTGACGACGAAAAAGATGTGGAAGGAAGATGGACATAATGTGGGCAAAATTTTATTCGGACAAAGGTTGCACCAAGGGGGCTGGCAATTTGTAGTTGCAGATACCTGTGCCGATAGTGTGTACGCGGAACCCGCGGGCTTGATTTTCGATTCGTATTACGACCCGTTCATATTTTTTGTCGACAGACATGGGAACGATCCCTATCAGTTCAAAGTGACGCATCGGAATAATGGCGACTGGCAATCGTATGATTTTGTCAGGGATTATCCTGCCGGGCCGCCGGATTGGATCGATTATGTCGTGGAAAAGTATCAGGATGGCTTTAGTTTGAGTGCCGGTCCCGGTGGCCCTGTTGCCTGGTGGTGGCGGGATGTGGTAGATTCCGTGGCCTGGGATGGCGTTTGGTACAATCGCCACCTGATGATGAAACGATGGGACGCCGATACTTCGACTACCGTTGTCGTTTACGATTTCAGAAAGAATTACTGGAATTATTCCAGACCCATAGCGACTAAAGACGGGGAATACGTGGCCTTTAGTTTGCTTGTGCCCGATAGTACCGTAGGATACAATGATTTGGACTGGTACTCGGCTATTTATGTTTACAAATGGAACGGACTTCGGTACGTGCGCGATTTTGCCGACAGTGTGTGGTTTTGGAACGGTTCTCCTTACCTGGAAGGATTTTCGCTGGCCCTGGGCAAAAAGCCTAATGGCGATGTTTTGTTAATTGCCAATGGTGATCTGGGTCGACCGATTTATTTAAAATCCAATGGCAAATGGGAAAAAATTGTGGATAACTACGAAGTCTGGAATGGCAGCTCAGGAGCGTCCGGCAGAGGAACCGGCAATGAACGTATTCAGTTTTCTCAGGATGGTACGGCTTTTTGGGTAGATTTTGACGGATTTGCCGCGGGCTTCTTTTCGGCGGAATTAAGCTTTTACACACCGGATGGCAAATTTGGGCGTCTGGTACTTCCTGCGCCGGACCTTTATCCGGACGGAGGAATTTTTCAATCGCATGATTTTGTCATTACCGATGACGACACGTTACACTTTGTGTACGAATTCCAGCCGTGGGCGGGACATCCCAAGTGTCTGGTCGAGGGAAAGATTTACGTACCGGATTTGTTACAAGCCACAACGGATATTAAAGCTCGTCCGGCCACGTTGCCTCTTGGCTTTGTGTTAAAACAGAACTACCCGAATCCGTTTAATCCGACGACAACGATCGAATATTTTTTGCCGGAAAGAACGAATGTGAAGCTTACTGTTTACGATGCGCTTGGGCAAAAGGTACGCGAACTGATAAGTGGCTTTCAGCAGGCTGGACAGCACAAGGTGGTGTTTAATGCCGAAGGATTGAGCAGTGGCATCTATTTTTACCAACTGCAAGGCAAGGGAATAAGGCTGATGCGGAAGATGATTCTTTTAAAATAAACCAGTGCATTCGGTTGTGTTTTTACATCGGTAAGGGGAAGGGCAAAATTTCCCCTTACCGATTTTTGTTTTCAAAGAAAAAAGGGACCGGGTATCGCCGGATTGAATTGATATTTTCCTTTACCCTTCGTTCCTTGAGGCAGGATAAAATTTAAAAAAATGACCGATTGAAAAATACGATTTGCATTGGAAAAAGTTACTTTGTAAATTTATCATCTGTAAATGAAATGCTCCTGTAGCTCAATTGGTAGAGCAGCGGACTCTTAATCCGTTGGTTGAAGGTTCGAGTCCTTCCAGGTGTACGGTAAAAGGCGCTTCGGAAGAGGCGCCTTTTTGTTTTTTTGGGGGCACCTGTAGCTCAATCCCGACAGGTCGGGATGCTCAAACCAGCAACGACTCGGCTGCTCGTCGGCTGGTTTGGCATTGGCCTAGCAGCGGACTCTTAATCCGTTGGTTTGGGTTGGCGTGGCCATTCCGCGTCGGCGGAATCGGGCCTTTTAGGTGTACGGTAAAA
>CAYXUS010000043.1:0-3938 GCA_964468415.1 uncultured Caldithrix sp.
ATTGTGGATTTAAGCCTGCGCTTTAATTATCCTAAAGATTCACTGCAGAAACGGCAAAAAGAAGTGCTTTCGGCGGTAGATCAGTTTTGCACTGATTACGAATCGAAAATCCGTGAGTTGGGCGGAATCGGTTTTTTTCTGGGCGGCATAGGCCCGGACGGGCACATCGGTTTTAACGTGCGGGGTTCCAGCCACTATTCCACGACACGGCTCACACAAACCAATTACGAAACACAGGCCGCAGCAGCCTCGGACCTGGGCGGCATTGAAATTTCGCGCAATCGTCTGGTCATTACCATCGGTCTGCAAACCATCACGTTCAACCCCAATGCCACGGCTATTATCATCGCTGCCGGCGAAGCCAAGGCCAAAGTAATTCGCGATGCCATTCAATCCGAAAAATCGAATCTGGTGCCGGCTTCGGTATTGCAAGATTTGCCCAACGCGCGCTTCTTTATTACTCAAGGCGCGGCCAAGCTGCTAAACGAACGGCGTTATTTAAAGCTAAAAGAGACGAAAGAACTCAGCAAAGAAGAAATTTTCCACATCATCACCGATTTGGCCGTAGAAAAAGACAAACCGCTGAACGGCCTGACCAAAAACGATTTCAAAACCATTCGCTCCAGCAAATTGTTGCTGGAACGCTACGGCGACAAAACGCTGGACTTTGTGCGGGAAACCGCCGATGCCTACATCTCGTACATTGACAAGGCCCTGCAAATTCCCAGGAATCAAATCATTTTGCACACGGCTCCCCACCACGACGACATCATGCTGGGTTACTTGCCCTATGCCGTGCGCCTGATGCGCGAACCAAGCAACACCCACTTTTTCAACTATTTGACCAGCGGCTTTAATGCGGTAACGAATAAATACATGCTGCAATTGTTGGAGAAAACGCGCTGTTTTATTAATCGCCCGGAATTTCAGAGTTTGTTTGCCGAAAACTATTTCGATCCCACAAACATGACGTTTCGCAACCGGGACGTATTTCAATACCTGGACGGGCTGGCAGCGAACGATCAGGATGCCATGAACGAAGGCCACGCCCGACGTCTTTTGCGCAATCTGGTAGAAATTTTCGAAGAAGATTCGATCGAAAATCTGCAAAATCGCATTGACGAATTGACCAATTACTTCCGCACGCAGTACCCGGGAAAGAAAGATCTTTCGTACATCCAGCAACTTAAAGGCATGGTACGGGAATGGGAAGCCGACATTTTGTGGGGTTATTTCGGCTTCACCTGTGAATCGGTCATCCATTCCAGATTGGGCTTTTACAAGGGCGATATTTTTACGGAAGAACCGACCATGGAACGGGACGTAATGCCCGTATTAGAGACCATCCGGCGCATTAAACCCACCATTGTCACGGTAGCCTTCGATCCGGAAGGCAGTGGCCCGGACACGCATTACAAGGTGCTGCAGGCGGTTTCCACTGCTTTGCGCCTGTACAGCGAAGAGACCGGACGCAAGGACATTCAGGTGTGGGGCTACCGCAATGTTTGGTACCGCTTCCACCCCAGCGAGGCAAACCTGTTTGTTCCGGTAACCCACAACACCCGGGCCATTCTGGATCATGCTTTCCTGAATGCCTTTGGCTCGCAGCGCGATGCCTCCTTCCCCAGCTACGAATACGACGGTCCGTTTTCCGGTTTGGCGCAAAAAATTCAGGTGGAACAGTACCAAACCATGAAACTGCTTCTGGGGCGCGATTTCTTTTATCAGAACAGAGATTCGCGCATCCGTTCCACGCGTGGTCTGGTGTTCTTAAAAGTCATGTCGCTGGATGAATTTCACCAACATGCCATTGAACTCCGTAAATCAACGGAAAATGCGTAGGAGGGAACGATGAAATCGTACAGAAAAGAATTGTGGTTTAACACGCCACATCGCCGGGACTACATTAACATTACGCCACAAGTCGAAGAATGCGTGCGCGAGTCGGGAATTAAAGAAGGCTTATGTCTGGTAAACGCCATGCACATTACGGCCAGCGTGTACATTAACGATAACGAAAGCGGATTGATTCAAGATTACGACGATTGGCTGGAATCGCTGGCTCCGCACGAACCGATTTCCCGCTACCGTCACAACCGCACCGGTGAAGACAACGGTGATGCGCACCTGAAACGGCAAATTATGGGACGCGAAGTAGTGGTTGCCGTAACCGACGGGAAACTGGATTTTGGCCCCTGGGAACAGATATTTTACGGGGAATTTGACGGCCGGCGCCCAAAACGTGTTCTGGTGAAGATCATCGGGGAATAAAAAGCAACCAACACCGTCGGCCGTGCGCACAGACTCTCTGAGCCGTGTTGCGTTACGGACGCAACGGAAAGGCCAACTAAGTGGCCGTACGTAGGAAAACCCGTTAATGGGTAAGGTTGTCATTCCTTTGGGGTGATGCGCAGCAAACGGCCTTTTGTAAGGGAAAGCGTTGACACGCCGGAGGCCGCTTGGCCGTCCGCTCCGGTATTCTCTGGTGGTGCCCCTGCAGGGCGGACATCCTTTCGGGATTAATGGTCTTTTGGCATTTGTTCGGCACGCTTTGATGGAAAAGGGCTAAGGGTGCAAGGGTTAAGGGGATACGTGCCAATTTCGGGCCCCAATTCGTAATTTTTGCCACCACGAAGTGGCCCCTGCGGGGAGGGCATCCTACGGATAATTCGTAATTCGTTATCCTTACTTCCCCTTCCGCTGCGCTAATCGACACTAAAAAATAAAAGACCTTCCGCGCTTCAACAGCCGGAAGGTCATTTTACAAACTTGAAATACCTGACGGGAGTAATTTTTACTGCAGAATTTCCAGCCAGTGGTTGGCCAGTTTTTCAATATCTTCGTTCTCCTGCATCAATTCCTGCACGAATCCGTTTCCTTCATAAGTACCCCGTACCGCAGCAAAATCAGCTTCCTGAACCTGCGCGTCCCCGTCCAGACCGTAACCAATGCGGCTGTTGGCGTCATATTCTTTCTGCGCATCGCTCATGATCATGTTGTTAAACCGCTGCTTTTGGGTCTTCCAATCATCGATTAATTGTCTCAGGTCATCTGCGGTTACCGTTTCTACCTCCAGTCCCTTCTCTTCTTTGAGCAAGGCTACCGTCCAGGCCCAGGCGTCCTCATCGTACGCATCGTACACCGTTTTCATGGCGGTGTGAAAGGCGTCAATATCCGTAATTTGCCCATTTTTAACCTGTTGCAAAAATTTTTGCAACGACGAGTTGCTCACGAACAAGCCCAGCAAATCGTACCAGTCTTCCAGTTCCGCCGTCCTTGAGGGTTTTAAAGCCCGGCGAATGGCCTCCAAAGTTTGGGGATTTCCGGCCTTTTCCAGACGTCTCAGCAATTGTTCGCCCAAAAAGATGCTTACGGCCATGTTGTAATATTTAATCGACTGCCGTAACAACAAACGCTTGATGGCCAGCCCCTTGTATTTTACGAATTCCTGTTTGCGTGTTGCTTTTTCGTACAATTCGCTAAGCGCTTTCTTTCCTTTAATCACACGATTCATCACAAAAGGGCTGAACAGGTCGAAGTGGATCAAATCATATTTTACCGGATCGGTGCGCCGGTCACGTTTCAGCCACTTGGCACTGTCGCGGCGGGTTCCCACGGTAAATAAATTCATACCGGGTGTAAGGAGACTTTTTCCTTCCACTTCTTCGATGTACGAAAATGGCATGTCCGAAGCGTCAAAATTCGTGTAATGCTTGCCAATAACCGCGGTAAAGGGTCCCACCCGCGAGGGCCAAAGCATGTAGGAAAACGAACCCGTTTTGGCTCCGCGTTCCAGAATGCCCTGATGCAGCGGGCCTAATTTGTACATGTGATTGCTTTGGTTGGTGCCGCTTCCGGCATTGTAGAAAGAAATCATGGCTGCAATAAGCAAAGTGGACCGGTGGTGCGTTACCGAATAGGGTCCGGCAAACAAACTG
>CAYXUS010000044.1:0-59847 GCA_964468415.1 uncultured Caldithrix sp.
CACTATCCACCAGGCAAAAGGCGCCATGCTCGCTACCGACCCACAGACGTCCGTTTTTGTCAATCGCCACCGAACGTGCGGTTCGGCTGCCATCCAGGGGCAAAATCCGCGCCGATTGGCCTTTAAGCTTTACAACTCCCAAATTACTCGCCAGATAAATCACCGAATCTTCGGGCATAAACGCCAGATCAAAAATTGTAAGAGCCCGATAGTTGGTCAGGTCTAATGGTACGCTTACATTCTCAAACCGATCCTCGTCGGGCAAATAACGGTACAAATAGTGCCGATCTCCTCTCCCCCCGGCATACACCACCCGGTTGGCGCTTTTCTTAATAATTTGCACCGGAGACAAAATCCCTTCCTTTTCTCCATAGGCTTTTAAGGTTCCACTGCTGTTAAGGCGGTAAATGGTGTTCCGCTCACTTTGTGCCAGCCAAATTCTTTTGTTGCTGTCCGGACAAATGGAAATAACTGTGTTCCGGAACGGTAACCGAATTTCCTTTTGGGTTTTGCCCCGGAGAATGGCTACTTTACCATCGATGTGGCCGGTGTAAAAATTGTAGGAATCGGCCGCGACAGTAGAAATAATCGAAGAATGTTTCCAGAAAAACCGCCTGATTTGAAAATCCCCGCCTTTTTCCTTTAGCTCATAAAGAATATTCCCGTCACTTGCCAGCAACCGTCGATCTGATATCTTAAATAAATTTTGAATCGCATAGTTCGAGAAGCTCACTACTTTGCGAAATAAAGGCTTGTACAAATGCAACAATCCCTTGTCCGTACTAATCCAGAACTGATTTTCCTTGGTACCGGCAATGTGGTTAACAACATACAGCTGTGTTTCTTTGATCGATTCAAAAGCGTAACCCTTTGCCTTTCTTTCACCCCACACCAATCCGTGATCGCTTGTGCCAAGTAGGAGATCTCCGCGTGCATTTGAGGCTATGGCCTGGATATTTGAAATTCGTCCGACTTTGGTCAAATGCCAGGTTTCCGTGACCGGATCTTCCTCGAGCCAATAAAGCCCGTCATTGCTGCCAACCCACAGTCCACGGGATTGCCCCCAGCCTGCGGCCAAAACATTTGCCGACCAATTCTCCGGACGATTTGCCAGATGGATTTCAACAAACGAATCGATTTCCGGACGGTATTGCAACAAATATCCGGAAATGGAAAGTGCCATTATCCGACCGCCGGCATCTTCAAAAAACAAAAATGAATGGGTGTAACTTGTCCCCAAATATTTGGGGGGAAAGCGGTAGCGTCTAAATTTTTTACTTTCTGTTTTGTAATGCACAATTGCATTGGCTTCTGCAATCCAGATACTCCCGTCGTGTGCTTTGAAAATCTTTTTGGGAAAATACAATGTGGAATCGGTCGGGACGGTTTTCCCCGGAATTAACGTTTCTATTCTAACATTCCATGCCTTGTCATATGTCAGCCGCATAATCCCCAAATCGGTCGCAACCAGCATGCTCTGCCTTTTTAAACAGCAAAGGTCTTTTACATATAAACTGGGCAGCCCTTGCGAATAATTTGTGAATTTTTGCCCGTCAAAGCGAACCAGTCCGCCGTCGGTGCCAATCCATAAAAAGCCCGTGGAATCTTCGCAAACAATTTTTACCAGATCAGAGGGTAAGCCGTCTTCATAATCAAAATAGGAAAGCAAGAATTTTGAAGAGGCGCCAAAAATCGAACCGATCCAGACAAACATTAAAAACAAAAAGAATGCAACTCGTAATCTCATAGTATTCCCGCAATAGTTAGTAAGGTTTTATTATCGGTTCGCCTTGCTTATTTTTTAACAAAATCTTTCCGCTTTGCTCACAGAACCACCACTTTTGCCCAAAGTCTTACCAAAAACAAAAGGGACGCAAATGCGTCCCTTTTTGGCGAGGAGGTACTTGCCTTTTGACTTTTACTTTGGTTCTTCCTGCTCTTCTAACTTGCGTTCTTTGATAAGCCGTTCGTATTCCAGCGGGTGGTGATGTTTAAGCTCTTCCAGGGTTATTTTGCCGTCAAAGCAAGTGACGTTTAGCGGATATTGTTCCGGATGATAGATCACGAAAAACCAATGCCAGATCAAAATAGCCAATGAAGCCAACCATGCTTCGTAGTAATGAATAATTTCCGTAGCCTCAAAATACCAGCTCGGCAAAAATCGTGCGAAAAACTCCGGGAACCAGAGCATAAAGCCCGTAAGTCCCATAATACCAATTCCCCAGATTAATGCCAAATATTCCGCCTTTTCGCCATAGTCGAAATGATCGAATTTGGGGCGTTCTTTCGAAAGGCCCAAATAAAAGCGAATGTTCTGCCACACGTGCACTAAATCCATGCGATTGGGAAGCATAGCCAGAAATTCGCGTCTTCCTTTGGCGGAAAAGATGAAATAAAATAGCTGAATGATCGAGATCGTACCCATAATAATCGCCGCGATGCGATGGGCCGTGCTACGTATCGGCTCGTTCATACCCAATGAATACAAAAACTTAACCCAGCCCGCATCAGGGAATTTTAACGCAAAACCCGTAAGTGCCAATGTAGCAAAACTCAGAAATAGCAAAACGTGCAAATACACTTCATGGGTCTGGAACCGGGGCACCACTTCCGAATATTTCTTTGCTTTCAGTTTCTGCCGAATGTGGTAAACAACAATGAGTACATTGTGCAGAAACATACCTCCGATTACCAGAATGATCATCCATTTGTAAAATACTTTGAGCAGATATGCAACGTAATTTCTGTTCTTCAAGCCGATTGGGTGAACTTCGATTCGGGCAAAACTTTCCGTGACATTTGAGTGACACTGGCTACACGTTCTTTGCAGGTTGGCCGGGTAAATTGTGGACTTGGGATCAAAACGGCTTCGGATGGCGTGATTTTCATGGCAGCTACCGCATGTGGCTGCCTTAAGCGAGCCCTTTAACACTGCCAATCCGTGATACGTTCTAAAATACGATTCAAAGCGACGGTAGTCCAATCCGTAACGGCTCATTAACTTTTGCGACGAGTGGCATCCCGCGCATATTTCGGTTGAGCGTAATTCCGGATTTTTGTTGAATTTCGTCTTTCTCTCCAGACTTTCGATGTCATGTTCACCATGACAATAGGTACAATTGGGGGCTTCAAAATGTCCGCGTGATAATGCCTTCCAATGCACGCTTTCTTCGTATTCCTGCATTTCTTCTTTATGGCACTGCCCGCATGTTTTGGGAATGTTCAAAATATTTAACGATGAAGCAGGATCGAGAACGGGCTTTATGTTATGGCTGCCATGACACGAAATACACGTCGCTACATTTGCTTCCGGATTTTTGAGGAACAGGCGTCCGTGAATACTTTTTTTGTAAAGCCGAACCGGATCCATGTTTTTCTGTCCGAACTGACGCATGGTTTCCACGTTGGAGTGACATCCCGAACACGTAGCAAGCAAATGCTTGCCGTACACCATCGAGCTGGTGTCATCTACCGCCTGAATATTGTGTGTGCCGTGGCAATCCCAGCAGGTCGCCGCAATATCTATTCCCTGTTTGCGACCCATTCCGTGAATGCTTTGTTCGTATTCCGCCTGCTCGTCTTCGTGGCAGTTGCCGCAAGTCGGCGGAGGTACCGCACCATCCGGATGGTCTTCCCCAACCGCATGGCAATCAACGCATTCCAAATCCTGATGAATGGACTGGTGAAATAAGGTATCGTTCACAAACAGAGAAACCTCTGTCGAGTCGTTTACCTCCTTGGTTAATTCCGGATCCGAATGGCATTCCATGCAGGTTTCGTTATCCATTTGCGCCCAAAGCGGTGAAATAATTAAAAGTATCACTAATAACTGCCCGTTTAAGATTGACTTCATAAGCATCCTTTATGTTTAAGAAACATCCTCTGCTTGCCGGGATCGTTTGCTACTACTGGCTTACACCTTCTAAGTGGCAATCGGAGCATGCCGGCGCCTGATCGTTAACCCCACCATGGCACCGGTTACAGGTAAGCTCGCCCGAATGTGCTTTCACAAATTCTCCGTGATTGTCGTTACTACCAAAGCGCATCCAATCCGCAGAATGGGGATAACTGATGGCCCGGCTTTGCTGCGCATGGCATTGATTGCAAAAGCTCTCTTTCGCTCCCAGGTCGCTCCCGTGGCAAGACTTGCAGGTAACATCACCGATCAAAACAACTTTATTGGCATGGAACTCTGTGGACTCTACATCCGTCCAGTCCTGCGGATGTGCCGGATTCTCCAAGGGTGTTTTTACTTTCGCACAAGATATCAAGAAAATGCCCACAACAAGTAAGGCAAACCCTATCTTTATTTTTTCCCCTTTAATTACTTTCATTTGGAATGCCCCCACTTCTAATTTCCATGGCATGTCGTACACACCACATCCGCGTACGCATCGTTGTGGCAACTTAAACATGTCTCAAAATCTATTTGCGCCTCGCGCGCATGAGCTCCGCCATCCCCCTGAATGCGATTACTCCAATTTGGCATGGCATGGTTTTTCGGCATCACGTGTTCCGAACGGTGGCAATCGACACAAAAGGCCTCTTCCTGATGGCAGGTTAAGCAATTCTCTTTATTCCCCTTTGCCATCATCCCGTGGGTAAACCTGAAATTTAACGGATGCACCTGATGATCCAAATTATCGCCTTCGTGGCAAGTAATGCAGTAGTTTTCCTGGTGGCAATGGATACAGGAATTCTTTCCGATTTGCCGGGCAATTCCGTGATCTTTGCGCCAATTTACCCGATGGCTAATCGGTGTAAAATTCATCGTTGTTTGGTGACAGGTAAAACACTGCAGCCTGTTCGTCGCCACGTCGGCGCCTTTGTGGCACGTGGTACATTGCTCGCGGCTGGGCAAATGGAAGGTTCCCACCTGCTCGGCCTGGTCCACACCTTTGTGGCAGGTAAGGCAGTTTGTGCCCTCTGCATCCACATGTAATTTATGAGGAAACCGACTCTTAAAGCCGCTGAGTCTGGGAGCCACTCCCGGCTCATCCGGATTGGTGTGGCAGGTTGAACAGGGCGTTTCATCTTCGTCATGACAATCGTAGCACGTTTGCATTTTTGGTACTAAAACGTCGCTGGCCTTTGTGCTTTCCGTGGCCTTTTGGTGGCAATCCACACAAGCGATCTCTTGTTCTTCCACATGAAACTTATGCGAAAAAATAATACGATCTTCTTTTTGTGCCAATCCGTTCAACGCCCACAAAACGGTTAAAAACACAGCGCCTATTAATATTCGTTCACGCATATTTCCACCTTTTTACCAAATAAAATTAATATGATTCAAAACACGTTGATCATATTGATAGCGTGCATTTGACAACCACTGATACTCCAAACGGGTACTCCAATGCCTGGAAAATTGATAGCTAACCCCAATGGCGTTGGCTAACTGGCTGTCGTAGTCGTATTGTTTCTCAAACCGGTAACGTGAATAATCGACGTGGAATGTAGCCCGAAGTTTGGGAAGCACCTGCAGCCGATAATCTGCCAAGACACCCAACTGGTTTCCCAGATCACCCATTTCGTACACAAATCCTACGGATCCACAGCGGCTTCCCAGCGAAACAATCATCCGGGTGCCATAGCCTTCCTTGAGTTGTACCCCCTGGATTGCACCCGTTACGGAAAATTGCTCATTCACCTGGTAAGCGACATCGAATCCGCTCAACAAATATTTTTCGATTTCGAACGTACTGAAATAAGAGGTTTGGTAAACCTGAGGATACTGTTGTTTCAAGTAGCCGCTAAGCATCCATTTGCGCCCAAGCCGGTAACGTGCCGAAAGGTAAAAGCGATGGAGTCTGCTGTTTGCCAGATCGTAATGGGCCTGCAAGTAAAGAACCAAATTGGAAACGGAATAATTGCTAAAATTGATTCCGGCAATTTGCCATTGGGTTTGGCTGTGAAATAATTTTTGCAGATAGACAAGATGAAGATTACTGTTCCACACATTTCGCAGCATCAGCCGCGTTCCCAGCACCGTTGCTTCGGCCGGTTCGTACATTTTAAAAGCCCGGAATAAATGGGACTCGATGCCGCCGTACACCTGCCAGTGCAAAAAGCGCCACGGTTTAAGCAGTACATTCAATCCGTCCAGACTCCCCAATAATATGCCCGGATACAAAAATTGCCGGCCTAATTCGAAATCCAAAAAATTATGGAATAAACGCTTTCCGCTTACGGAAAGCCGGTACGCTTTAAAGCGTTTCACATCCTGCAAGTCACTTTCGTTTAAATCGGTCAATGCCCTTCCCGAAAAATGGAAGCTAATATTTTCGGAAAACGGGCGCACATCCAGTCGCAATGTTTGATAAAGCCTATTGTGAATCGTGGTTTCCGAACTTGCATCCGATTTTTGCACGGCATACGAATAGACGGAATTTTGAATAAACCCGCTGGTTTTCGAAGCGTTTTGCGCATTAAGGAAACCACAGCCTATCACCAATACACTCACCAACAAAAAACGTAGTTTTTTCATGGCAATTTTTACCTATCAGTTAACTGAATAAAAGGGCTAATGCTCATGCATTAGCCCGGAGGTTTTAGGATACTACTGCACAAAGACAGGCGCATTGGCCTTTAGTTCCGCATCAAGATAATTGGAATCGACATCAGCAGGCGTCAACAGATATTTGTCATGATTATCGTGGCAAGCCTGCCCGCACCAGGTGGTACCTGTGGTGTCGGTTTGCGGCGTCCAACGCTGGATGTTGTGCGGCGTCGCATACTTCCACGTCGGGGCCGCAGCAAAATCCGTTAAAGTAATAGACCCGCCCCAATTTTCGTACGTGTCCGGAGCAATCGGAATGTGCCGCACCAAGATGTAGTCCGCACTACGCAGGGCACTCTTCATGTAATTTTTGCCAATCTTGAAATCGGGATAAGAATGCCCGGTAATGCCAACTCCACCCACATGGCAGGAGTTACAATTCTTGTACGTTTGCGAATGGCAAATCTGGCAGGCCAGTTTTTCATCGCCCATTACATGGGTTTTGTGGTAAATGTTACTGGTATCGCTCTCCACCGGGTGACAATCTTCGCATTGGGGTACAAAGCTGGGATTATCGATGTAGCGATACGAATACGGCGTACCATCTCCGTGCATCTCGTCTCCCGTGTGGCAAAAATTACATTGATAGCCTTTATTGTAATGCACATCCGCTTTAATGCCTTCCGGCCAGCCTTCTTCACCGGCGTGCAGGCCGCGGTACTCTTCGCCGATACGCGATCCGTGACAGGCCGTACAATTGTTGACCATACTCGGGGTTTGGTAAAACACATGACCCCGTTCCAGTCCGCCCCCTACCGAGGTGGGACGAATAACGTGGCATTGCCCACAAGACGCATGGCATTTGGCGCAATCTTGATTAAACCCGGCTGCCATTTTCGCATCACTCATCAAATCTTGACCGCCCGAACGAATTTTAAACCGTTCCAGATAACCTCGCTGCGTGTAATGTAAAGATGAGGCAAACCTCGTTGTGATGTCGGAATGGCAAGGGCTACAATAAACATCGGCCTTTTCCGACGGGTAGGCCACAAAGTTGGCCGTTGCGGCATGAGCATCTGCCTTTGCCTCTTTGGTCAATGGCGTATTCGGATTGCCTCCGTGACAATCTACGCATTTAATTTGTCCATGAGCGCTATTGAGAAAATCCTGTGAAATCAGGACACGTTCCGCAGGCCCCAACGGGGCCACCGCTCCGCCTCAGCCTTCTCCCGTGTCGCCACCGGTATTTTCCAATGGCTCGGCTACCTCGGTTAGCAATGCCTTGTCGGTATGGCAGGCAACACAACTGGATTGGTTGGCCACTTCGTAAAGGCCTTGCTTTTGCGAGATGTCACTCTTTTTTTCCTGGCATGCCATTAACCCCAATAAGAGGAACGTCCAAATAACCACTAAAATTTTGTTTTTCACGACGCCTTCTCCACATTTACTCATGACAAAGATAAGGCTACCGTTGTAACGATAGCCTTATCATCATGCTTGTTTACGCTTTCTTTATTTCTCTACCTGAAAATCGTGAGCATCGGTCTCTTCGCTAAATGCTTTCACCACACGCACATTCGCATCCTTTGTCCAGGACATAATCCCCCATTTCAAATTTTTGGCGCTGTATCCCAAAATATTCAGCACGGTAGAGGCAATTTGACCGGTATGCCCGGTGTAGCAATAGGTCACTACCGGACGATTCGGATCGATCTTTTTAAGATTTTCGACTTTAGCAATCTCTTTCCAGGGAATGTTGATGGCACCCGGAATGTGGCCAATTGCATAGTGTTCCGGTTTGCGCACGCTGATGATTTGCGGATCATTGCTGGCATCACCGTCATTTAACAACTCAAAAAGTGCCTGTGCCGTGATAACCGGCGCATTGTTGCTTACATAATTATCCGCCGCAACTTGCAAAATTTTTTGTGCATCTTCCGAGTCCACATAATTGGGATCGGCAAGATCGTACGTATGGGTGGCCGGAACATCGGTTGTTACCGTGTAATCGTGAGCGTCCGTTTCTTCGCTAAACGGAGAGGCCACACGCACCGTTGCATCTTTCGTCCACGACATAATTCCGTATTTCATGTTGCTTACATCGTAGCCCAACAGTTTGAGTACGGTTGCGGAAACCCCACCGGTATGGCCGGTGTAGCAATAGGTAACCACGTGTTTGTCCTTCGGGATCTTTTTCAGGTTGTCTTCCTGAGCAATGGTTTTCCACGGAATGTTGATGGCACCCGGAACATGTCCTTTGGCATAATCTGTCGCACTACGTACACTTACCACAAAATAGTTGTTTAAATTGTCATGAACGGTTTGTGCTGGTATGACCGGATCGTCCCAATTGGAAATGGCCTGTTCGACTACCGGCTGAATTACCTCAAAATTACTTTTCTTCTCTTTGTCATTGTCGGTAGAGGAAGAGCACGAATACAATGCGGCAATGGAGGCCAATAAAAACAGGACGAATAAACGTTTGATTAACATAATAAATCTCCTTTCAAATGGATTTAATTTAACAAGCCCCATTATTTTGTTTTAATTTTCACATAAACAGTTGCAAGTTATATACCATATTTCTTTTGAAAAGCCTATCTGTTTAAAAACCAACAGGTTAAGAAAAAACCATGTGTGCAACACTACACAATATTCGAAACAGATTGTTTCAGGCAAAGAATCATAATTCGGAAAATCGCTTAAATATCAACAGATCGGCTCAAGAAACGAGTTGTTCCATGTGTTTCATTTTCAATAAACTTGGCGATTGGCCGGGTTTTGGGTTTTCTGCCTAAAAGAATATTAATACCTGTAATTACAGGGGTTATAAAAACCTCCCGATCCTTTTATCGGGCCGGTATTTTCAAAAAAAGTTAGGTACAATTGTTGCAGGATGTATTCATGGTATGGCATAGATTAACTTTTGGGGAAGCGAAAAATGGAACGGCCACGGATTTCATGTGAGTTACTTAATGAAATTATTCTCGATAACATCACGGACGGTGTTTTCACCATCGACCGTGATTTTAATATTACTTCCTTTAATAAATCGGGCTGCAGAATTACCGGTTACACCTGTGATGAGGTAATCGGCAAAAAATGTTTTGACGTTTTCCGTTCGGATATTTGCGAACATGAATGCGCTTTAAAAAAAGCCATCCAAACGGGCAAAAAGACCATCAATAAAACCGTATTCATAATCAACCGCTACGGATATCGCATTCCCGTCAGTATTTCGGCCGCCCCTTTGGTGGACAAAGCGAATAATGTTTTGGGCGGTGTGGAAACATTCAGAGATTTGAGTGCCGAGGACGAATTACGGAAGGTGATTACCAAACACTATTCTTACCACGATATTATCAGCAAAAACGCAAAAATGTGGCGCCTTTTCGAAATTTTGCCGCAAATCGCCGAAAGCGATACGACCATTCTCCTGGAAGGTGAAAGCGGTACCGGCAAAGAATTATTCGCCCGTGTCATCCATCAGCTAAGTCCACGGGCCGAGAACAATTTCATCGCAGTAAACTGCGGCGCTCTCCCCGACACTCTGCTGGAATCGGAGCTCTTTGGCTACAAAGCCGGCGCCTTTACCGATGCCCGCAAAGACAAGTTGGGGCGCATTGCCCTGGCCGAGGGCGGGACACTTTTTCTGGATGAAATCGGTGATATCTCACCGGCCTTTCAAATTCGCCTGTTGCGTTTTTTACAGGAAAAAACCTACGAACCCTTGGGCGGCGTCAAAACCTTAAAAGCAAACGTCCGGGTTATTGCGGCAACCAACAAAAGTCTTTCCAGACTGGTCGAAGAAGGTAAATTCCGGAAGGACCTTTACTACCGCATCAATGTCATTAATCTCGAAATACCACCATTGCGCGAACGCAAAGAGGATATTCCCCTGTTGATTGATCATTTCATAAAAAAATTCAACCACATTCAAAACAAAAACATTCAGGGTGTAAGCACCGAGTCTCTGGAGATATTAATGCACCACAATTATCCGGGCAATGTGCGCGAGTTAGAGAACATCATCGAACATGCCTTTGTGCTTTGCCCGGAACCTTACATTCAACCCAGGCATTTGCCCGCAAATCTGTTTGGTACGCACGAGGGCACACCGGAAAAGCCTTACCAACGAAAGCTGGAAGATATTGAGGCCGAGCTCATTCTAAAAACCTTGCGCGAGCACAACTGGAACCGTCAATCCGCTGCCAGAGCTTTGAATATGCACAAAACCACACTTTTCCGGAAAATCAAAAAACTTGGCCTGGAGCTGCCGGAAATCGACGGTCGGCACAAGCTGGGCAAACAGATGTAGCACTCGCGCCTCACCAAACAACCATTAGCGAAACTTCCCCTGTTGTCATTTTTAGGGCGCACACTGTTGCACAGAGTTGCTTCCCATCTCCCAAGGGTAGCGTATATGCTACCCTGCCGCGCTTCTCACTTCGTTTTACCAACCTTGTATCCTTTTATTTCTAAAGAAATTAGATGTTGCGTTGCTTTTTGGCACTATTTTTGACCTTACCACCACAAAAACGGATTTGGCACTATGAGGATTGCACTGCCATTGTGGCAAGAAAGAATTGCACCTGTATTAGACTGCTGTTCGAAATTGGAAATTATCGAACTTGAAAACGACCGTTACCGAAAAGTGGGCATTGTTGATATGAAATCGATGAGTTTTGCGCAAAGACTAAAAACTTTTCGCGAGTGGAAAATAGATCTGGTTATTTGCAATGGAATTAGCTTCTTTTACCGGGCCTGTTTGTTAATCAATGCCATTAAAGTCATTAACAACGTTTCCGGCGAAACACAGAAAATACTTTTGCAATGTTTGAATTTTAATAACAAACCTAAAAGGAACGCATTATGGGAACTTCACGACGAGATTTCCTGAAATTCATAACCGCAGGAACCATGGTTGCTGCCGGCGCGACCAATGCCAAAGCAACGCCAACCAACATCCTTTCGGATGATCGGTTTGGGGTTTTAGTAGACACAACAGCGTGCATCGGCTGCCGGCAATGCGAATACGCCTGTAAAGTAGAGCACGATTTGCCGGCCGGCAATATCGATGATTACTCCGACCGTTCGGTGTTTGCGCATGAACGCCGGCCCGATGTGGATGCGTTAACCGTGGTCAACCAATATCCAAACGCACATCAAGACGAGCCCCCGGTAACCGTTAAGGTACAATGCATGCATTGCGATCATCCGGCCTGTGTTTCGGCTTGTATTGTGGGTGCGTTTTCCAAACAGGAAAACGGTGCGGTTATTTGGGACGAAAGTCGCTGTATTGGCTGCCGCTATTGCATGGTGGCCTGCCCGTTTCAGGTGCCGGCCTTCGAATACAACAAAGCTATTGAGCCGCGCATTATGAAATGCGACTTATGCTATGAAAACCGCACATCAAAGGGGAACATTCCCGCATGCGTCGAAGCCTGCCCGACCGAGGCCCTAACCTTTGGCAAACGCTACGAACTGGTTCAACTGGCGCACGAAAAAATCAATAAAAACCCGGAACGGTATTTTAATTACGTGTATGGAGAACACGAAGTTGGAGGCACTTCCTGGCTCTACATTTCCGGTCAGGATTTCCGTACTCTCCATTTTCCGGAAGTAAGTAAAGAGCCGGCACCCGGTGCAACAGAACCCATTCAACACGCCATCTTTAAATTCTTCGTTCCACCGGTTGCGCTGTACGCTTTACTGGGAGGCATAATGTGGCTGGGAAAAAACAAATCGGAAACGGAAGAGGAGGAATAAGCGATGAGCGAAATGCTAAAGCCCGAACCGATTAAGCGTCCGTTTTTTACCACCGGCGTAATCATTTTAATGATTTTAGCCGCCAATGGCATTGTCTGGAGCATCTTGCGTTTTGTCTTTGGCCTGGGTGCCGTTACCAATCTGGACAACCAGCATCCCTGGGGCTTGTGGATAGGCATCGATGTGGCCGCAGGAGTTGCCCTGGCTGCAGGAGGTTTTACTACATCGGCATTGGTGCACATTTTTCACAAAGAAGATTTTCACGTTTTAGTGCGTCCCGCAATCATGACGGCCATGTTGGGCTACACTTTTGTGGCCATCGGCGTAATGTTCGATTTGGGACGCTATTACAACATCTGGCATGTGCCCATCATGGGAAACAGTAATTCCGTGCTATTCGAGGTGGGCATTTGCGTGATGACCTATTTGGGGACGCTGTACGTCGAATTTTTCCCTGTAGTAACCGAGCGATTTATCGGTCGGGTGCACTTTAAGGGTTTCTGGAAATTTTTAAACCGTCCTATTGATGCTACTTTGCGCTGGATTGACGGTGCATTGGATAAAACCATGTTCTTTTTCATCATTCTGGGCGTTGTGCTTTCTTGCCTGCATCAATCTTCTCTGGGAACTTTGATGCTCATTGCCCGGAACAAAATCCATCCCCTGTACCAGACCCCTATCCGTCCTTTGCTCTTTTTACTTTCGGCCATTGCCGTGGGATATCCCATGGTTATCATGGAATCGTTAACCGCTTCCAAATCATTCGGACTAAAACCCGAAATGGACGTTTTGCGCCGGTTGGCACGTTTTGTCGGCCCGTTGTTAGGCGTTTATCTGGCCTTTGTTCTGGGTGACATGGTCATCCGCGGTACGTACGTTTATCTGGAAAAGATCACTAAAGAAAGCGTGCTGTGGACCATCGAAATTTTATTCGGGGTTATTATCCCCATGCGCATGTTCTTCTGGGACAAGGTATTGCAATCCCGCACGCTTCTTTACGCCGCCTCGCTCATGGTCATTATCTTCGGGATTGCCTTAAATCGTTTCGACATGTTCATTACGGCTTACACGCCTCCTTATTCCTTTAGAACTTACTGGCCGTCGATCGGAGAAATCTCCATCACCGTCGGTTTGATTTCCCTTGAAATTCTCCTTTACCGGGCTCTGGTAATGATTTTTCCGGTGATTGCCCAGCCCAACAAAAATTACCGCCCCAAAACCAAGTATGCTATTCGAGGAGTCATACGATGAAATACATTCTGGGAATTTTATTCGGTTTTTTGATATTCACCACCACCGGTTTGGCGCAACAGGCAAAACACCATTCCCAATTTCCGTTAAATTGTTCGGAATGCCACCTGTGCAAAAACCCGACCGCAGCCAAACCTTGCCTTAAAATTTGTCCCTCGTTCGAGAGAAAAAATCTAAAAGTCCTGCATTCCATTAACGAAGCGCCGAAAATTCTGATCATCGACACTCTGGCGAATCGCTACACACCCGTTGTTTTCCAGCACCAGGCGCACGCCGCAATGGCGCTTATGGACGGCGGATGCGCCTCGTGCCATCATCACAATCCGCCGGGAAAAATCTTGCCCTGCTCGGCTTGCCACGTAAAGGGGGTTAAAGACAAGAAACTCGAGCGTCCGTCATTAAAAGGTGCCTACCACCAACTGTGCGTCTCTTGCCACCGCCAATGGAATGCCACATGGGAAAAACGCTCCAATTGCAGTACCACCTGCCATCAAACGGCCCGACCCGGCTTTAATGTAAAACAGGCGCTGCAAAAAATTAAAGATCTGTATCCCACCCCCAAACGTCCTGAAAAATTCGTGCTGAAATCCGATTACGACGAAGCGCCCATCGTTACCTTTCATCACAATGCGCACGTGCAGGCCTACGGATTGCAATGCCAGGACTGCCATAAAAAGGCTTCGTGCAGCACATGCCATTCCACCGCAAAACAAACGCAACCTGTACAAGTTTCCCTTTCACACGACAACTGCTCGGCCTGCCACGAACAGGCCATCGACGAACAGTGCGCGTTTTGTCACGGACAAAAAGAAAAAACTGCTTTTAACCACGCGCAAACCGGTTGGCCGCTAAAGTCTTTTCACAAAAAACTGGCCTGCAATCGCTGCCACAAGCATGGCTTTTCGCGCCTGAGCACCCAATGCAAAGCCTGCCACAATACCACTCGGTGGCAACCCGGAGAATTCGACCATGCGCTTACCGGCCTTGTGCTGGATGAAAACCATCGGGATACGGACTGCGAAGAATGTCACCTGAATCGCAACTTTGGCAAAAAGCCGCAATGCAGCGATTGCCACGACGACAAATCGTTTCCCAAAAACGTACCAGGGAAATTAATAAAAAGGTGATGCAATGTTCAGTAAAATTTCATTAAAATTGATCTCTACCATTTCGCTATTGGCGATTCTTATTTTTAGTGGTTTTGCTTACTATTCCATCCACACGCAAGACACGTTGCTTTTGAATCAGATCAAAAACTTTGTCAATGCCGAAAGTGAAACCATTAAAAACAGTACCAAGGTTTCCATGCTGGCCAACGATCGGGAAGTTACCCACGAAATCATCAAAACCATCGGCCAGCAGCCCTTCATCCGTCAGGTGCGTATTCTCAACAAAGAGGGCAAAGTTATTTACGCTGCCGACAGTTCTCAAATTGGGCAGGTGCTGGACAGAAAAGCCGAGGCTTGCTATTCCTGCCATACATCCGACCAGCCATTGACGCGGCTTTCCATTTCCAAGCGCATTCGGATTTATCGCCTGCATCCCGACTCTTCGCGCATTCTGGGGATCATTAATCCCATTTACAACGAGCCGTCGTGCTGGCAAGCACCCTGCCACGCCCATCCGAGGTCACAAAAAGTTTTAGGTGTGCTGGATTTAACCGTTTGCCTCAAAAGCGTAGACAACGAACTGAACTCCGCCAAAGAGCACATGGCCCTGTTCGCTCTTTTTTCCATTTTCGGTCTGGCCGTTGTGTTGGGCATCCTGGTCAAACAGATCATCGGCATTCCGGTCAAAAAACTATCCGAGGCAACCAAAATTGTGGCTTCGGGGAATTTCAGCTACAAAATTCCGGAACTGGGTAACGACGAGTTGGGCGTGCTGGCACGCTCGTTCAACCACATGACGCAAAAGCTGGCCGAGGCCCGCCAGCAATTGTTCCAGTCAGACAAAATGGCCTCGCTGGGACGCCTGGCCGCGGGCGTAGCCCACGAGATCAATAATCCGCTAACCGGCATCCTTACCTATGCCAGTTTTCTGTTAAAACGCACCAAAGATCAACCGGACATTCACCGCGATCTGGAAGTAATCGTTCGCGAAACTTTGCGCAGCCGCGAAATCGTTAAAGGACTGTTAGACTTTGCCCGGCAGTCCATTCCCAAAAAAGTCAAAACCGACATTCATCAGGTAATCGAGCGGGCGCTTACCGTTCTGGAAAACCAACTTACCCTGTACCACATTCAAGTAGAAAAACACTTTAGCCCCGATCTGCCGCAAATTCTCATCGATCCGAATCAGATGCAGCAGGTTTTTACCAATCTCATCGAAAACGCCTATCAGGCCATTGGCAAAAAGGGCGGCAAAATTACCATTGCCACCTCGCTAACGCGCCTTTCGCCTTACGGCATTCTGCAAATTAAGCAGGCGCTCTGTCCCAAGGGCCATGAACTCATGGATCAGGAAACGCGCATCGATGGGCTTCCCACCGTTAAGTTAAAACTGCGCGTGAACGGCAAAGAGAGCTTCGTTTATCTGGATCCTATTTACGGCAAGAACCGGAACAAACTCGAATTGCCGGTACATGCCGATGACAAAATTGAAATTTTGTGCCCCAAATGCAACATCTCGCTCATTGACCCCAAAGAAAAATGCCCCCGTTGCGATGCACCGATTTATGTTCTGGAAATTCCCGGCAAAGGCGAGCTGCGCGGCTGTTTTACATCGGAATGCAGTTGGCAATACTGGGACGACGTGGAGCAACAAGGCCCGCGCGATTACATCGAAATCAAAGTTTCTGACACGGGCTGCGGCATTCCTCCGGAAATTATGGACAAAATTTTCGATCCCTTTTTCACCACCAAGGGTCAGGAAGGTAACGGCCTGGGCATGGCGGTCATTTGGGGTATTCTGGAAAATCACGAAGGAATTATTTCGGTGGAAAGCCAGGTCAACAAGGGGACAACATTTACCATCCATTTACCCGTGAATGTGAGGTAACGCCATGGAAAAGCAACTACGAACATTATTGGCCATCGATGACGAGCCGGTGATTCTGGACGCCATTCAGCGCGTGTGTTCAGCCGAAGGGTGGCACGTAGACACCGTAACCGGTGCGACCGAAGGCCTGGAGCTGGCCCGAAAAAAATCCTATGATTTGTGCCTTTGCGACATCATGCTTCCCGACATGGATGGCTTTCAATTTCTGGAAAAATTGCATGAGTCGGGCATCGATCTGGCCGTGATCATGACCACCGGTTTCGCCACCATCGAAAACGCCGTCAAATCGCTGGACATGGGCGCCATCGACTATTTACCCAAACCTTTTACCGCCGATGAAGTGCTAAGCGCACTCTATCGCGGATTCCGCTATGTGGATTTGAAAAGACGACACGAAGAGAACACGGCACAGGTCGATTCCATCATTGTCCCCTGCCCTACGCAATACCGCCATCTGGGCTACCAGAGCTGGATGCACCTGGATTTTGACGGATCGGTAAAAGTGGGCGCCACTTATTTGTTCCTGGCGGTCATCGGTTCCGTTAAGTCCATCAAACTCCAGCCTCTGGAGGCAGAAATCATTCAGGGATTTTCCTGCGCCGAATTCGAAGCCGAAGACGAACTGATCCATCAACTGATGGCCCCCATTAGCGGACAAATTATTCGAATTAACGAACAATTGAAAGACGAGCCTTCTATTCTGGAAAAAGACCCTTACTTTGAAGGCTGGTTGTACGTAGTGGTTCCCAAAGATTTAAACTACGAACTGAAATACGTGTCCGGGTGCCACAACATTTTCGCTTAAAACGACAAAAATGACCAAACATAAAGGAGAATAGCCATGGGTTTGTTTCTGTTAATCATTGCGATCATTCTCTTCATCATTGCGGATTTAATTATCCGCACCGTTCTTAAACGCGCCGAAGAGAAACGATTGCGCAAATTGCGCGAAGAAGCGCTGGAAACCAATTTGAAATTGGATTTCAGCCATGAATCCAAAACGTTAAAGCGGGTGGAAGTGCCCAACCCCAAAGCCCGCATTTTAGCCGTTGATGACGAAGAAATCATTCTGGACAGCTTCCGCAAAATTCTTGTCTTGGCCGGATATTCCGTGGATACCGTGCAAACCGGCCAGGAAGCGTTGGACCTGATCCGCAAGCGGAATTACGATTTTGTTTTTACCGACCTGAAAATGCCCGGGATGGACGGCGTGGAAGTGTGCAAGGCCGTAAAACATTTGCGCCCCGATATTGACGTCATCATCATCACCGGTTATGCCACCGTAGAATCGGCCGTAGAAACCATGAAATACGGCGCCATGGATTACGTGCAGAAGCCCTTCACCGAAGAAGAGCTGGTACAAATGGTGGACAAATTTCTCATTCGTCGGCAAGAACGCCTGCGCAAACAACTGAAATCGCGGGTGCACATTACCCACCTGGGCGAACACGAGGCGCAAGAGACTATCGACTTTTACATTCCCGGAGGGATTTTCATTGCTCCCTGGCACACCTGGGCCAGCATCACCGAAAGCGGCGAGGTATTTGTCGGTTTGGATGATTTTGCTGCCAAGGTAATCGGAAAAATCGACGCCATCGAGCCTCCCTCGCCGGGCATGGAAGTAAAACAGGGCCAGATATTGTTTACCGCGCGAATCGGCAACGAATCGGTTCCGTTTTATTCGCCGGTAACCGGGCGCGTTCTGCAGGTGAACAACAACGTAGTCGAAGAACCCGAACTGCTCGAAATAACGCCGTATCAGAAAAATTGGATCTGCAAAATCGATGCGGAAAAGATCGAGGACGACTTGAAGAAACTAAAGATCGGGATGGAAGCGGTTAAATTTTACGAGAGCGAAATCGAACGGTTGCAGAACGCCATTAAAAAAGTTTCCAAGACCAAAGACGAGGCCAACATCCCCGCCGACGGCCACATTTACGTGGGCGAATTAAGTGCCTTAATGGAAAAAGATTTCCACGCCATTGTCAACGACTTTTTCGTTGCGAACAAATAGCGCCGGTTCCAAACATTCCCCAAAAGCCGGAGATGTTTCTCCGGCTTTTTTTATTCGAAAAAAATATTACTCCCACTCGATGGTTGCCGGCGGCTTGGAGCTAATGTCATAAACCACGCGGTTAATCCCGCGAATTTCATTGATAATACGATTGGAAATCACCGCTAACACTTCATTGGGCATCCGGAACCAGTCGGCGGTCATGCCGTCGGTGCTGGTAACGGCGCGCAATGCCAGCACATGTTCATAGGTACGTTGGTCACCCATCACGCCCACCGTTCGCACGGGCAACAGCACGGCAAAGGCCTGCCAAATTTGATGGTAAAGATCGTGCTTCCACAGCTCTTCAATAAATATGGCGTCGGCTTTTTGCAGCACTGCAACCCTTTCCGGAGTTACCTCTCCCAGAATACGCACGGCAAGCCCCGGGCCAGGAAAGGGGTGGCGCTGAATGATGCTTTCCGGCAGTCCCAATTCTCGCCCTACCTGGCGCACTTCGTCCTTAAACAGCTCGCGCAACGGCTCCAGCAATTCAAAATCAAAAGAATCGGGCAAGCCTCCTACATTGTGATGCGATTTAATTGTTGCCGAAGGGCCTTTAAAAGAAACGCTTTCGATGACATCCGGGTACAGCGTACCCTGGGCCAAAAAGTGGAAATTCCCTAATTTTCGGGCCTCTTTTTCAAAAATGCGAATAAATTCATTGCCGATAATTTTTCGTTTCTGTTCAGGATCTTCCACGCCTTTTAATTTTTCGAAAAAGCTTTTTTGCGCTTGCACAACGGTCAGGTTAATATTGAAATTTTTGCGGAAAACCGCTTCCACTTCCTCAGCTTCCCGGTAACGCAATAATCCGGTATCTACAAATACCGCATGCAGTTGGTCGCCAATGGCTTTGTGCAACAACACGGCCAGCACGCTGGAATCGACCCCGCCGCTTAAAGCACACAACACCCGTTTGGTGCCCACTCGTTCGCGGATGGCTGCCAAACTTTCTTCCACAAACGATTTCGGTGACCAATCGCCCTGACAACCACAAACTTCGAAAACGAAATTCCCCAGAATTTTTTGTCCGTATTCCGTGTGTTTCACTTCGGGATGGAATTGCAACCCGTACCACGCCTTTTCCCTGTGCTCGATGGCGGCAAGAGGGGCATTTTCGGTTTCGGCAATCACCTCAAAACCCTCACCCGGAGTAAGAACTTTGTCTCCGTGACTCATCCAGACCCGCGTCTTCCGCGGAATGTTTTTAAATAACCGGCTTTCTTTGAGGATGTGCAACTCGGCCAGGCCATATTCTTTTTTTTGCGCGGGAGCGACTTTCCCTCCGGTTAAGTAGGTGAGTAACTGCAGGCCGTAACAAATTCCCAAAATCGGCAGGTTTTTGTTCAGAATTTCAGAGGGCAGGCGTGGAGCGTCATCGTCATAAACCGAGGCCGGGCCTCCGGAAAGTACGATGCCTTTCACATTCCCTTTTTCTAAAATCGACAAATCCGCATTGTAAGGGTGAATTTCACAGTAAACTCCTAATTCGCGAATGCGGCGTGCAATCAATTGGGTGTATTGGGATCCGAAGTCCAGAATAATGATGGTTTCGTGCTGGAACGGCGTGTGTTCTACTTTTGAAGCGGCCATGTTTTCAATTCCTCGATAAAAGAATAATCGGTTAAATCGTAATGAATGGGCGTAACGGAGACTTTTTTCTCCATGACGACCAGGTCGTCCACGTCATCGCCTTGATCCAAAATCATTCGTTTGCCGGTAAGCCAATAATAAACGCGATTGTTGGGGTCTACCCGTTTGTCGAACGCTTCTTCGTAACGCCCTTTTCCCTGTCGGGTAACGACAACCCCTTCGATTTCTTCTTCGGACACCGCCGGGACATTTACATTGAGCAAGGTACCCTGAGGCAATCCGTTTTCCAGGACAAATTGAGCCAATTTGCGCGAAAATTTGGCAGCGTAATCAAATTCTTTTTTGGTAAACGAGGCCAGAGAAACGGCAAAGGAAGGAATGCCCATAATCGCACCTTCGGCGGCGGCCGAGACCGTTCCCGAATAGATAATATTGGTCGCGGTATTGGGGCCCTGATTGATGCCGCTAACGACCAAATCGGGCTTGCGTTCCAGCAAACACCGCGCGGCCAGTTTTACGCAATCGGCCGGTGTCCCGTTGATGGCATAGCCAAAGAACACACCGTCGCGTTCAACTTCCATCACACGCAAAGGATCGGACAAGGTAATGGCATGGCCCACCGCACTCTTTTCCACCAGAGGCGCCGCCACCACTATTTGTCCCAAAGATTGCAAAGCGCGCTTCAGATGCCAGATTCCCGGGGCGTAAATACCGTCGTCGTTTGTAATTAAAATTAGCCGCTCTTGTTTCATGAGGTAGCTCTTTGCTCGTTATCGATTAAGCCTTTTGCGGTTATCGGTTAATGTGGGTTTTTGTGCGCAAAAAAATCCAGCAAACCGGCAATACGTTGCTTTAGCTGATGCCGATGGACGATCATATCCAAAAAGCCGTGTTCCTGCACAAACTCTGAGCGTTGAAAGCCGGGAGGCAAGTCCTGCCCGATGGTTTGCTTGATTACGCGCGGGCCGGCAAAGCCGATCAAGGCGCCGGGTTCGGCTAAAATGATGTCTCCCAGCATGGCGTAGCTGGCCGTAGTTCCTCCGGTAGTCGGATTAGTTAAAATAGAAATGTAGGGAATGTGGTTCTCGGCTAACCGCGCCAACTTTGCGCTGGTCTTGGCCATTTGCATAAGGCTCAAAATGCCTTCGTGCATGCGTGCCCCACCCGAAGAAGAAAGAATAAGCAAAGGCGCTTTCAATTCCAGGGCTTTATCCACGGCACGGGCGACCTTTTCGCCCACAACCGAGCCCATACTTCCGCCAAGAAATTTAAAATCCATAATGGCGGCCACCACCTGGTGCTTTTCCAGTTTGGCCGTTCCGGTAACCACGGCCTCTTTCATTCCGGTCTTCTTTACCGTTGCTTTGTATTTGTCGATGTAAGGCCGCGCATCTACAAAGCCCAGAGGATCGGTGCTCATCATATTGGCATTAAATTCTTCGAAGGTTCCCTCGTCGAATAAAATGTCGATGTACTGCCGGCTGCCGATGCGAAAGTGGTAATCGCATTTGGGACAGACAAACAGACGTTTTTCCAGCTCTTTTTTGTAGATAATTTCGCCGCAATTGTCGCATTTTACCCAAAGCCCGTCGGGTAATTCGGTTTTTTGCGCGGGCTTTAACGTTTGTTTTTTTCGTTTAAACCAATCCATAATTTTCCAAGCCTTACCTTATTAAAACCAATAAACTTCAGGGAACTGTAACCGGGAGAAAATATGTTTTCTTCCTGATTCATTAAACATTAAAAATCACAGTATTCAACATAAAATTTGGTTTCTTCTCCTGTGGTGCCTCCCTGAAAGTGCAAATGTACAGCAATATTTCTATTTTCTCAAATCTTTAACCATAAGCAGGGCATCTTCGCCGTCGCGATAATATCCTTTGCGCACGTTAATCTTCCGGAAGCCAAACGATTCGTAAAGCCGAATGGCCGCCGTGTTCGAACGGCGTACTTCCAGAAAGGCAAATTCCGCATCGGGGAACCGCTGTAAAATGTGCTCCATTAACTGCCGCCCCAAGCCTTTGCGTCGATAAGAAGGATGGATGGCAAAATTGGCGATGTGCAGTTCGTTTAAAAAATGCCAGATTACGGCATAGCCCACAATAACGCCTTTCCATTCCATGACCAGAGGGAAAGAATAACGATTATTGGCAATTTCCACCTCGAAACTACTGCGGGACCATGCATCGACAAATATCTGTTGTTCTAATTCCACTACGGTGTCCAGATCGTCCGGCCGCATGGGGCGAATTGTCGGATTCATAGCACTCCGGCAAAAGGTCGGATGTACATGGGTTCCAGGGAGCTCAGTTCATCGGCACCGTACGCTTGCCATTTGTAAAAGCCCAGTTCGGCCAGAATGTGCGCCGGATAGGAAGCCTGCCCATGAATGAACACGCCTTTTACGCGCAATTTTCGGACAATGTCTGCTTCCAGGGCGTGAAACTGGGGTTTGATAAGCAATGAGCCTGCGGGAATTACTTCGGGCAAGCGATCTTTGCGTTCGATGCTGTGTTCGGTTATCTCGGGATATTGGTCCTGATTTTGTTCGATTTTGGCCAAATACACTTCGTCGCGTCGGGCATCAATGATCGTGTACTGTTTTTGATCGCAAGGGGCCATTTGACGCGCCAGCACCTGATGGTTGGAAATACCAACCACCGGAATATTTTTGGCCAGACAAAATCCCTGCACAAAACTCAATCCGATGCGCAATCCCGTAAACGACCCCGGACCAATCGAAACCACAGCAAGTCGTATTGCCTCATCAAATGCAACATGCGTTTTCACGGTTTTTTGCAGATACTCTTCTCCCTGCCGAACCACGGTGGCCAACAAAGTGGCATGTTGTGCCGGTATTTCCAGATTTGTCTCCAGAAGTGTCTGCTTTTTGGCCTCGTCCCAAAAGGCCACGCTGCACCACACATCCGAAGTTTCAATGGCTACTATCATTTTTCCATCCTGCATTCACTAAATTTCAAATTTCGATGGTGAACTTCATTCCACCCGTTTAATGGTAAAAATGCGTTCCTCACCGTCCATTTCAATGGTAATCAAATAATACTGGCTCAGATGTTTTTCGATTAATTCCGGCCACTCAATGAAAGTGATCGCGCCGACGGTCAGAAATTCTTCCCAGCCCAATTGATCCAGTTCGGCTTCGCTGTGCAGCCGGTAGAAGTCGAAATGGTTTACCGGCGTATTCCCCTGATACTGGTGCATAATGGCAAACGACGGGCTGGAGGCCTCATCTTCCGTTTTAAGCAAGCGGCAAATTTGCTTGACAAAAAAAGTTTTCCCACTTCCCAGATCGCCTTTCAACAAAACCACGTCGTTTGGCTTCAAAAATTCCAGAAATTTACGTGCAATTTGTGCCGTCTCTTGCTCTGTTTTTGCCTGTTCTCGCAATATGACTTTCATTCGGATTCCTTTGCTAACCGAGTGATGCGAAATTAATAGCAAACAAGACGAAAAACAAGGAATTAATCGGGTTCTCAAAAAATTCTTTATGGTGCCCCTTTATTTCAAAACTCATGTTTAGCCATCTCCAATAAAACCTAATTATGAACGTGTCCAACTATTCACTCATCACCTGTTTTAGACCGTTCATCAATTTTTTCTTGGGGAAACGAAATTACCATACTAACTTTAATTTTAAATTTGTCAAGGTTTTAAGTTTCATAATTTATAAAATGCAAGAATTACTTTTTGTTCTAATCGGAGCAATTTCAGGATTTCTGATGGGCATGGTTGGCGTAGGTGGGGGCGCCATTATTATTATTTCATTGCTTTACCTTGCCCATTTACCGCAAAAAGTTGCGCAAGGAACCACCTTGCTTATTGTGGCCGCTCCCGTAAGTTTACTGGCATTTTACACCTATTATAAACAGGGATTGGTAAATCTTAAGGCCGGTTTCTTAATCGGGATATTTTTCTTGCTGTTCAGCTTTATCGGCGCAAAATATGCCGCCGTTGTGCCAGGGCCTTTGTTAAGAAAACTTCTGGGCCTCGTACTTATTCTAATGGGCATTAAAATGTCCTTTTTTAAATAACAATTCATTAAACACGAAGAGCAAATGCATATTCCTGAGGGCTATTTATCTCCACAGACTTTTATTCCATCCTATGTCGGTTTTATTCCCTTGTTGACTTACGGATTCAAAAAAGTAAAAAAACAAATTAGCAGCGAAGCGATTCCTTTTATTGCCACATTAAGCGCACTTTCATTTATTGTAATGATGATTAATATTCCTATCCCCGGGGGAACGAGCGGACATGCCATAGGAACGGCGGTTTTAGCTGTTTATTTTGGTCCGTGGGTAGGATTTCTGGCAATTAGTATGGTTTTGTTTATTCAGGCCGTCTTTTTTGGCGACGGAGGATTTACTTCATTTGCCGTAAACGCTTTTTCGATGGGATTTCTGGCTTCATTTACGGCCTACTATTCGTTTCATGTTTTATCAAAATTCAGCAAAATCTCCATTGCCTCTTTCTTTTCGGGGTGGTTAAGTATTTTAGCGGCTTCTGTTTCCACGGCATTTTTTCTTGGCATTCAGCCGGCCCTTGCATGCGATGCCAGCGGACACCCTCTTTATTTCCCTTTCGGATTGGGCGTTACTTTCCCTGCCATCGTTCTTTCACATCTCATCTTCTTTGGCCCTGTGGAAGGATTTTTTACAATGCTGGTGCTCAAAAATATCCGCTATTCCGAAATACACCGGATCAGCGAATCGCCCTTAAAATGGCAATTGGCCAGAAAGTCATTCGCTTTTTGGGCCGTTTTGCTGTTCCTTGTGCCGCTCGGGCTCCTTTCAGGTGCGCCGGCATGGGGAGAATGGGGAATATCTTATTTTAAGAAAATTCTGGGATTCGTCCCGTTCGGCATTCAAAATTTCTCTGACATGTACCTCGCACCTTTTGCGGATTATACCTTCCAGAACTTCCATGAAATTTTCGGATATTATTTATCGGCAATTTTGGGCAGTATCCTCATTGGCCTGTGTGTGTTTTTATTCTTCAAGGAAAACGATCGTTTCAGGAAAGATAAAATTCTCTTTTTGCTTTATCTAATAGGGGTTCTGTTTATCTCACTTACAAGTAATTTCTTCATTTTGGCGGCTGCTCTTGTTTTGATTTTTGCCCTTGGGGGTAAAAGATGTTTTGTAAATCTAAAATATCCTTTGATTGCGTTACTTTTTTTTAATGGTACGGTAACACTGGCTTATGTAATTTATGCGGGCATCCATAGTTCAATTTTAATATTCAATACCCGTGTCTTTGCGCTCACGTGTTTAACGCTTTTAATGGCAAAATCCATTAATTTGTTTTCGGCGCTGTACTTTTCAAAAACATTAAGCTTAATTTTGACAATTGCCTACAATCAGATTATTGTTTTTAAAAAAGTATGGCGCGACTTTCAGCTCGCTTTTAAAAGCAGAACCCTTAAAAAGCCGGAAAGAAAGCAGTTAAATTTTTACATGGTACGCGTCATCAGATTTTTTATTGAAAAGTCGCTTATTTATTCCAGAGAAATACACCTGTCCATGAAATCGAGAGGATTCGACCTTGATTAAAGCAGAGCACCTAAACTTCGCTTATGGCGCCCAACAAGTACTTTCGGACGTTTCGTTCAAAATAAACAAAGGCGACAAGGTAGTATTATTGGGTATCAACGGAAGCGGTAAGTCAACGCTGTTGAAAATTCTGGACGGTTTATTACCCGTTAATTCCGGAAAAATTTTTTACCGGAATATTTGGCTAACAGCAAAACAGCTAAAGAATAAAAACTTTCTCAGAAGATTTCGTTCGGAAGTGGTATTATTGTTTCAGAACCCGGATGTAATGCTTTTTAATCCAACCGTGTTTGATGAAATCGCCTTCGCATTACGGCAACTGGAAAAAGATCACATTGAAGAAAAGGTAAAATATTGGGCAGATAAAGTAGGGGTAACGTCTTTTTTAGACCGATCTCCATTCTCATTAAGTACCGGCGAAAAGAAGAAAGTTTGTCTGGCCTCGATTTTAGTACTTGAACCGGAACTCCTTTTGTTGGATGAGCCAACATCAAATCTTGATCCAAAATCTACCGGCTGGCTTGTGGAATTAATTGATGGGCTAAAGGCAACAACATTAATCGCTACTCACAATTTGTCTTTGGCTCCCGAATTGGGAGACCGGGCATTCGTGTTGTCCGCAGCACATCGCATTATTTTCGATGGCCAAATTGAACACTTCATTAATGATAAAGAAAAACTGCTTGAGGCAGGTTTATTGCACCAGCACACCCACCGGCATTCATCTTTAATTCATAAACATTATCATGCGCATGAAAGTTGGGAATAACAGATGGAGTATGGCTTATGTCAAAAGTAAGTTCGTTACATATCGGAATTATCATTTTATCCGAAGAATTTAAAATTATCGGCATGAATCGCTACGCCCAAAAAATCTTAAAGGTTTCCAAAAAAGATCTTGGCAAAGATATTTTCCATTATCATTCCGAAAAGAGCCAGGCTAAAATTCGCTTTTTGCTAAAAAGAATGTACGAAAACGAACCGGATATTCCCATTACGATGATTATCGATGTTTTAAATAAAGTGCTGATGCTGAATTTAAGCAAAATTGAACTTATCGATCAAAAACTGGGCGTACTATATTCGATGAATTTTATTGACGTAAGCCATGAAACCGGCGCTTCCGTTGATCCGGAAAGCGGCAAGGTCGTTATCAATAAGATCCCGATATTTTGCAAAAACAAAATAAAGTTTATTGATAAATCTGATATTTTCTTTATCGAAGCGGACGGCAATTACAGTAAAATCCATATCAAGAATCATTTTTTCTATATTCATAGCAGTTTAAAAGAAATCTTACATCGATTTAATATGAAAGAGCTGGTTCGTGTACACAAGAGCTATGCCGTAAATTTGAATCACGTAAAGGAAATAAAACGTCTGGATAATGTCAAAAATATTATTTTGTTTGATGCGAAAGATAAGACGCCCGTACCGATTTCAAGAAGAAATATCAGCAAAGTCAAAAAACTTATTGGTCTAAAATAGCCAATCATCCCCAATCATTAACCGCTTAAATAAAATTTCTTGCCATTCTTTTTCCAATTTAATATTTATTAACACGATAAAAAGTATAGATATGGTATGATATCCCAAATACCGGGACTCTGTTTGTCAAATAAATTGCTTTTTTAGTAAGTCTAACCTTTGAAAATAAGGAAGGTGGCTATCCATGAAAACCGTATTTGTCCAACCCGAACAATGTATCGGTTGCAGACATTGTGAAATTGCCTGCGCCATCGAGCATTCGCAAAGTAAAGATTTGTTCGGGATGTTGCAGGAAGTGCCTCAATCCAGGCCAAGAATCCACGTCGAAGTCGGTGTAAATTTTTTAACTTTTCCTAACCGCTGCCGGCATTGCGATCCCGCGCCCTGTATGCAGGTTTGTCCTACCAATGCCCTTTATCGGGACGAGGCAACAGGCTCTGTACTTATCAATTACGCAAAATGTATTGATTGCGAAGCCTGTGCCATTGCCTGTCCTTTTGGGATAATTGAATTTCATAATGTTTATCAGGTTCAATTTTCACGCGAAGTGAATGCCAAATGTGACAACTGCATAGACCGTCAAAACGAGGGGGAAATTCCGGCATGTGTAGAAGCCTGTAAAACCAATGCATTGCTTTTTGGTGAAACTAACGAGTTGATCCGAAACAGCAGAAAAGATTTTACCTTGCGTATGCAAAAATCTCAGGGTGCGGACGTGGAAGTACGCAAAATTCCGGCGAATGTTCAGGCCTTTCGGAATATTATGGAACAGGTGGCCAACATTGGCCCTTTGAATGAAAATTAATTTTTAAGCGGAGGAAATTAACAATGTCTAAAAAGAACATGTTCGATTTTAAATTAATTGCCCAACAAAGGGCATTGGATGAAACCGATCAGGAAATCATTGAAAAAGCCATTCAAGAGGGAATAGAAACCGCCTGGGATCGTTTGGAAAAGCAACAACCCCAATGCGGATTCGGGCAATTGGGCGTCTGTTGTAATCGATGCGCCATGGGGCCCTGCCGGGTTGATGTTTTTGAAGAAGACGGTCCGACGCGCGGAGTTTGCGGTGCAGATGTCGATACCATTGTTGCCCGTAACATGCTGGATGATCTGTTGGTTGGCGCAGCTTCCCATTCGGATCACGGCCGTGAAGTTGTAGAAGTGCTTTTGGAAGCCGCCGAAGGCAAAGCCCAGGGATATGAAATTATTGACGAAAACAAATTAAAAGTACTGGCTGAAGAATATAACATCGAAACCAAAAATAAAAGCAAAGAAGAAATCGCCAAAGAATTGGCCCTCGGAATGTTGGAAGAATTTGGCACCATTAAGAATAAAATCAACCTGGTTAATCGCGCACCTGAAAAAACGCGACAAGCCTGGGAAAAACTCGGCATTATCCCCCGCAGCGTTGATCGTGAAATTGTAGAAGGGGCGCATCGTGTACACATGGGTGTTGGTGCCGATTACGCCAATATTTTGCTCCATGCCCTGCGTATTTCGCTTTCGGATGGATGGGGCGGCTCCATGATGGCCACGGAAGCTTCCGATATTTTGTTCGGTACACCGGAACCAAATACTTCGTACGTTAATTTGGGTGTTTTAAGCCATGACCGCGTCAACGTGGTGTTGCACGGACACAACCCTATTCTCTCGGAAATGATTGTAAAAGCGGTTAACGATCCCGAATTGCAACAACTGGCAAAAGACAAAGGTGCCAAAGGGATAAATCTCGTTGGTATGTGCTGCACGGGCAATGAATTATTGATGCGACATGGCATTCCCATTGCCGGAAATTTGTTAGATCAGGAATTGTCCATCGCTACCGGATCGGTAGAAGTAATGGTAATTGACTATCAATGTATTTTCCCGTCAATTGTGGAAACCGCTAAATGCTATCACACCAAAATAGTAGCAACCAGCGAAAAATCCAAGGTTCCCGGTGCCATTTACAAGGAATTCCATCCTGAAACGGCTCTGGACACGGCCAAAGAAATCGTCAGATTAGCCATCGAAAACTTTCCGAACCGAAACCCCGATCGTGTTAAAATTCCTAAAAAACCTGTCAAACTAATGGCCGGATTCTCCGAAGAAATCATTCGTAAATCTTTGGGTGGTTCGTACAAACCGTTAATCGACGCTATTGTTTCCGGCAAAATCAAAGGTGTTGTGGGTATTGTTGGCTGCAACAATCCAAAAGTAAAACAGGATTACGGCTTTGTAACGCTTTCCAAAGAGCTGATCAAACGGGATATTTTGGTTATTGAAACCGGTTGCGGTGCCGTAGCCAGCGGCAAAGCCGGAATGTTGGTGCCCGAAGCCGCCAAAATGGCGGGTGATGGTTTGCGTTCGGTTTGCGAGGCATTGAATATTCCGCCGGTGTTGCACATGGGTTCTTGTGTTGACAACTCCAGAATCCTGGTTCTGGCTGCGAACATTGCCAAAGAGTTAGGGGTTGGTATTCAAGATTTACCTCTGGGCGGAGCGGCTCCGGAATGGTATTCTCAAAAGGCCATCTCCATTGCGGCTTATTTCGTAGCTTCCGGTGTGTACACAGTGCTTGGCCTGCCGCCTAAAATTTTCGGCAGCAAAAATGTAGTAGAATTATTAACAAACAAGCTTAACGATTTGTTAAATGCGGCTTTTGCGGTTGAACCCGATCCCATCAAGGCTGCCGATCTTTTTGAAGCTGAAATTAACCGAAAGCGTAAAGCATTGGGCATCTAACTTCGCTTACATTGAATGATCAACGCTTATTAAAGCCTCGCCGTTTTTGGGGCGGGGCTTTTTCAATGGAATACATTTCTGGAGCTAAAATGGACGTGCAAAAATTATCGGAAATCGTTACCAAACACAAAAATCCGGCCGGAAGACTATTAGGCATTCTCGAGGACATTCAAGAGCAAGATGGCTATCTCTCCAAAGAAACGCTTAAATCGCTGTCACAGCAAATTCAAGTACCACTTTCAAAATTGTACAGTTTGGCCACATTTTATTCCTTCTTCAATCTGCAACCTGTGGGGAAGAATATTATTTCGATTTGCATGGGAACGGCCTGCCATGTTAAAGGCGCTCCCCAACTTTTGGAAACGGCAATGGAACTGCTAAAAGTGCGGCCAGGTGAAACCACTGATAACGGTAAATTTATTCTAACAACCGAAGAAGGATGTTCCTGTTCGCTAACCACGGCCCGGTGTTTCGGTGCTTGCAGTATGGCCCCGGTCATTAGCGTTAATAATAAAATCTACGGCTATGTTACCAGCCAGCAACTACCGAAAATTTTAAAAGAATACGGATGGAGTGAGCAATGAAAATAGAAACCTCTGCCGATCTTGCTCAAATCAGGGATAAGGGGCTAAAAAAACTAAAACCGGACAAAATAAAAATTTCCGTCGGATATGCCACATGTGGAATTGCTGCCGGTGGCGATGCTGTTTTTAATCGCTTTGCCGAAATGATTCGAGATGAGAACTTAGATTTTTTACTCTCAAAAGTTGGCTGCTTCGGCTTTTGCAAGGAAGAACCGCTGGTCAATATTTATATTCCCGGTAAACCGCTCGTCATTTTACACAGAATTCAAGCCAACGATGTGGAAAACATCATTAATTATCTGAAAAACGGAGAAATCCCCAAAGAAAATGCCCTCTGTAAAATCGAAACATGGGATCACCTCACTACCGAGCCCATTTCTTATGGGCAGGATTATCCGGAAATTCCGCAATGGAAAGAACTTCCCTATTTTAAACCGCAAACAAAATTGGTACTGCGAAACGCAGGCCTCATCAATCCTGAAGATATCGAAGAATACATTGCCATAGGAGGATATGGCTCTCTTTTTAAAGCTCTAAAAACAATGGCGCCGGAGCAAATTATCGATTACGTCAAAAAATCGGGACTCCGCGGTCGGGGAGGAGCCGGTTTCCCGACGGGCATAAAGTGGGAAAACACCCAAAAAGTAGAGAGCCGCACAAAATACATCGTGTGCAATGCCGATGAAGGCGATCCCGGAGCCTACATGAACCGCAATGAAATGGAAAGTGATCCGCACACGATTATTGAGGGAATGATAATCGGCGCGTATGCCATAGGTGCGAAGGAGGGATTTATTTACATCCGCGCCGAGTATCCGCTTGCCATTAAACGGCTGGAAAACGCGATTAAACAGGCCAGAGACTATGGCCTGCTGGGGGAAAACATTCTTGGCAGTGGATTTTCGTTTGATATTTACATGGCAAATGGCGCCGGCGCCTTTGTTTGCGGTGAAGAGACCGCGTTAATCGCCTCGATGGAAGGGTTTGCCGGAAGACCACGCCCCCGCCCTCCGTTCCCCTCGCAAAAAGGACTATGGGGGCACCCGACCAGCATTAACAATGTTGAAACCTGGTGCAACATTCCCTTAATAATCAAAAACGGCGGCGACTGGTTCGCTGAATTCGGTGCTCCCGGCAACACCGGTACAAAGGTTTTTTCTCTGGTAGGTAAAGTAGACAATGTGGGGCTGGTTGAGGTGCCGCTGGGCACGCCTATCAAAACCATTGTTTGCGAAGCGGGTAACGGTGGTATTGATAAGAAATCGATCAAAGCCGTACAAACCGGAGGCCCCTCGGGCGGGTGCATCCCGTATTCGCTTTTCGAAACGCCTGTTGACTACGACCACATGAAAGCCGTTGGATCAATTATGGGTTCGGGTGGTTTGGTTGTCCTTGACGAGGACACCTGTATGGTAGATACGGCAAAATATTTTTTAAGCTTCACGGTTGATGAATCCTGCGGCAAATGTGTTCCGTGCCGTGAGGGCCTGAAGCACATGTACGACATACTTGAACGGATTACAGAGGGAAAAGGCCAGCCGGACGATTTGGATACGCTAAAAGAAATGAGCGAAACCATTAAAGAAACATCCCTTTGTGGCTTGGGGCAAACAGGGCCCAACCCGGTAATTACTACTATTCAATACTTTGAAGAGGAATATTTTGCCCATATTAATGAAAAACGTTGTCCTGCGACAGTTTGTGTGCCTCTTGTTTCTTATTACATCATTCCGGAATTGTGCAAAGGATGTACTATTTGTATGAAGCAATGCCCGGTAAATGCCATTGCCGGCAGAGGAGGATTCATTCATGTTATCGATCAGGAAGCGTGTATTTCCTGTGGTACTTGCATGGAAGTATGTCCTTTTGATTCGATTGTAAAACTTTCCGGAGAAACCATCGAAACGCCTGAAAAGCCTATTCCTATTAAAAAGGAAAAGAAATCATGAAAAAAATCGTACAGATTAAAATAAACGGTCAAACATTCCAGGTGGAAGAGGGGAAGTCTGTTCTTTCTGTGTGCAATGAAAATGGCATCGACATTCCCGCACTTTGCCATAATGAAGCCCTGGAGCCTTATGGTGCTTGCCGCTTGTGTATGGTTGAGGTCATTAAGGGCCCCGGTAAAAAGGGGCTGACAACTTCCTGTACATTAAAGGCTTCCGACGGGTTGGAAATTATTACCGAGACCGATAAAATCGTCAAACATCGCAGAATGTTGTTTGAATTTTATCTTGCCCAGGCTCCCCATTCGGAAGTCATTAAGGAAATGGCTGCGCGCTATGGTGTGTCGGAAACCCGATTTGCCAGGCGGGAAAAGCCTGATGATCCTTTAAATAACAAGTGCATATTGTGCGGTCAATGTGTTCGGGTTTGCGACGAAGTAATGGGCGCGGCTGCTATTAATTACATCGGACGCGGATACTTAACCGTCGTTAATACGCCCTATCTTGAAGAAAGCGACGTTTGTATGGGATGCAAAGCTTGCGTTGAGGTGTGCCCCACCGGTGCTATTGACTTTGAAGACCTTGACGGCATCCGAATCATGAAATCGTGGAGTAATACAAAAGTTCCCTTGCAAAAATGCCCACATTGCGGCCGTTTTTTTGCCCCATCGCCCATGACCGATTTTGCTTATGAAAACCTGGATTCCGAACTAAAAGCGGAAATTAAATCGTTGTGCCCGGAATGCCGAAGAAAAGTTATTTCGCAAAAACACATTTTAGCCCCTAAAGGCGAATGGATTGACCAATAAATACGACAAGGAGACAATAACATGCCTAAAACAGATCCCAGAAGACAGAAACTTTTTGACACTGCCAACGAACTGAAAAGCAAATCCCATATTCCGGAGAAGAAAGAATTTCGTGTCGTAATTACCGGTAAAGGCGGAGCCGGAAAAACGACCTTTACCGCCGTCTTGTCCAAACTCTTTTCACGGAATGGCTACAATGTACTTGCCGTGGATGAAGACCCGCAGGTCAACTTGCCATATTCTTTAGGGATCCCCCGGGATCAAGAAATTATTCCGGCCTCAAGAAACCTGGATTACATCGAAGAAAAGACCGGAGCGCGTCCCGGCCAGGGCTGGGGTGGAATGCTCTCTTTGAATCCGGACGTTTCGGATGTGGTAGACCGCTTTGGTATTAAGACTGCCGATAATATTAATTTAATCGTAATGGGCAGTGTTATTCAGGCTGCGGCAGGCTGCCTTTGTCCGGAAAACGCCTTGCTGGATGCCGTAATGGGCTATATTAGCCTGCGCGAAGGTGAAGTCATTTTGATGGATACGCAAGCCGGGGTGGAACATTTTGGCCGTGCCTTAGCCCGGGGATTCAAACAAACCGTGGTAGTGACCGAGCCAACTTTCAACGCCTATCAAGTAGCAAAACATGCGGCCGAACTGTCCCGCCAATTAGACATTCCTTACGTACATCTGGTTGTCAATAAAATAAAAGACGAGGCGCATTTTGAACGATTTACGCAAATTGCGGGAGAAAGTCTTAAGAATTTTAATGAAATCTTCATTCTACCTTATGATGAAAATGTTTTGCTTACCGAACCCGACGTAACCCCGCTTCTTGAAAGCGATACCCCGTATGTGCAGGAAGCAAGAAAAATAATGCAAACATTGGCCGAATACGGAAAACAAACCTGAAATTTGTCGTTATGGTAAAACAACCATTTTAGTAGCCAATATACAGCCAACTTAATTTGAGTCCCACTTAATCAAAGGGAATCGTATGCCCGACAGCCAAAATGCTTCCGCGCCGGGCTCGTGATTTCTTTGTTAACACAATTCAAATGTTTAAACTTTGTAAAAATCCCTCAAAAATCTGTTAAAATTATCGTGTAACCAGTGGTTAAGTGTTTTGTTTTAAACATATTTTTTATTAATTTAAATTTTACCAGTAATTAGAACGGAAACTTTTGCCCGGCGGTGCAGGTTCTTTTTTAAGGCACCTTGCCGCCGGCAAAGATAATTATTCGTTGTAAAAAACAGGCCCAAAAAGTAACGGACGTTTTCCATTTTCAAACTTGGGACTTTGAATTTTGCTTGCATCTCTTACTTAACCATTAGGAGGAATTATGTCACGCGGAACCGTTAACAAAGCCATCATCGTAGGGCGCGTTGGTCGCGATCCAGACGTGCGCTACACCCCGGGCGGAACTTCGGTCGCCAGTTTTTCGGTGGCCACCAATTATCGCGCCAAAGACGCGGACGGCAACTGGACCGACAACACCGAATGGCACAACATTAGTGTGTTCGGACAGCTCGCCGACTTTGCCGGGAATTACGTCAAAAAAGGACGCCTGGTGTACGTGGAAGGTCGCCTGCAAACACGTTCGTGGGAAGACCAAAACAACGTAAAACACTACCGCACCGAAATTATTGCGAACACGTTGCAGCTTTTAGGCTCCCGTCAGGAAAACGGCGTAGCCGAAGAAAGCGGACCGGTTGAAACCCCGAGCAATGAAGAGCCGGGTAACACCGTCGAAGAGCCTCCGGCAGAAGGCAGTGGCGATGAAGATGATTTGCCGTTTTAATCCATCACAGGCATAGGAGGTGCCTTTTTAATTTAAGGCCATCCTCCATTAATTATGGACCAACACAGATAGAAGACAAAATGGAAAAATACAATTCCGACCAACTGATTCACAAGGCACAAAAGGCCAGAGAATTCGCACAGGCCAAATACTCTCATTTTAAAGTGGGCGCAGCCCTGTTAACCAACGATGGCGAGATTTTCACCGGTTGTAATGTGGAAAGCAGCTCGTACGGCTTAACCATTTGTGCCGAACGTGTTGCCCTGACCAAGGCCCTTTCCGAAGGGCGTACCGCTTTCAAAGCCATTGCCATTGTGGCCAAAGATGGCGCTTTTTGCCCGCCTTGTGGCGCGTGCCGTCAACTTCTGTTTGACTACGCACCCGATATTGACGTAATTTTGACTAATGGTAAAGAGAAGCAAATTTTTAAACTTAAAGAATTATTACCCCATGCTTTTGATGAATCTAACCTTGGAGAGAAATGAAAAGCGGAATCTTAATTGGAATTGCCGGAGCCTCCGGTTCCGGGAAAACTCTGGTAGCCAATACCGTTATTGAAAAACTGGGCTCGGATAAGGTCGTTTTGATTCAAGAAGACTCCTATTACAAAGACCTATCCGATATCCCTCTGGACGAACGCAGCGGATTGAACTTTGACCATCCCGATGCGTTTGACCACGAGCTTTTAGCCGAGCATTTAGAACTTTTACTGCAAGGCAAGACCATTGCGCATCCCATTTACGACTACAAAACCCACAGTCGCTTAAAAGAAACCCGCACCGTGGGGCCTCATTCCATTATCGTTTTAGAGGGAATTCTGGTATTAAGCGAGCCACGCTTGCGGGAACTAATGGACATCCGCGTATTTATCGACACTGCCCCCGATATTTGCTTTATTCGGCGTTTACAGCGCGACATCGAAGAACGCGGACGCACGGTGGAATCGGTCATCAATCAATACCAAAATACCGTACGCCCCATGTACTTTCAATTCGTGGAGCCTTCCAAACGTTACGCCGATATCATCATTCCGCGTGGCGGTAAAAACATGGTCGCCATCGACATTCTCACCACCAAAATCCGATCGCTCATTCACCAACAAGAACAGAAAATGCAGGAGGCCTGAACGTCCCTATGATGCACGTGGTACGACAGCACACCGGATGGATCGAAGTGATTTGCGGTAGTATGTTCAGCGGGAAAACCGAAGAACTGATCCGACGTTTGAAACGCGCCATGATTGCCCGTCAAAAAGTTGCCATTTTTAAACCCAAAATCGACAACCGCTACAGCGCAACGGAAATTGTTTCGCACGACAAGCAAAAGATCAAATCGAAAGTGGTGGAAAAGCCCGAAGAGATTTTACATCTCGCTCTGGAAGCACAGGTGGTGGGAATTGACGAAGCTCAGTTTTTCGATAATTCTCTGGTGGACATTTGCCAGAAATTGGCCAACATGGGAAAACGCGTGATCGTGGCAGGATTGGATCAGGATTTTCGTGGGAAGCCCTTTGAACCGATCCCCCAGCTTTTAGCCGTGGCCGAATACATCACCAAAACCCATGCCATTTGCGTGGTGTGCGGGAATCCCGCCAACCACACGCAGCGGAAAACCGCCAGCAAAGACAAGATTGTGGTCGGTGCAACCGATATTTACGAGGCGCGCTGCCGCAACTGTTTTGAGCCACCGCAAGAAGAAGATGAAACGGATGAAATGAATTCAAAATCACAGGAGTAGAAATGGGTACTATTCAAGATATTGCCTTCGGGATTTTCGGTTTAGTTACTTTACTCGCCATTGCTTACATTTTTTCAGCCGACCGGAAAAACATTCACTGGAAGCAAGTATTCATCGGTATTGCCTTACAGTTGATTTTTGCTGTTTTTGTGCTGCTCACCCCGTGGGGCGCAACTTTTTTCAACTGGATCGGCATGTTTTTCGTCAAGATCATTTCTTTTACCAACGAAGGTTCTAAATTTTTGTTTGGTGCATTAGCCAGCCAAGGGGTATTCGAAAAGGCCTTCCCACCCGAAATGAAATCTCAGGGTGTTGGCGTTGTGTTTGCCTTTCAGGTATTGCCTACCATTATCTTTTTCTCGTCCCTCATGTCCATTTTGTATCATTACGGTGTAATGCAAAAAATCGTAGAAGGAATGGCCTGGGTCATGGCTAAAGCCATGCGCGTAAGCGGCGCCGAATCGATTTCCGTGGCCGCAAATGTTTTTATCGGCCAAACCGAGGCGCCGTTGGTGGTCCGTCCTTACGTGGAGCACATGACCAAATCGGAATTGCTTACATTAATGATCGGTGGCATGGCCACCATTGCCGGTGGCGTTTTGGCTGCTTACGTTGGACTATTGGGAGGAAGCGACCCGGCTCAACAATTGTTTTACGCCAAGCATTTGCTTTCGGCCAGTATCATGGCGGCGCCGGCCACTTTTGTGGTCTCCAAGATTCTTCTGCCCGAAAGCGAAGAATCATTAACGATGGGCAAAGTTAAGGTTCCCATCGAAAAAACCGCTGTTAACGGTATTGAAGCTGCCGCTACGGGTGCAGCCGACGGTTTGAAGCTGGCCCTGAACGTGGCGGGCATGCTGCTGGCATTTATTGCTTTAATTGCCATGGTCGATTGGATTTTAAAAGGTGTGTTCACCGATTTGCTGGGTATTACGGTTCATGGCGGACATCCCATCAATTTGGAACTTATTTTAGGTTACGTGCTGAGTCCCATCGCCTGGATTATCGGCGTGCCCTGGCACGATGCCATTAGCGTGGGGTCTTTGATCGGCCAGAAACTGGTACTCAATGAATTCATTGCTTATTTACAATTAGCCAAAATGATTCCGCAGCACATCTTAAGCGAAAAAGCCGTCATCATTTCTACTTATGCTTTGTGCGGCTTTGCTAACTTCTCGTCGATTGCCATCCAGATTGGCGGAATCGGAGGTATTGCTCCCAGCCGGCGGAGCGATTTGGCAAGGTTCGGCTTAAAAGCCGTTTTGGGTGGTTCTCTGGCAACATTTATGACGGCCACGATTGCCGGAGTGCTGGTTGCTCTTTAGTTAGAGGTATTTATGAAAACATTCATTCAAATTTTTATTTCCGTATTTTTGAGTCTTGCGCTTATCTTCATAGGCGCATTACTTATTTTTGGCGCCCTTTTGCCTTCCGGGCCATCCATTCCCGCCAAAGCAATTCTGGAGCTGGATTTACAGGGCGATATCCCGGAATATGTAGCTCCCGACCCTCTGCAAGAAGCATTCAACCGCGGCGTACTGGATATTCACAAGATTCGCGACGATCTGGAAAAAGCCTCTGTGGACAAACGAATCAAAGCCATCATTGTTCGTCCGGAATTGCTGAATGTGGGCTTTGGCAAGCTGCAAGAGCTTTACGCCCTCTTCAAATCGTTTCGGCAGCACAGCGAAAAGCCAATTTATGCCTATTTAGGTTCGGACATCTCTTTTACACGGGATTACTATCTGGCCTGTGCCTGCGATTCGATCATTATGCCGGCAGATGCAAACCTGTTTTTAACCGGGGTTCGCAGCGAGGTTACCTTTTACAAAGATTTTTTCAACAAGATTGGCGTGGAAGCTCAATTTTTGCACATTGGCAAATACAAAAATGCGCCAGATGCCTATACCCGCAACCGTATGTCTCCCTGGCAACGGGAAGTATTGCAAGAGATCATCGATCAATACTACCACAACATCGTGCGCACCATTGCCCACAATCGCCATCTTTCACCTGAAAAAGTGGACGAACTGATCAATCAAAAAACCGGCTTTTCGGGCGCTCAGGCTAAAGCCCTCGGCCTTGTCGACCGGACTGCTTTTTACAATGAAGTGGAAAAGATGATTCTCGCCCGCAGCGGCGAAAAATCGTTAAAACGATTATCCGCCCTCGATTACGCCACCGTGCCGACCAGTTCCCTGAAAATCCGCAACAAAAGCCGCATCGCTGTTATCAATTGCGAGGGCACCATTTACGGCGGCAGTGACAGCGAAAATCCGGCTTTCGGCCGAATGCTCGGCGCCAAGACGGCCATTCGCAACATTCGCAAAGCTGCCAAATCCCGACTTGTCAAGGCTATTATTTTACGCATCGACAGCCCGGGAGGCGCATCGCTGCCCTCTTCGGAAATTTGGCAGGCCATTATGGAAGCCAAGAAGAAAAAACCGGTCATTGCATCGGTCGGAGATTTGGGGGCCTCGGGCGGTTACCTTATTGCCATCGCGGCCGATACGATCGTTGCTTTACCCAACAGTTTGGTGGGCTCAATCGGCGTTTTTGCCGGAAAATTCAACTTTAACGGAACTTACGACAAGTTAGGGTTAAACGTTCAGGCCGTTCAAAAAGGAAAACATGCCGACATCTTCTCTACCAACAAACCCTGGGACAAAGAAGAAAAAGCCATTATTCAGGAAATGATTGGAGAATTTTACCACAGCTTCGTCAGCAAGGTTGCCCGCGCCAGAGGCATGTCGTACAAACAGGTGGACCGACTGGCCCAGGGACGCGTCTGGACGGGATTAGCCGCTTTTAAAAACGGCCTGATTGATACGCTTGGCAATTTTTACACCGCTGTTAAAATTGCCAAAAAAATGGCCGGAATTTCCCCTTCCGAATCGGTACGCCTGGTTTACTATCCGCGAAAAAAATCGTTCATGAATGAACTTTTGAACACATTGGACGTACGAATACGATATTCGGACAACTGGCTAAAATACGCCGTTCATCAATTAATCCCTATTCTGGAAAGCTGGCAAAACAAACCGCTGGCTCTTTTACCTTTTAGGCTTGTATTCAATTAAGAATGGAAGAACGCTTATGAATAAACAACAGGTTCGTGAGGCCGTCGCCCACATCCGGCAATTTACCGACATGCAACCCCAAATCGCCATCATTCTGGGAAGCGGGCTGGGCCCCTTTGCCGATACATTGGATGAGGCCGTTGTGATTCCCACCGAAACCATCCCTCATTACCCGAAATCAACCGTTGAAGGCCACGTTGGGGCACTGGTTTTCGGAAAGCACAAAGGGGTTTCGGTATTGGCCGTAAAAGGCCGTACCCATTTTTACGAAGGCTACCCCATCCAAAAAACCACCTTTGTCGTGCGCATTATTCAGATGCTCGACATCCCGCTCCTGCTGGTAACCAATGCTTCGGGTTCCACCAATTTACGCATGCCACCGGGCACGCTAATGCTCATCACCGATCAGGTAAATTTTCTCTTCCAAAATCCGTTACGCGGGCCATTGGAATTCGGTGAACCCCGCTTTCCCGACATGTCCAATGTGTACGCCCGGGAATATTTCGATCTGGTTGACCAAATTGCGCTTGAGCGTGGGGTTGCTCTAAAACGCGGAGTTTTATGGGTAAGCACCGGGCCCTCTTACGAGACTGCCGCAGAAATAAAAATGATCCGACGTTTCGGGGGCGATGCGGTAAGCATGTCCACGGTTCCCGAAGTTATTACCGCCGCACATGCCGGCATTAAAGTTATCGGCATTTCGTGCATTACTAATTATGCAACCGGCATTCTTCCCCAAAAGCTAACCCATGACGAAGTAACCGAGACGGCAAACCGCGTGAATGCCCAGTTTACCAGCCTGGTAAGCGGCATTATCGAATCGGTTCCTATGTTCCAAATCACTAAACAGGGCAGATAATGAAACTTTTCGCGAATTTTTCTTGACTCTGCCATATTAAACATTATTTTTAAGTTAAGTTCGCATGGCCGGGCGCATCTGCCGAATTCAAAACTAATTTTTTGTTTATACCGCCCTGTTGGGGCCGGAAATTATTAAATGAGGAGGTATTGTGAGATACCTTAGTTTTGCCGTCATTTTAATGTTGGCGATTGTAAAATTATCATTGGCGCAAATGCCGAATTCTTTCCAAATAGAAATCCGGCTTCTCAATCCGGAAAAGCTGGAAGAGCTTTACATTTCCGATGTGGATCTGCAAAACTTCGGTACTTCTGATGACATTTTCAGTCTGACCATCCGTAACAGCAACCCAGGCCAAAGCTACCCCAACTGCATTCTCGAGCTTTCTTTTTTGCGCATTACCCGCAACGGAAGCTTGCAGCAAATTCTTACGGCACGCAGCGAACCATTTACCGTTCCGCAGGGATTTACGGAAAAAACGGTCACCAATAAAGAGCTTTCCGTTTCCGGGTTCGATTTCGGGCAGGGAAACATCGCCTATTTCCATCAAGTGGAAGTTTCTCCCGAGGCTGACGACTTAAAGAACGAAATTCTCGCTTCGGGTAAATTACCCTTCGGCATTTACAAAATTTCTGTCCGGTTGTACCAACAAAACCAGAGCCCTGTCGATCTGGGTCAGAACGAAATTGTTTTGCTGCGCGCGCTCAACCCCAGTTTTATTCAATTAATCACTCCCGGAGCCCCGGCCGGGCAGGGGATGATACCCGACGTTTACTCCCAGTTTCCCGTTTTTCAATGGAATGGCAACGGCGATGAATATCAGGTTCTGGTCTTCGAAAAAAAGGAAATGATGCCTTCTTTCGACGATATTGTGAACAGCCAGCCCAATTGGGCATCGCCACGCACGAATCGGCTCTCATTACAATACCCGCAAAGCGGGGAAGCGATTCCGCTGGAATACGGCAAAACGTATTACTGGATGGTACGCATGTTCGTAAATACTTCCGGCGGAGAAGAAACCCTGGACAGCGAAGTATGGGCTTTTAATCTGGTAAATCCCGAACAAACCGATAATTTGCCCAATCAAATGATTCGCGAAGACATTTTGCGCTTTTTAGCTCAGGTTTTGGGGCCCAACATCGAAGAAGTTCGCGCCAGCTTAAATGGTTATCACCTTAAGCGAATCCGTTACAACGGACAAGAAATCGATCTTAACCGTTTGTACCAAATTTTAAACCAATATCGGGGGACGTACTTCAGAATTGTGGATTTTATTCCCCCGACACCCGAAAGATGAGGCCAATATGCGGACAAAACATATTTTCATGACTATTTTAACTCTGGCCCTCGTTGTGGGCATGCTGCAGGCCAAAACCGAGCCCGTGGCTGTAGTTATTAAGGCACGCGGCAAAGTGTATTTGGTCAAAGGTAACAGTAAAAAAGGCCGGCCGGTCAAACGGGGCCAACGCCTATTGCCCGGGGAAAGCATCTTGACCAAAAGCAAAAGCTTTGTCATCGTAAAATTCATCGACAACGGGGGGATTGTGCGCATTCAGTCCAATTCGTTTTGTCGTTTCGAGGGGAAAGTAACCAAACGCGTTCTCAATAAAAATGTGTTTTTACAGGTGGGAACCATTTTCAGTAAGGTCTTTAAGAACAAGGGCGGCTTCCGCCTTACCACTCCGACCTCGGTCGCTTCGGTAAAAGGAACCGCTTTCTGGACAAAACAAAATTTTAAATCGAGCACCTATTATTTCGGAGAAGAAGGCGTTGTCGAAATTTCCACCAGCCAAGGTGTCGCTTTGTTAAAAGCGGGAATGACAGGCATCGTAGCTTCATCAAACAGTAAACCCATCGTGCGAAAAACGCGTCCCGGTGAACGGCCGAAAATCGAAGGTCTTTCCGAAAAAGACATCGATGAATTTGATCTGGAATTCGAAGACGCCAATGGGAATATCAAATCGTTAAAATTTAAACTGCAAAAAATAGAAAAATAGACACCTATGAAAAAATCTATCGTTTTTCATTTAATCACGTTGCTTGTTTTCTGGTCCGGGTTAAACGCCGGCAGTTTTTACCATGATGCCCCCTCCGTTGTATTTCAGGGCGAAAATTTACACATCGAACTCAAGGAAATCGGCGCCATTCCCGATTACACCGCGCCGGTTTTGTATTATCGCATGACCGGTGAATTCGATTTTCACGCGGTAGCGCTGCAAAATCAGGGTTTTATTTATCAGGCCGATATTCCGGCCAAACAATTGCACCCCGGACGCGTGCAATACTATTTTGTCATGGAACCCAGCCCGGGACAATATTCCACCCTTCCGGCGGGTGCGCCTTACGCCGCTTTGTACGAAGTAGAAGTTATTGCCAATAATGCACAGAGCGGCCCCGGGCAACTACGCAAAATCGATGTTAATATTTTAGCGCCCCAACAAGACGAAGTTTTGAATCCGGACGATGTTTTCATTTCGTTCTCTATTCCCATGGATGTGCAAAATCCCGACCAATTTAAGTATCGCTTTACCCTTGACGGCATCGATCGCACTGCGCGACTGGTGCGCGAGGGTCATGTGCTGACCTATGTTCCCGCTTCCATGCGTAGCGGGCTGCACACGGTTAATTTTAAGGTGTACAATCAGGATGGCATTTTAATCGGACAAAAAGACCTGCGGTTTCGGGTAACCGATCGGCCGTCCAACCATCAGGCTTTTTCCTACAAAGGCTCCTTTTTCGTGGATAACCGGTTGCAATCCATTAATCAAAATTCGTTAAATTACACCCGGGGCGGATTAAATTTAAACTTTTCTTACAAAAAATTCGACTTGAAAACCCGCTTTTTGTTAACCAGTAACGAATCGCCGGAGCGCCAGCCATTAAACGTGTATTCCGCCAAACTGCGCTACAATTTTTCTTATCGTTATTTTCTCTATTTGTGGGGCGGCGATGTCATGCCCGACTACGGCCCGCTTACCCTGCAAGGCCGAAGAATCCGGGGCGGCAGCATTGGGCTGTACACACGCTTTTTTAATCTGGACATTACCAAAGGACAATCGGTTCGGGGGGTAGAAGGCCTTCCTCCTGCCGATAGCACATCTGCCTTTCCTCAGCGCTACGGCACCTACAAACAAAATTTTTTCAGCGCCCGGCCGGAATTTGTATTTGGCCGCCATTTCAGGTGGGCCCTCAATTTAATTAGTGCCAAAGATGATCCGCATTCCATTCAATACGGCCCGAACCCCAAGCAATATTTGGTGGCAGGTACTTCGTTCCATCTCAACTTTGACAATCAAAGAATTATTGTTCGTGGGAGCGCTCAGGCCAGCATCTTAAATCAGGATATTTCCCAGACCATCGAATTCGACACCCTTGCTTCCATCTTAAAACTCAATGACGATGATCGGGACAAAGCTCAAAAAATCGTGGATATTCTCGGCGGCATGGACTTGCTCACCATTTCCCCCGGTTTGGCACCGCTGCCTTCGCTGGCTTTGCAATTCGACACCCAATTGAATTATTTCAACCAGCTTCTGCGCGTTTCTTACAAGCGCATCGATGCCAATTACAAAACGCCCGGAAACCCGTACATGTTGCGCGATTTAAAAGGCATTTTTGTCAACGACTATTTGCGGCTCCTGCAAAACCGAATTTTTATGAATCTGTTTTTTAACGCTTACCAGTCCAATCTTTCGCAAGGAAAAGCCAGCACCACAAACAAAGATTTCGGAGCCACTTTTTCATTAACCCCGAACAAAAGTTTGCCTTCCATTACACTTTCGTACATGAATTTCGGACGGAAAAACAATATTGCCCCCGATGACACCCTGTTCTATCCCGAAGACAACGTCACCCAATCGATCGGCCTTTCCGGCAGTTACGATTTTGATCTCGGTGTAATTCGTAATACCGTATCGCTAAGCGCAAATCATTTTTTGCGTGATGATGCCTACAAAGCGACCAAAACCGAATACAATTTACTCTCTTTAGGACTGCGCAACCGATTTTCCATTCCGCTTACCACACGATTTACCTATTCAAAAAGCGCCACCGATTTCGGCACAAATCTGACGACCTCTTCTACCGATATTCAGCGCTACTCGTTCGGGCTGGAATACACCTTTCGCCACTTTTTGTTCAACAGCGAACTCCGGCCATTTGTTAACGGGGCCATTCAAAAAATAAACGGCTCGCAGCAGGCCAACACTTATCAGCGTCAGAATTACACCGTAGGATTTTCATGGCGCACGGCCCGATTGGGCAGCATCGATCTCCGTTACGATTACATTTCGTATTTGTTTGATGATAATCAGCGCTCGGACGTTATTTTGAGTACGCGCTACAATTTCTATTTTTAAGCAAGGGCGCCGTCATGAAGTTTAGCAAACCCCGTCCCAAACCAGGCATTATTGCCGCATTAGTTTTAATCTCTTTGCTTTTGGCTTATTTGCTAAACATCACTTCCCTGTTTCAAACCGTCGAATTAAAAACCCTGGATTTGCGCTTCAGCATGCGTGGTCCGCTGCCGCTCAAAAATTCGCCGATCGTTATTCTGGCCATCGACAATCAATCCGACCTTTCTACCCCCTACCGATGGCCCTGGCCCCGCGCCTATTTTGCCCACGTAATCGAAAACCTGGAAAAGGCCGGTGCCCGCGCCATCGGCATCGACGTTATTTTTGACCAGCCCGACCACTACAACCCACAAAACGACGACTCGCTGGCGCATGTTCTGGCTCGCTACCCGAACGTTGTGTTGGCCGGAAAAATTCGCCAGAGCAGCGGCGCATTTACTTCCGTGGAAATTCTCCCTCCCTATGCCAAATTTTTGCTACCGGGAATACATTGGGGCGTGGCCACTCTGGAATCGGATGTTGACGGTTTTTTCCGCCGATACCCTTTTTTAGTCCATGCCATCGATACGACTCTTGCTTCTTTTTCCGCGGCAATTCTTCAAAGCTATCTCTCTTCCAAAGGAGAAACAGCACTTACTCTCCGCGATTCACTCGATTCTTTCTGGATCGGGAAACGCGCCATTCCAAAATACGACCGGGCGACCATGCTCATTAATTTTTACGGCCCGGCTTATTCGTTTACCTATTACTCCTTCGACAACGTTCTGGATGACCAGCAAACCGATCTGGTGGATGATTACGATATCGATGCTTTTGACGATCCGGGCGATTCTACTCTGGGTATTCCTCCGGGCTTGCTTTACAGCGGAGCCTTGAAGGACAAAATCGTCCTTATCGGTTCCACCCTGCCCGAACTGCATGACAATTTTCCCACCCCCTTTCTGGAAAGCCGGACCGACGAGGGCAAAACCGTTCGCGTGCAAATGCCGGGGGTGGAAATTCACGCAAATGTGCTGCAGACGATTATTGATGCGAATTTTATTCACGCCCCTTCGAGCGTTGTCGTTCTTTTATTGAATCTCTTTTTGCTCGGCCTTGTGCTTCTGGCGGTTCGCAAATTCAATACGCTTCTCTCTTTGCTTTTTACCTTTTTATTAATCACCTTTTACATCGGTGCCGGATTTTACCTTTTTGAACACAATCAATTATTACTACCTGTTGTTTTGCCCAGTTTGGTAGTCTTGTTCGGGTTTTTAACCCAAACCTCTTACAGCTTTTTTCTTACCCAGCAGGAGAAAAAACTGGTACGCGGCGTGTTTGCCCACTACGTACCGGAAAAGGTAGTGCAGGAAATTATCGAGCATCCCGAACGCCTGACATTGGGCGGGGAAGAACGAGTGGTCACCGTGCTGTTTTCGGACATTGCCGGATTTACCACCCTGTCGGAAAAGCTCACCCCAAAAGAGCTGGTCGCGCAACTAAACGAATACCTGACGGCCATGACCGAAATAATTCTAAAACACAATGGCATTATCGACAAATTCGAAGGCGATGCCATCATGGCCGAATTTGGTGTGCCGGTATCTTTTCCCAACCACGAAAAGGCGGCCTGTCTGGCTGCCCTTGAAATGCAAAACCGGCTGCGGGAGCTACGTTACAAATGGAAGAAAGAGGGGCGGCCGGAGCTGCATGCGCGTATTGGTATTAATACCGGAGAAATGATTGTGGGCAATATGGGCTCGCACACCGTGTTCGATTACACGGTTATCGGAGATCATGTCAATTTGGGAGCCCGTTTGGAAGGAGCAAACAAAGCCTATCAAACGAATATCATGGTCAGTAACTTTACACAAGAAGCCGTTAAAGACGACTTTATTTTCCGGCCTCTGGATTTAATTCGGGTGAAAGGGAAATTGAAGCCGGTCCAGGTTTTTGAACTGATCGGTACGCCGGAAACGAAATTTACCAATCAATTTCTGGAAATGCTCGATTTGTTCAGTCAGGGGCTTATTGCCTATCGTTTGCGGCAATGGGACAAAGCATTGGAAATTTTCGCGCAATGCCAGAAACTGGTTCCCACCGACAAACCGACCGAAATCTACATTAATCGTTGCAAATATCTGGCGCAAAATCCCCCGCCGGAAGACTGGGACGGCGTGTGGGAACTCAAAGAAAAATAGGCATCACTCTTCAACCAAAATCCATTGCAGGAACAAACTAACCACACTGATAACAATAGCGGCCAGCAGGGCCGTCCCGAAACCAGCCACATGAAAGCTATCCATGAACCAATCGGTTAATTCAAGAATAATCGCGTTAATCACAAAGGTAAAGAGCCCCAATGTCAAAATATTCAGGGGCAATGTAAACACGATTAAAATCGGTTTAATGAATGTATTTAAAAGTCCAAAAACGATGGCGGCCCCCACTAAGGCCCCTGTGCTGTCAAACCAAATTCCGCCAAAAATCACATCCACAAACCACAATGCAGCCGAATTGATGAACAGCCGTAAAATCAGATAGCGTACCATGCGCCCTCCTTATTTTCTGGTCTTGCGGTAACCCACGTTATTATTTTTCCTTAAAATACTCGCTACAGCCGTATGAGGCAAACCCGATTATGATTAATTTGCGGGCAATAGATTCTTCCGCTTTTATTTTGTAAATTGAAGGCCGCAAACGACCCAAACATAATCAAAAATGAGGAGGGATTTATCATGGCCAAGAAAAAAATTTTGATGCTGGTTGGCGATTTCGGTGAAGATTACGAAACCATGGTGCCATTTCAGATTTTAACCATGGCAGGACACGAAGTTCATGCGGTTTGTCCCGACAAGAAACCGGGCGACACCGTTAAAACCGCCATCCATGATTTTGAGGGCGACCAAACCTACAGTGAAAAACGCGGGCACAATTTTGCCATCAATTTTGACTTTGATCAGGTAAATCCGGAAGATTACGATGCACTGGTTATTCCGGGCGGACGTGCTCCGGAATATTTGCGTTTAAACGATCGTGTGGTGGAAATTGTCCGGCATTTTGGTCTGGCCAACAAACCCATTGCCGCAATTTGCCACGGACCGCAGCTTTTGGCCGCCGCCGGCATCTTGAACGGCAAAAAATGTTCGTCCTACCCCGCCGTAAAAACCGAAGTGGAATTAGCCGGTGGCACCTGGGTTCCCAATAACGAAACCTTTTCCAATGCGCACACCGACGGCAATCTTGTCTCGGCACCGGCCTGGCCGGCTCATCCGGAGTGGATGCGTCAATTCTTAATGCTGTTGGGTTCTACTATCGAAGCCTGATTAAAAGAGCCCGTCCGGGCTCTTTTTCTGTTGGGAGTTTAAGCGCATGACCATTCATTCGACATTACTCGGGCATCCGTTTGAAGATAACGCACTTTACCTTGTCGTCGATTCGGGTACTCAGCAAACGCGTTTGCTTTTTGATTGCGGCGAAAACACGCTGAATCACCTCCCCATCGGGGAAATCCAAAAAATCGACCACGTATTTTTCTCCCATTTTCATCTGGACCACATTGCCGGATTCGATCGCTTCATTCGTGTGAATTACAACCGGGAAATCCGTCCCGTACACGTCTGGGGACCGTACGACACCATCGAGATAATTTTTAATCGCATGAACAGCTTTACATGGAACCTGCTCGGCAAAACCCAGACACAATGGTTTATCCACGAAGTTTCCCGCAATTCCATCAAAACCGTTCGACTGTTTTCGCATGAATTCTTTGCCAAACAACACTTTGTCGAAGAAAAAGAATGGACCGGCTCTGTTCTAACAACCCCTACTTTTGCCGTGCAGGCTCATTTTCTGAACCATCGCATTTTTACCCTTGGCTACACGGTGCGGGAACCCGAACACAAAAATATTGACAAGGAAAGGCTTAACGAAGCGAACCTGCCTGCCGGGCCGTGGCTGAACGAAGTAAAAAACACCGCCCTGCCTGACAAGACGGAAATTACGGTCGGAACAAAAAAAATGCGTCTGGGAGAATTACGTGCCACACTTCTGAGAACAACGCCGGGAGATTGCGTTGGCTACCTAACTGATTTTTCGTACCTCCCCGAGGAACTTCCCGCGCTTTCGCAATGGCTTAAAGGGTGCAACCACTTGTATTGCGAAAGTCAATACCTGAAAGCCGACCATCTCCTTGCCCGGCAAAATTATCACCTGACAACAAAAGATGCGGCCTTGCTGGCCCAAAAGGCAAAAGTACAAAAACTCACCTTATTTCATTTTTCGAGACGGTACAAACACTTGGGAATCATTCCTTTCGTAAAAGAAGCGGAAAAATATTTCAGGCCGGTTGCCGAACCCGAAGGCTGGTTAATCGGGGATAATTTCTAACAGATAATCTGTAACTTTAATATTGTATGTTGCGGGATTTACTGTTTCGATGATACGATGAAGCTCGCCCACTCCTTTGCTTAAATCCAGATTCCGCGGCACAATGGGCATACTCTTATTCAGATCATAAACAAGGCGCACCACCGGTTGCAGAATATTTTCCCGGCCCGATTCAATTACAATGGCTAAAAAACCGCTTTCCAGCCTGACTAAGGTGCCCGGGGGATAAATGCCCATAAACTTGATAAATTGTTCCAGTAGGCCTTCGTCAAATAGAATCTGACGTTGGGTGTAAATTTCCTTTAGTGCCTGCACCGGATTCAGCGCCGTATGATAAATTCTATCGGAAGTTAGCGCATCGTACACATCGATAATGGCGCCCAGCTTTCCTCCCAATGAAATCTGATCGCCGGTCAAGCGATTGGGGTAACCGGTTCCGTTTAGTCGTTCGTGATGTTCGGCCACTACCGATAATGTGTGTGCCGAGACGTCTTCCATTCCGCTCAAAAGTTCTATCCCATACTGTACATGTTTTTTGAGAACATTATATTCTTTGGGAGACAGGCCGCCCTCTTTTTTCAAAATTTCTTCCGGGATTTTACTTTTCCCAATATCGTGGAGCATTGAGCCCAGTGTGTATTCGAATATTTCATCTTTGTCCATCATTAAGGCCTTGCTTAGCCCGGCCGTTAAAATACCCACATTAAACGAATGCTCGTAAGTGTACGCATCTTTCTCTTTGATGGTGGAAAGCAAAAGCAAGGCATCGCGATTGCGGGTTACCGAATCGATTACATTTTCTACCAGCGTAGAAAACTCTTCCAGTTTAATCTTTTCTCCATAACGGATATCATTATAGGCTTTTTTAAGAATTGAATGGGCATTGGTTTGGATTTCGCGCGCGCGTTTTAATTCTTGCTGCAGTGAAACCTGTACCTGAAGGTCAAGCTCTTTGCCCGGAACGAATCCATCGAGGCGCGATTCGAATTCCCGCAAGAATTCTTCACGCGTAAGAGTTTCACGAATATCGATGCCTTTTGTGGTATCGATGTAAACTTCGGTGATGCCGCTGCGTTTTATTTTTTCGACGTCTTTGTAGCTTTTGATGCGCTTTCTGCTGGTCAAAAACGGATGTGCCAGCCAACTGCAATTGAAATCGGCGACATAAGCCCCCGGGCGAAGTTGATCTACCTTTACTTTTCGTATCATTGTTGCAGAAAGTCCCACATTTTGGTTAGCGTGCTAATAATCTTCGGAAGAATTCTTTAAAAACTAAACTATTTGTCTGAAAAATTGTAAATATTCTTTCGAAATGCTTCCCAAAGCCCCTTTTTGCGGAATTCCCTTTTCTTGATGAAACTATTTGCGTAAATTCAACGTTTTAAAAATTCGTTTTGCTTTAATGGGTTAAATTTTAGTAGCTTTCAGGATTAAGCGATTAAACCACAAACCAACGGGGATTGCGCATGAAGTTGAGCATTAAAGCCGTCTTTTTTACTTTTTTACTTACCGCACTCTTGTTCGGTCAAACGGCCACACAAAAAGAATGGCGCATTTTTCAGCAGGGCATCCAAGATTACAAAACAGGCGATTACGACAGAGCCTTTAAAAATTTTTCGTTAGTCATCGAACGTTTAGGCCCCAAAAGCCATCTGCTGACCGCCAACTACCTGATGTTGGCCAAAACGCTTTACAAAATGGGCAAATACCAAAAATCGCTGGAAGTTTGCCGTACGTTCGAAAAAAAATTCCCCCAAAGCACTTACACAGACGACATCATCTTTCTCAAGGCCAATAACTATTACCGTCTGCACCGCTATCAAACGGCCGCCAAGTTTTGGCTTTACCTGGCGGAAAAAAGCAGAGATCCGCGTCTAAAAAAGAAAGCACTTTCTTTGGCAAAAAATGCTCTACGTTATGCTCTGGACGAGCAAAGCCTAGATCACATTGCTCAGGAAGCCCATTCTCCTTTTCAGCAAAAATTGATTAAATACGCTCAGGCCGAACGTTATTACGAAGCGCGTAATTCGGCCGCAGCAATCAAAATACTCGAACAATATTTGCAACTGCCCGGACGCTTCCCCGAGCTGGACCAGAAGGCCCGGAATCTTTACGATTTTTTGAAAAACAAAACCAATAACCTGGTGCGCATTGCCGCCCTGCTCCCATTAAGCGGAATGAACGGAGAGATCGGGAAAGCCATCTTCGATGGTGCCCGGTTAGCCCTCGATGAATTTAACCACTTAAATCAGATGAATATTCAATTGATTCCCTTTGACTACGAGGGCCGTCTGGAAACCGCTTTGCTGAAAATGAAGGAAATTACGCGGGATCCTTCGATTGTGGCGGTTTTCGGACCGCTGGAAAATGACATTACGGCTGCCTGCGCCCTGATTGCCGAATATGAAAAGATGCCGTTAATTACTCCAACCGCCTCCGGAAAAAATTTGCGCCGTGTTTCCGATTTTACCGTTCAATTGGCCGTGCCTGTGGACATCATGGCCAGCAAACTGGCCCGATTTGTGGTGGATTCTTTGAATGTACATCGGGTTGCCACGCTGTCTCCTATTGACGATTATTTTCTGGATTTTACCAATACGTTTGTGCAATACCTTAAAGAGAACTTCATCGAAATTCCCGTTCAACGCTGGTACTACCCCGGGGATAAAGATTTGACCGATCATTTTAAAGCCATTAAACGCATTGGCCTAAAATTAGCTTTTCAGGATTCTGTGATGGCTGCCGACAGTACCGTACAACTAAGCCAAATCGACTCCCTCTATCGGGCCTATCGCAAAGAAAAGCTGGCAAGACTGCTGCACAGCACCAGCCGCGTGAAAATCGACTCCGCAGAAATCCCCGTGCGAAGCTTTGATGCGATTCTTCTGCCGATTTACAGCGAAGATATCGATTTGATCGCTTCGCAATATGCCTATTCCAATATCCGCGCCCAAATTCTGGGAAACAGCGACTGGTACGAACTGGATCGCCTGCGGAAAAATAAAAGCTACATCAACGGCCTTATTTTCATCAGCGACAAATTTTTGAACAAAGACAATTGGGATTACCGCAAATTCGTTAACAAATTTCGTACGGCTTTCCATCGCTCGCCCGAACGTTACGAGCTTTTGGGCTTTGACAATTTTAATTTTGTTTTGCAGGCGATCGATCAAAGCAACGAAAAACCGGAACGCGGCAATTTTTTGCGGCTAATAAAAAACGTGCCGCAATACGAGGGCATCTACCGTCGCTTTAATGTTGGGGACAAACGGTACAACAATGCCACACAGGTACTCAAATACATGTATGGTCAACTCATTCCCCTGAATTGATTTGGTATGCGTTCGGCTCCCGAAATACGACGGTTCGACATATTCCGCCCGTTTGAACGTTATTTGATCCACGGATTTTCTACGCGAAAAGGCGGAGTAAGCAAACCACCGTACCATTCGTTGAATTTGGGTTTGCACACAGGCGATGCCCGCCAGGCGGTGTTTGAGAATCGCAAGCGCTATTTTGACGCCCTGGGTATTTCCGAACAACGTGTGGTGTACCCGGAGCAGGTTCATTCCGATTCCATTGTCTTCGCTAAAGAACCGGGTATTGTTCCGCATTGCGATGCTCTTGTTACCGATCAAGCAGGACTGTACCTGAGCATTCAAACCGCGGATTGCTTTCCCGTTTTCATTTTTGATCCCGTACATCGGGCTGTGGGTCTTGTCCATTCGGGCTGGCGGGGAACGGCGCAGAATATTGTGGGGAAAACCATCGAACGCTTTGAAGAACACTTTGGCTCTGCGCCGAATGATTTATTCATTGCCATCGGGCCCGGCGTTCAGCAAAGTTGCTATCAGGTCGATCGTGTTACTGCGCAACACTTCTCTGTAAAATTTCTGCTTCCCGACGGCAGGGACCACTTTAAACTGGATGTCCAGGGCGCCATTACTGAACAAATTTTAACCAAAGGGGTGCCTTCCCGCAATATTGAAATCGATAAAACGTGCACGCATTGCCAGGAAGATTTATATTATTCGTACCGTCGCGACGGGAAACGCAGTGGACGCATGATGGGAATTATTGGCTTACGTAAATAACCAAATTTAATGTGCAGGAACAACGGATGAAAACCTTCTTTTCTTTTTTGCTGGTCTTGATATTTTTGAGTGGCTCCACTTTTGCTCAGGACTCTGCGCCGTTCAACAACTTCCCAAAAACATCTGCCGGACAACTTATGGCCTGGATCTTCTTCAAAGACAAGGGGCCGGACAACGAGGCGCTATTGGCCAAGCCCCAACAGTTTCTTTCCCGGCGGGCATTGGAACGGCGGCGCGTTCGCAGGCCCGGCTCCCCGCTTGTGGAATACAGCGATTTACCGGTTTTTGCAGGTTACATCGATCTGATCAAACCTTTTGTGCAAAAAATACGCGTTAAATCGCGATGGCTTAATGCCGTAAGTGTGGAGGCAAACGCAAGCAACTTGCGGCACATTGCCCAATTAAGTTGCGTGCTAAAGATCGATCCTGTCGCTTTGGGGCATGCCCCGCTTCCTCCCGAAACCCGGCCGGTTCCGACATCCCGCCTGAAAAAGGCAAAAGCTGTAAACGATTCGCTCCCTTACGGAGTTTCCGCGAAACAATTGGACTTAATCCGTGTGCCTTTTTTACATCAAAAGGGTTTTTACGGGAAAAATGTCCTTATTTGCATGTTGGACGACGGAGTGAATCTACTCGGTGGGCATGAGGCGCTGAGACGGGTAAAAATTTTAGCCACCCATGATTTCATCCACGGCGATGATTTGATTAATGACACGGGAATAAAAGCTTACGAAGGCTGGCACGGCACCATGACGCTTTCGGTAATTGCCGGATATGCACCCGATGTTCTGATTGGTCCCGCCTTTGAAGCGACCTTCATTTTAGCCAAGACCGAAATCGATCAATACGAACGGCCTATTGAGGAAGATTACTGGGTTGCGGGCATTGAGTGGGGCGACAGTTTGGGTGCCGATATCGTCAGTAGCTCGCTGGGCTACATCGATTGGTACACTCCGGCCGATATGGACGGAGAAACGGCGAAAACTACCATCGCCGCTGACATGGCGGCGGAGAAAGGCATTCTTGTATTCAATTCCGCCGGAAATGAAGGCGACAACCCCGAGCACAATACCCTGATTGCCCCCGCCGACGGCAAAAAGGTACTGGCCGTAGCCGCAACCGATCGTTACGGAATCCGCGCCTCGTTTTCCTCGGTAGGCCCGTCGGCCGACGGACGCATCAAGCCGGACATTGCCGCTATGGGCGCTTCGGTAATTGTGGCCGACAGCAAAGATTCCAGCGGCTATCGCTATTCCAGCGGTACGTCTTTTTCCTGTCCGCTGGCTGCCGGTGGCACTGCTTTGCTGCTACAGGCCTTTCCTACCGCTCCTGCCCAGTTGGTGATTAAAGCCTTGAAGAGTACCGCATCGCAGGCCAACTTCCCGGACAAATACCTTGGCTGGGGAGTCATTGATCTGGAAAAAGCGTACCAATATCTGGATACGGCGGTTGTTCGCCCAAGTCCCCATCTTTCCGAGCTGGAATTTTTACCTGTGCGGAATAATCCCGGTAACCGCTACGTCGAATTTGCCTATCGGGTAAAATATCCCAGCGCCGCCGAGCTGCGCATTTACGATATGCTGGGCAGACGCATCCATTTCCCTTCCTTGCGTGTACATTTACTGGAGGCTGAACAACTTTACGTAGAGCGGATTAATACGAGCCATTTGGCCGGGGGCACCTATGTTGCGCGGTTAGCCATACGGGAATTGGGTACCGGTCGCATCATCCGAAAAAGCCAAAAGTTCGTTGTTCTCCATTAAAATAAAAAAAGCGGCCTGCCGCTTAAGGACAGGCCGCTTTCCAATTTTAGTTAATGCAGACTTTTAATTTTTCTCGGGATACAACACATACCGCAAATAACGTTTCGTATTTAATAATTTCTTAGCCATTTCCTGTACATCTTTTAGCGTTACCGATTGAATAATATCGTCGATCTGGAGAATGTGTTCCAGCGGAATATCGTTGTTCACGGCAAACTGCAAACGGCTTAGCCAGTATGGATTCTCTTTCATGCTGTCTTTGTATTCTTGCAAATCCATTTTTTTGATTTTGTCCAAATATTTTTCCGTTGTACCGAATTGGCGTAAACTGTCGACTTGCTGAAAAACAATATTGTTTAATTCGTCAGCTCGCTGAGGGCTGCACGTAAAACGAATACGAATCTGGTAGCGGCTTTCCGGATAATGGGTAAAACGATCCCGGACGCTGGGTGCATAGGTTCCGCTTTTTTCCTCCCGCAATTGCTCCCGCAGCTTAATTTGTAAAACTTCGGTCACAAAATGGCCTTTAATGACATTGGGCAACGACCATTCAAACGGCCCGAAGAAAATGACCGTATTAACGCTTTTGGGTTCCAAACCTTTTTTGAGATCTTTTTCAATGACACCGGATGGAAGTTTGTAGGTTACATCTTTCCACGCCTCGTTGCGGTGGAGTGCGGGCAAACCTCCCAGATATTTTTCCACAAAAGGTTTTAAAGTGTCCGGTGTAAAGCTTCCGACGAAAATAAAAGTAAAATCGCTGGCATCGGCAAAACGATCCCGATAAAAATCTTCGGCAACTTTTAAATTAACCTGCTTTAACATTTCCGGCGTGAGAGTTTTGTAACGAGGATTATGCCGGGTTAACGTAGCCTGAATAGAATCGCCGTACACAAATTGCGGATCGGCCGCCATATTTTGCAAATAGCGTGAGATTTTTTTGGTGTAGGCCAAAAAGGCCGTGCTGTCAAAACGGGGCTGGGTAAAGTAAAGATAAATGAGCTGGAACATGGTACCCAGGTCTTTTTTAACCGAGGCGCCACGTAAGCCTTCGGAAAGCTCCGTAATGTACGGGCTCACTCTGACTATTTTGCCGGTTAGGAATTTTTGCAGTTGAATTTTGTTGAAAGGCCCTACGCCCGATTCTTTTTCGAAGTCGGCAGCCAATTTCGCTGAGACCAGGTCTTTGGTATCAACCAAAGAATAGCCGCCAGGGCTAACCGCCCGGAAAGAGATTTCATCGTTCTTGAAGGAGGTGGGTTTCAAGATAACCCGAACGCCATTACTCAGAACCCACTCGGTTACTCCTATTTCGGGATGTTTGACTTCTTTGACGATTTTCCCCTTTTTAACGGGTGCCGCCAATAGCTTTTTGTCCGACATTTTATCCACATAAGGAGTTACCTTCATCTGGCCTACCTGCTTTAGAATGGCCGCCAATTTTTCTTCTGTGGGTACCGGCACACCTTCCTTTTGCGGACCGGTTACTTCGACAATCCGATCTTTAATCGCCAGCCAGGAACGTACCATATTGTTAACATCATCCAGTTTGATAGTTGGAAGCAGGGCTTTGGTTAGCTGATACTCTGCTTCGATGCCCGGTACGGGTTCTTCATACAAAAAATTTCGTTGATATTCGGAAACCAGCCCTCCGGACTTTTGTTTGTCGCGTTCGGCATAGGCTTTTTCGATGTTCCGTAAATAGGCTTTTTTGTAGCGCTCTAATTCCGTGGGTGTAAAGCCGTATTCCTGAACTCGCTTTGCCTCGATCAACAGGGTTTTGTAGGCGGTTTCGATCTGTTTTGGCCCGACCACGGCAGACATGCCGAACGATTCCATCGGCAAAATAAAACGGGATTTGTACGCACCGCCGGAAATGAAGGGCGGGTTCTTCTTTTGGGTTAATTCGGCCAACCGGGCGGAAAGCATCTGAATGACCAGATTATCGATGATCATGTTGCGATAGTCGCCCACGGTTTTTTGCGTGTCGGGTTTCATTTTGTACTCAATGCTTACCTGAGCGATGGTGGCTTCGGGGTCCGTGGCAATGGCAAAAAGAGTGGTATCCTGGGCCGGGACGTCGTAATATTTTCTTTTTGGGGCATTGGGAGGATTCTTTATTCCGGCGAAATGCTCTTTTAACATTTTCTCAATCTGTTTGGCATCAAAATCACCGACAGCAATTACTCCTATCAGTTGCGGACGATACCATTTGTGGTAAAAGTTTTTGGGAACGTCTGGAGTAAAGTTTTCCAGAACCTCGATTTTTCCAATGGGCAAGCGCTTGGCGTAACGCGAATCTTTAAGAATAATGGGCAACAATTTATCGCGGATGCGCTGGCCGGCACCCAAACCGCGGCGCCATTCCGAAATGACCACTCCGCGTTCTTTGTTTACTTCCACCGGATCGTAGGTTACATTGTGGGCCCAATCTTCCAGAATTTGGATGCCTTTTTTAAGAATCGCCAGGGAATCGGTGGGTAATTTGAGCATGTACACTGTTTCATCAAAACTGGTGTAGGCATTCAAATCGGCTCCAAAACGCATGCCGATCGATTCCAGAAAATTGACCAGTTCCTGTTTTTGAAAGTGCTTTGTACCGTTAAAGGCCATGTGTTCACAAAAGTGGGCAATTCCCTGCTCATTGTCGGTTTCCAGAATGGAGCCCGCTTTAACGATCAGGCGAAAAGATGCTTCTTTTTCAGGCATGTGGTTTTCGCGAATGTAATAGGTTAACCCGTTTGGGAGCTGGCCTTTTATGATTCGCGAATCGAATGGTAGCGGTTGATCAAAATTTAACTTTTTCTCAATCTTTGGCGCCGTTTTTTGCACAGCTTGTTGCGTTTGGTGGTTACAGGCACTCAAAATAATGCCTGTCGTAACAAGGAGGGTTAAAATAAATTGTTTCATTAGAATTCCTTTAGAGTTTGATAGTACACCTAATAATGCTGTTTGCTTTACTTTTTATTTTCAAACAATTTAATTTACGAAAATTCAAAAAAATATTGCAACCATATTTGAATTCATCTAATTTGCAAAAAACATGAGAAAAGAATGTGACTCCCGTGGTTTTTTCGGAGGTAAAAATGAGACGTTTTTTGATTCTTTCTTTATTTTTTGTGACTTTGGCTTTTTCTCAAAAGCAACCTTTTTCGATTGATGCGCTTTACAAAATAAAAAATGTAAGCGATGTGCAACTTTCGCCGGACGGACGCAGGGTGGCGTTTGTGGTTACATCGTACAATTTAAAGAAAGGCACGTCCAATTCGGAGATTTACGTGATGAATTCGGATGGAAGCGGGCAAATTCGCATGACCAATAATCCGGCACACGATTACCACCCGCGCTGGTCGGCGGACGGGAAAAAATTGTTGTTTGTTTCCGATCGCGAGGAAGGAAATCAGGCTTGGGTGATGCCGGTTGACGGCGGCGAACCGTACCGTTTGACGAATTTTTCCAGCGGTGTGCAAAGTCCCGAATGGGTGGGCGGAAGCCGTCAAATCATCTTTGCCAGTTCGGTTTTTCCGGAATGCGGGGCCAATTCCGATTGCAACGAAAAAATCAACAAAAGCATGGAAGAGGGGCCGTTGCAGGCGCACATGGCCGACCACCTTTTGTACCGCCATTGGACGTTTTACAAAGACGGCCATCGCACGCATCTGATTCTGTTTGACATTCGCGACAAACGTTACAAGGACGTCACGCCGGGCCATTACGATTTTCCGCCTTTGTGGGGAAGTTTTTCCGTATCGCCGGACGGGCGCTATGTTTGCGTGGAAGCCAAATTGGATTCGTTTCCGGCTTCTTCCACCAACAACGATTTGTTGCTGTACGATTTGCAAAGCGGGCAACGCACCAATCTTACCGAAGCGAACAAGGCTTTTGACGGCGACCCGGTGTTTTCTCCCAATGGCCGGTACATTGCCTATCAAACGCAGAAGATTCCGGGTTACGAGTCGGACAAGAAGCGTCTGGCAGTTTACGATTTGAAAGCACACCGATCCCGCATTCTGACGGAATCCATTGACAACTGGACTGATACCTACCGCTGGTCGCCCGATTCACGCTACATTTATTTTCGCGTGCACGAAAAAGGACATTTTCCTTTGTACCGGTTTGATCTTAAGAAAAACCGCTACCGGAAAGTGGCCGACGTGAAAACGATTTACGACTACGCTGCGGGCAAGAAATGGCTTGTTTTGAGCCGCAGCAGCGTTAAGCAACCCTACGAACTGGTGCGGGTGAAAATCAAAGGAGACTACCGGCAGAAAAAGGCGCAGCGTTTAACTTTTTTTAACAAGGCTATCGAAGATTCGGTGGATATTCGACCGGTACGGGAATTGTGGATTTCCAGTCCGACCGGTGTAAAAATTCACACGTTTCTGGTTACGCCGCACAATTTTGATCCGCATAAAAAATATCCGCTTATTTTGAATGTGCATGGTGGGCCGCAGTACCAATGGGCCGATGCTTTCCGCGGTGACTGGCAGGTGTATCCGGGCGCAG
>CAYXUS010000045.1:0-27635 GCA_964468415.1 uncultured Caldithrix sp.
TGAGATCGATTCCCATAGCGATTAAATACCATTTTTTGCCAACCGTTCCGTATGTTTGAAACAGGCGGTAAAGCTGTTGCGGCGTGTAGTGGAAAAACGTATCGGGAATTTGTGTGGTGCCGCAGCACATTTGCAGCTTGTTAAGTACCAGTTTAAAAGCCAGTAAACAGGCCGCAAACAGCAGCAATAGAATCCAGAAGTGCCTGTGCTTTGAGAGCCTTAACATAAATTTTTCCTGCCCAATTCCGTTCTCAATTAAATTACGATGTTCTCTTATTGCCCGCAATAAATTTGCGGCTTATAAATTAATTTCTTATTTTTGGATCGTAATAAGTAATTAGCTAATAATCTATCTGTTATAAGGTTATTTCTTATTTTTAAGATAGAAGGAAAGGAGCAACGTGGGCGCCTATTTAGTAATTATCGGTGATGTAATCAATTCGCGGGTAATTAAAGAAAGGCAAAAAATTCAAACCGCGTTTCAAAAAGCCCTGCGGGAAGCCCAAAGGGAATATGAAAGCGATATTATTTCGCCTTTAACGTTAACCATCGGGGATGAATTTCAGGCGGTTTTAACGGAGGCTACGCGGCTTTTTGCTCTGTTACATCGTATTGAATTGCAGCTACCCGATGTACGGTTCCGTTACGGAATTGGCATTGGGGCCATTACCACCGATATTAATCGCCGGGCAGCAATCGGCATGGACGGGCCGGCTTTTCATTTTGCCCGCGAGGCCGTTGAACAGGCCCGTCGGGAAAACCGACGGTTTGTGTTTGCCTGTGCTACGCCTGTCATCCGGCGTCGTGTCGATTTGCTTTTTCATTGGATTGATGCCGTGACAGGCACCTGGTCCAGAGAAAAACAGCAAATATTGCATTTGATTCGCCAACGGGTAACTCAAAAAGAGATTGCCGCACGCATCGGGATGAGTCAGCCTGCCGTTTCACAGCATGTACGGCATCCACTGTTCCGCCTTGTGGCCCAAAGTCAGGAAGTGGTTCAGGACGAGTTAAATTTATTATTGGGGACGGGCAATGAATAATTACCTTTTGGGCTTTTGGAGCGTTTACTTTTTGGGGCGCTTGCTTTTTTACGATGAACAATACATTTTGGGTGGGCGAGCGTTACGTAAGCGATTTTTCGTGGCTCGTTTGCTGTGGGGAGCGGTAGGATTTGCCTTTTGCCCGAATGTGGTACTGCTTGCGGTGTTTTTTGTGCTGCATGGGCTTTCCGTACTGGTCGATTCTTTTTTGCGCTCCAAAGCATGGGCCAGAAATCGCTGGTACTACGCACTGCATCTGCTGCTTGCCTTTACCGTTTGGCCGGCCTTTTTGCAGCTTGCCCGGAACTATGTGTTTACCGCATCTGCCTGGGCCCCTTACCGCTGGTTACAGTCGTTTCACCCTCAGACTTATTTAATTGTTTTTGTCGGGTTTTTGCTAACACAAAAAGAAGCGACGATCGTCATCCGCCTTATTTTGAGAAAATTACGTGCCCTGCCGCGTCAGGTTCCCGAAAGCAGAAAAAAAGACCAACGGGAGTACGATCTGGGCCGTATAATCGGGATGCTGGAGCGCATCTTTCTTTATTTTTTAATCATCTGGGATCAGATAGGTGCCATTGCCATTTTGATTGCGTTAAAGTCTCTGGCGCGCTACAAAGAGCTGGAAGACAAACACTTTGCCGAGTATTTCCTGATTGGCTCGCTGTTATCGATTTTAACCGCTGTAATTCCCGCCGTTCTGGTTTTGCTTCTGCTCAAATAGTACAATTTGAATATTTGATCGCTTTCTCTGTATGAGAGAGAAAGTTTCCTAAATAAAAGCAGGGAGATTATCATGGAGCTTTGGGCCTTATGGGTTATTCTGGGAGTTGTGTTTTTTATTGTAGAAATTTTTACTCCCGGGTTTATTGTTGCCACATTCGGAATCGGATGCCTGGTGGGAGCGATTCCGGCTTATTTTCATGCACACATTTTGTGGCAGCTTGTCGCCTTTAGCGTGGGAACCTTGGTGGCTTTTTTCGCCGTTCGGCCGCTGTACCTTAAATTTATTTTTCCGCCGCAAAAACAGGTACCCACCAATGTTCAGGCACTTATCGGTCAACAAGCGCTGGTCACCGAATCCATCGATCCGCTCAGAAACAAAGGCCGGGTAAAAATTGGCGGGGAAGATTGGAAAGCAAAAACGAAAAATAATCAAAGCATTCCCAAAGGGACAATCGTAAAGATTGTCGATCTGGAGGGGGTTACCTTATTTGTAGAAACTTTTAGCAAGGAGTAAGGTCATGGGAGCATCATCCATTATTATGATTGTTGTGGCCGTTTTTATTATCGCGTTTGCGATAAAAGGCCTGGTCATGATTCAACAAGCACAGGTTATCGTGGTGGAACGGTTGGGTAAATTTCACCGCATTCTGGAAAGCGGCATTCACATTATCTGGCCGTTAATCGAAACCCCGCGCAAAATCGAGTGGAAGTACATTAAAGTAACGCCGGACGGGCGGCAACTGATCATCCACCGCTCGATTACCCGCATCGACTTGCGGGAAACCGTTTACGATTTTCCCCGGCAGTCGGTAATTACCAAGGACAATGTGGTCATCGAAATTAATGCGTTGTTGTATTTTCAAATCACCGATCCGCGTAAAGCCGTGTACGAAATTGTTAACCTGCCCGATGCCATCGAAAAACTGACTCAAACTACATTACGTAATGTGATTGGTGAATTGGATCTGGACGAAACTTTGGCCTCGCGGGATACCATAAACCGAAAATTGCGCAATATTCTGGACGAAGCGACGGACAAATGGGGCGTTAAGGTTAACCGGGTAGAATTGCAGGATATTAATCCGCCAAAGGACATTAAAGAGGCGATGGAAAAGCAGATGCGTGCCGAGCGCGATCGTCGGGCCATTATTTTGCAGGCCGAAGGCGAAAAACGCTCGAAGATATTACAGGCCGAGGGAATTCGCGAATCGGAAATTCAGCGCGCCAACGGTGAAAAGCAGGCCCGAATTTTGCGGGCCGAAGGAGAAGCGCAGGCTAAAATAAAAGTCGCCGAGGCCGAAGCCCGGGCCATTGAAATGATTACCAAGGCCATTGAAAAGAGCAAAGGAAATCCGTCGCAATACCTGGTGGCCATTAAGTACATCGAGACTTTAAAAGAAATGGTAAGCGGCAAGGACAATAAGGTGGTGTACCTGCCGGTAGAAGCCACAGGCGTTTTGAGTTCGCTTGGAGGTATTCGCGAAATGTTCAAGGATGCGCCTTCGGCCCCGGTTGGGGTTGAATAAAAGTTCAAACGGGCAAAAAACAAAAAAGCGGAGAAAATTCTCCGCTTTTTTATTGATTTTTCAATAAAGTTCGTCGGATTTTAAAACTGGCTTTGAATATCCATTTCGGCGTCCAGCCCTGTACCGGATTTTTTACGAATAAGCTGTTCCCAGTTGGGATTTTGCAATTCATTACGGTAGGTTGAATGGATTAATTCATAATCGCCAAAGCCCCGCAAGTCGGCAAAAATGAACTCGGAACCGCCTTCCAGGCTGTTGTAACGCCAAACTTCATAGGGCACCTTGTTCATGGAGTTGGGGTGACGATCGATCTCATCCGGTTCGCCGTATTTTAGCAAGACGCGTCCGCGGTCGGTTTGCCATCCCTCACGTCCCATCGTGTGGAAACGCTGGTCGGCTTCTTCGGCACGGCGCAGGTAATTACTGCGGGTAGTGCCAAAGGGCAGGCCGTTGGCCGCATCGCGGCGGTACCAAAAACGGGTTAAAAATTCACGCATGGCATTTGCCGTTTCCAGATTTTTGAAAATTTTCTCTTCCTGACGGGTGGCGATGTAACGCGCCATGTTAAATTCACGTTTTAATTCTTTTTCGGTTAGCAGGGCAATAGACGGATCGATTTTGGCAATTTTATTGCCCTTTGCAGCCACGGTTTCCTGTGATTTTTTTTGCGGCTTGTACACGTAAAACGGTTTCTTGGCTATGGCTTTTTGTCCGCTCTGGGGTTCTTCCACCACCACATTCAAAATGTAATTGTTTTGTGGCAAGGCCATCACATTAAAGCCTCCCACTTCAACCAGCGAAGGCGCAAGAATTTTTTTGACCGTGGGAGGAATCGTTTTTACTGTGTCTCCATTGGTCGTGGTGACAAAATAGCTAAAGTTAAAGGTGCCCTGTTTATTTTTCTCGAAGGGCAGGTTGTTCACTTCCACATAAAAGTAGAGCATGGGTTCCAGCAAATCGAATACCCGCCTTGCGTTGGGGACAACCCGCAAACCGTTTTTGTAAAAGCGGTCCTGGGGATTGCTGCCGTTTTCGATTTTTTGGCAGAACTCCACGTCGGAGAGAAAAATTTTGTCTTGCTTGCGAATGGTATTCAGGTCAAAAATGTATTCGCCTTTTTGTCCGGAATTTTTGTCGATGGTTTGCACTTTGGCTTTGTATTTGCCATAAGGCAAAGAAAAGGAAAAAATATCGACAAGCTGGCTAAAACGTGCCAGACCGGAAGTATCTTTGGCGGTGTTGGTGTAAGCATGGGCATATTGATCGAGTTTTTTCCCGTTCAAATCGTGGATGGTTAACGTATTGGTAAATTCTGCACTAAGCTGTCCATCGGAATTCATCTGGTAAGACAAGTTGCCCTGAAACACGGAAACGTAAACTTCCACGTAGGCCGTGGAATCGGTGTGCATAAAGGTAGCGTAATCCACACTAATGGGCAAAAATTGAATTTGTGCGGATAACAAAACCGGCACAAAAAAAGCCAAAAGAAAAGCTAAGGTCGTTTTTTTCATAACCCACCTACCGTTTTTAATTAAATTTAACGGAAACAATTTTCGAGACTCCTTCCTCTTCCATAGTTACGCCGTACATGGTGCTGGCGGCTTCCATGGTGCGTTTATTGTGGGTTACCACAATAAACTGTGTGTTCTTCGAAAAGTTTTTAAGCGCTTCGGTAAAGCGTCCGATGTTCATGTCGTCCAGCGGTGCATCCACTTCGTCCAGAATACAAAAGGGACTCGGCTTTACCAGATAAATGGAGAAGAGCAGCGAAATTGCTGTTAATGTTTTTTCTCCGGACGAAAGCAAACTTAGCGTTTGCAGGCGCTTGCCCTTGGTGCGCACTTTGATGTGAATGTCCGCTTCCAGGGGGTCGGCTTCCGTGTCCAGTTCGATTGTCCCTTCTCCGTTTTCAAAGAACGATTTGAAAACTTTTTCGAAATTTGTTTTAATCTGATTAAAAGTGTCCAAAAATTGCTCGCGTGCCGTTTTGTTGATTTTGTCGATCGTGTCGATCAATGTTTTTTCGGCATTCAGCAAATCATCTCTTTGTTTAACTAAGAAATCCAATCTTTGTTTCTCTTCGTCATATTCCTGAACGGCCAGAGGGTTTACCGGTCCCAAATGCTTGATGCGCAAACGCAACATTTCGATGCGATTCTCGGCTTCTTCTTCGTCAAAATCCTGGAAGGGGATGGCGGTTTCCACATCTTCGGAATATTCTTTTAAGGCGTATTCGCGGATGCTTTCGGCCTTGTATTGGCTTTCGTTGATTTTTAACTCTAATTGGCGGCTTTTTTCCAGCGTATTGTCGTGTTGCCGGCGGTATTCCTTGGTTTTTTCTTCCAGATCGGTAATCTTGTCACGCAGTTCCTGCAATGCTTTTTCCATCTCCTGGCGTTGGGCTTCCAGTTTATCCCGGCTTTCCCAGATGGCCACCCGGTCTTTTTCCCGCTGCTCGTTTTGCGTGTCGATATCGATTAAAGATTGGTTAATGCGTTTAATTTCCTGACGTTTTTTCTCGATTTCGTTGGTCAAATCTTCGATCGCTTTTTGCGTGCGTTGAATGTCGGCCTGGCGGTTTTGGTACTGGTTGCGCAGATTATTGGCCTGAATGCGTGCTTTTTGCACTTCTTCCAGCAGGTATTCCATGGATTCGCTCTTGCGCTCGTATTCGGTGGTGCGCTGAATGGTTTCGCGTTCCAGATCGTTTAAATCGTTTTGCATTTCCTGCAATTGCGCTTCCAGCGTTTCGGTCGTTTTTTCCAGCGCCTTTAATTCCCGGCGAATCTGCTGCAGGCGTTCATCGGTTTGCTGTAATTCTGTCTGGTGTTTTTTGACTTCGTACTGCAGCTGATTCTCTTGCTTTTCCAGTTCAATCCGTCCGGCCTGCACGGTTTGCAAGGCATTTTCTTTTTGTGTGAGGGCCTTCTGAACTTCGGAAATTTGGCGATCGGTTTTTTCCAGATCCCGGTTGGTCCGGGCAAGGGCTTCTTCAATTTCGGCCACCTGCGTTTCCAGCTTTTTTAGCTGATCTTTGCGTCCCACGATGGATACACTTCGCTGCGATGTTTCTCCGCTGGAAATTTCCCGGTTGAAGTTGACCATTTCACCCTGTTCCGAAACAAAGCGATATTGGGGAAATTTTTCCGAAAAGCGGATGGCATCGTCCAGAGTGGGCACGACAACCACATCCCCCAGTAAAATTTCCACCAGATTTTGAAATTGCGGTTGCACGCGAATTTTTTCTTTCAGGAGCGAAAGGCTGTGATCCGGGGAAGGAGTGCCAACACTGCCTTGCGGAATGCGATCCATGGGGATGAGCGTAATGCGTCCCTTCTTTTCTTTTTTGACCGTTTCGATAATTTGTCGGGCCGAAGCAACGTTTTCCACAATTACGTAATTCAGGGCATCGCCCAAAAGCGATTCCAGCAATTTGGAGTAAGGCTCGTCGGTGGAGATGATTTCAGAAAGGGTGCCGTAAACGCCGGGAAATTGGTCTTTATGGGTCATTACGAAGCGGGTGCTCTCCCAGAATCCTTCGTAGCTGCTCATAATTTGGCGAAAAAAGTTGAGTCGGGAGCGCGATTGCTCCAGTTTGCCCAGTAAACCGTTTTTCTGTTGCGCCAATTGGGCGCGCTCGTTCTGCAAGACCTGCAGAGAATTTTGCAGGTCGGTGAGTTCGTGCTTTATTGCTTCATATTCCTTGATGCGCGCAGTTTGTTGGTTCTTGTTGCGGGCGAGTTCGGTTTCCAGATGCTGAATGTTTTGCTGAATAGCGACGATTTTTTCTTCCAGCTCTTCAATTTGTTCGTTTAAAAAACGCATCTGATATTGCTTTTGGGCCAATTGATCTTTGTGGCGGGAAACTTCCTGAAATTTTTCCCGGAATTCATTGTTTAATTGATCGATTTCTTTCTTTTCTTTTTGCAGAACTTCCAGCTCGGTTTGCCGCTGGGTTTCAATTTCCGTTAACTTTTGTTCGGCCTGTTCTTTTTGCCGGGCAATTTCTTCGATCTCTTGCTGGTAGGTTTTTAGGTTCTCCTGCAGCAGTTTAATTTTGTGTTCGGCGTTGTCAATTTCTTCGAAAAAACGTTCTTTGTTCTTTTTTAGCTGTTCGCTTTGGGCCTGGGCCACAGCCATTTCCTGATTCAGTTGGGCAATTTGACGATCCAGTTCGCTAATTTGCAGGCTGGTTTTCTGCATGGCCTGTTCGCGTTGAATTTGTTCCCGTTTGTATTCTTCCAGCAGGGCCTCATCGATGGTAATTTGGTGATGGCTTTCTTCCTTTAATTTGCTGATTTCTTCCAGCTGGATCTTTAAAGGGCGTACTTCGTCCAGTAATGCGTGGTAGCGGTAGCGGCAAAGTTCGATATCGGTTTTGCGCAGTTCTTCGCTGTATTGCAGATAGCGCCGGGCTTTGCCCACCTGGCGCGAAAGGGAATTGACCTTTTTTTCTACCTCGCTGATAATATCGTTAATGCGTACCAAATCGTTTCGTGTGGCATCCAATTTGTTCAGGGCCGATTTGCGGCGAATTTTGTACTTTACAATTCCGGCCGCTTCCTCGAACAATTGCCGCCGCTCGCCTTTGTTTTCACTTAAAATGCTTTCCACCATTTTCAATTCGATGACCGAGTAGGAATTGGGGCCCAATCCGGTATCCATGAACAAATTTAGCACGTCTTTCAGGCGTACCGGCACGTTGTTGATGAGATATTCGCTTTCACCGGAGCGGTACAAACGGCGGGTGATGACCACTTCGTCGAATTCGGTGTTCAGAATTTTTTTGTTATTTTGGATGGTCATGGAAACTTCGGCCATGCCCATTGGTTTTCGCGTATTTGTGCCGTTGAATATGACGCTTTGCATTTTGTCGCTACGCAGGGCCGAAGTGCGTTGTTCGCCCAGAACCCAGCGTACCGCATCGACGATATTCGATTTACCCGACCCATTCGGGCCGATGATGCATGAAATACCTTCGTTAAAATCTAATTTTGTCTTTTGCGCAAACGATTTGAAGCCGAATAATTGCAGTCTCGATAAATACATTGTTCTCCTTAAAACAAAGCTTTGGCATCCATTAGTAATTTTAAATAATCAAACCAGTATCCCGGCGGATTAAAAAGAGCCCAAAAGATAAGCAATGGAATGGAATAACACAATAGCAAGAAAACCAGTACGGTGGAACTGCGCACGATAAAAAGAATGTGAATGGCGTTTATCAGGCGTAAATGCACCCAGAGAAAAAAGAAAAGAAAAACAATCCATAAAATTTGCATGTTTTGATGGTAAAAGATCCAATGGTAAGAGATAAGACTTACGGGGAAAAACCACAAAAAGGGAGTACCCGACCAAAACATGACGGCCAGCCCCTGACGCAACCGGATTTTTGCCCGCATGAAAAGACTGATTATCTTGAGTGCGACGGCGCCCAAAACGGGCAAAAGGAAAAAGAACAAGAATAGCACAAGCGTGAGCAACCAATACGATTGACTAATAGACAGGTAGTATTCGAAGAGATTTAAGGGTACAAAAAAGATGGCCATGATTTCTTGCAGCCAATAGGAAGAGTGATTAAAGTACACCTGGGCGGCGATGAAGGCCGCCAGAATTACCGAAAAGACGAAGCCGACAAAAACGGAATTAAACAGGGGAATAATACGCCGTTCACGTAAATCCACAAAAAAGCCGTACGAATGGCGCAAAGAACGTTTCAGGTTCTCTTTGAGTCGCGGGGTTCTGCGGTAAAAGCTGAAAAAGAGGACCATAATTACCGTGATGAGAATCGAAAAGAAATTAGTAGGCATGGTACGGGAGGCTTGCTCCCGTACCACAGCGCTTTCATCCGTTTGCCACAATGGGGCGCTCAAAAGCTTAATCCAGGGCTTTGCCTCGCCAGTAACGGTGTAAAACCCCTGAGGAATAATGTAACCGTAGGGCGACGTTTGGGCCACCAGCGAAGGAAACGGACTCAACCAGTCCTGGTAGCTTTCAATAAATCCACTGTTGATTTTTAGTCCCAGCAGCGCATTGCTGATCTCTTCTTTTAGGAAGAAGGTACGGTTGATCTCATCCGGTCTGGCCGTTTCTTCTTCCCGAAATTGCTTCGGAGTTAATACCCCGATTTTTCCGATGATTCCGAACAGACCTTTATCGAGCGAGGAATTCAAAACGTTAATGGGGCTGTAATGATCGTACACGTAAAAATCGGCAACTTTTTCCGGGGGAAGAGGATGTCCCGGAATGGGAGAGACGTAGGTTTGCACATCCAGAAATGCCTTGGCCTTTCCGTTAAGAATAAAAATAAACTTTTGCGCTACGGGATCGTGGATGGGAATTTCCTGCCCTAAGCCCAGCCCCACAAAAGACGGATGACCACGGAGAAACGGAGCCAATTGGGCAATATTGGCCTTGGCCATTTCCAGAAGGTAGTTTTCGGAAAAGAAAGAAGAAGGAAAACGCCAGATGGGCATTTCCGCAAAAACCAGCAAACCCAAAGAATCGGCCAGGTGAAAGAATAAATTGTTGGGCAAAACGTGCATCACCCGCACACTGTTGTTACCCAAAGCTTTAATGCGCTGCAAGTCGTCTTTTATTTGTGCGTAGGCCGATTTGTCCTGCCATCTGCGAAAATTTTGATGATAGCTCATGCCGTGCACGGCAATGGGCCTGTTGTTTAACAAAAAGCCACGGGGGGTAAAGCGAAACGAACGGGCCCCGAAGGCGATGCTTTTTTGAACCGTGATTTTTTGCTCTCCGAAAAATGTGACGGTAAGCTCCAATCGTAAGGTGCGGGGGGCATCAGGAGACCACAGATCGGCACGACTGAGAGGCAACTCTCCTTTAATGGTCAGCGATGAATGTGTGGGGTTTTTACTAAAGCGCAGTTTACGAAAAATAATTTTACCTGTTTGCGCATTCAGAAAACGCTCTTCAATTTGCAGACGTTTCGTGGTGGGGCGGAAGAAAACCCGATAAGAATAGGAAAGTGTCGCTGTTTTGGGCGCCATGTGCAATTTTTGGGAAAATCGGTCGATTCCGTTTAATGGCTTTCGCACAATGTAAATGGGCGCGCTTAACCCGATGGCATGGCTTTCGGAATAGGTATAGGGCACAATGGGGAAGCCCTGCGCCGTTGTTTGCGGCTGCCTGAGCTGAATGGTTAGCGATTGCAGAGAATCTTCGTTGAAAAATTCGCCAGGTAAATTGATTTTGAATGGTTGCTGGCCGTTGCCGACCACGGAAATCAAATGGCCGTTAAAATAGATGACGGCCGAACCTGTGATGCCCAAAGAAAGCAAATCGTACCCATTCGACAGCTCGTCTTTTCCGACACGAAAGGTGGTTTGCAATTCTACGTTGTCCTTTCCGCTAAGGACGAACGGAACGGTTAATTTTCGTCGGGTTTCGTTTTGCATTTGCCAATGCGTTAAAGGAATGGTGGAAGTGGCCGGAGCCAAATCGGCAAAATTTTGAGGCGCACCCCAACGAAATTCAATGATTTCCTGAGCAAAAAGTTGAAACGAAAAGAAAAGTACGAAGATCGACAGCCATAATTTCATTTTGAAACCCTTGAAATCCATTCTACATTAACGCAATAAAATCCCGTACGGCCTGTTCCAGACCAATGGCCAAACTTTTGGAAAACAAGGGCTTGCCTACCACAATATCTTCCACATATTCGATTTTGGTAATGTCACGGATGGTATCGTAGCCAATGCCTCCGCTGATGTTAACGCCCATTCCAAGTTTGTTGGCGGCGGCGGCCAGACCGTTTAATTCGTCCAGAAAGGCCAATTCGCTGTCCATGTCTTCGGCTTGCGTCAGACCGCGTGCGTCCAGTTCGATGTAGTCGAATTCGAGCTTTTCGGCCAGTTTGATTTGCGCGATTTCCGGCTCGATTAAAATCGAGGTTAATATGTCATTTGTGTGCAATTCCAAAACATAGTCGCCCAATTGCTTGGAATAGAGATCCACATCCAGCGGTTCGGGATCGATACTTTTTACCTGACCGGGCGCAACAAAAGTGACCATGTTAGGTTTAATTCGAATCAGTTTATGAACGGTTTCCGCGGTCAGGTTGCAGCGGATGTTTAAATAAGTTTTTACGATGTGTTTCAGCAAAACCAGATCGGTCTCTTTCACGGTTTGCTGATTGTCCTGAAAATAGGCGACAATGCTTTCCGCGCCGCCCAGTTCTGCCAAAACCACACTCTGGATAGGATCGGGGTAGCGTTCATTAAACATATTCCGAACATAAGCAATCGGGTCAATATCAACAGCCAAACGGTGCATAACTTCCTCCTAAGAAACGGTGCCTAAAAGCGCGTAATTTAACGTTTTTAAACTATTGTGCCATCGGGCAAAAAAAGAATTTACGAAAAAATAGAACACGGAACAGCATTCCGGGAAACCCGGGATGTCTCTGGACTCAGAAGCTGGAAAGGTCTTCCCAGCGCACAATTCTCCAGATGCCTGTTGTGTCGCTCCCGGACAGAGGCTTCTTTTTAAATACAAACAACGCCTCTCCTTTGATGGTGGGAATTTCTTTCCCACCGTCAATCGTTAAACTGAAAACCTTTTTGATCTCCTTTAGTTTGTGCTCGCTATCGATAAACCGAGAGTAAACGGTTCCTTCCCATATCAGGTTAAGCGTCTGGAAGTGGTGGAACAGCCCGACCGTTGTTTTAATGTCCACGTCACGCCCCCAGGTTAGGTCGGTCGGGGGGTCGGTTAAAAAGTTTTTGGAGATAAACAGAAAACTACTGTCCAGCAAATCGGCGTACACCAGAGAATCCTTGAAATTGTAGGCATACTTAAAATTGATTAATACATCTTCCGGGGTGTGTTGATCGGTTACGATGAGCATGGTGTTGTTCACGGCATTTTTAAGGCCCGGGGCAAAAGGATTTTCGCAGGCAGGCATAAAAACAAACAAAAGCGCAATAACGATGAAGAAACGTTTTTTACTCATTCCGCACACCTGATTTCCGATAAAACAGTTTTAGCGCGGTCCATGTTTTTTCGTATGCGTTGCCGATGGCATTGTCTTCCCAATAATAAATGTACCAAATTTCCGGAGGAATGTTCGATTTGAATAATCGGAATTGCAGCACGCCGGAATAAATTTTAACCGAATCGACGGAGTAGAGAACCGTAAGCTGATATTTGACGCTGGCGGTCTCCAGAGAATCGTTAATCGATGTAGGGGTAATAGGATTAAGCGTGATTGGGCCGCCGTCGTTTAAGCTGAAATCCAATTTGGGATAGTCGTTTTTTTGCGAACGGGTCAGTTGAATGAAATAATTTTGCTCGTCGTTCAACGTCCACTTTTGTTTTTCGAATTCATTGGTAAAATGCTGTTCCGGAATAAATTCGAAAGAGTGGGGCTGGCCGTTCTGTGTTAAGGGGACAAAGCACTTCATGTATTCATCAACGTCTTTAGCCTCAATAGCCTTTTTGAGATTAACGAAAACAATGTCGGGATTTACCGCCGGGTCATAGATCAGTTTGCCGCCCGGGGTACCCACATCAGGCGGTTCTACCTGATTTTGTCGCGTGGTAAACGGATTGGTGCACATGACGAAAAGTAGTAGTACACCAAGTGTGATAGTAAATCTAACTTTTTTAATCATAACATTTTACATTAATTTTAAAAACAAAAAATACGGATATTTAAAGGTAAAATCAAATAGAGATTGTCCCACAAAATTATGGTTGCGTGTGCCTGATAAGGTTTTTTGTACACACACCGGCGACGAGGTTCGGGCAAAAAAGAGAATTAGATTTGCATTTGGCAAAAAAATATTTTAAACTTTATTTGTTTGTTTAAACAACCAATTATTTTAAAGAGGCGGCGTGAGCGACAAAAAACAAAAAATAATCGGTGGTAATGCAAAGTTAGTACGGAACATTAACCGTGCGGCTATTCTGAATTTAATCCGGGAAAAACAGCCCATCTCCCGGGTGGATATTGCCCGCATTACCAAATTGAACAAGAGTACCGTGTCGAGCATCGTCGCCGAATTGCTGGATGGGGATTATTTAATTGAAGAGCTCGTCCCGGATAGCAAGGTGGGGCGTAACCCTTTGCAATTACGCTTGAATGTTTCGCGCTTTCATGTGGGCGCCATTAATTTCGATACGAAAATTATCCGGGTGGCCTTGATGAACATCGGGGGAGCCGTTGTGGCCAAGACGGAGTGCGTTCCCGAGAATAACTCTCCGAATGAATACGTGCAAAAAGGCCTTGAGCTGTTAAACGATTTGATGCGAAAATTGCGCATTAGCGATCTGGAAGGCATTGGAGTAACCATTGCCGGTTTGATCGATCCGGAAGACGGCCATGTGCTTGTTGCCCCGAATTTGGGCTGGAAAGACATCAAGTTAAGCGAACTTTTCCTGAGTGTTGATCCTTCGATTAAGCTACTGCGTTTTTACAACGATGCCAAGGCATCGGCTTTGGCCGAATTGTGGTACGGCACAGGACCCATAAAAAATTATTCGAATTTTGTTTTTGTTTCGGTCGGTGCCGGTCTGGGAACTGGCGTGGTCATTAATCGTAAGGTTGTGGAAGGTGCATCGCATGCTGCCGGCGAATTCGGGCACATTCCCATTTACGAGCAGGGCATCGCTTGTATTTGCGGTAATTCCGGCTGTTGGGAAGCGTACGCCTCCGATCGCGCGACCGTAAAAAGATATTTGGCACTCAAACAACTTACGCCAAACGACGACCAGCCCATTCTGGTCAAGGATGTGATCAAGGCTGCTCAGGCCGGCGATGAAGAAGCCATTCAGGCTCTGCGCAAAACGGGGGAGTATCTGGGTATCGGAATCTCAATCATAGTGCGCGCGTTAGATCCGCAGGCTATCGTCATTGGCGGCCATATTTTGCAGGCCTGGGATTTGATTTACGACCAAATTCTAAAAGGACTGGAAGAACGCAGCTTTTTCGGGTTAGAGAAGCGAACCAAAATATTGCCATCGTCTTTGAAAGAGCGGCCGCGACTCATTGGCGCGGCAACGCTGGTGATTGAGCATTTTTTTAGCGATTACAAAATTACATTGTAGGAAAAGGTGTTTTTCATTAGTTAGTTGGTTGTTGCAACCAATTTAAAGGGATGTCAGGCATGGAAAATAATTCGTTATACATTGGTTTGGATGTGGGAGGCACCAATACCGTTATTGGTCTGGTCGATGGCCAGGGTAATTTTTTGAAGCAGAAGGCCATTCCTACCCGTGCCAATGCAACGATCGATGTTTTTATTGATCATGTGCACGATGAAATTCAAAAGTTAATCAATTCGAAAAAGAGCGCACTGGCCGGGATCGGAATCGGGGCACCAAGCGTTAATTACAAGTTGGGATATCTGGACAATCCGAAAAATTTTAATTGGGGAAGGGTGAATTTAACACAGGTTTTTGCAGACAAGTTTCAGGTTCCCGTGCGCGTGATTAATGATGCCGATGCCGCGGCCCTGGGCGAGCTGCATTTTGGGGCTGCCCGGGATTTAAGCGATTTTGTGCACATCACTTTGGGAACCGGTTTGGGAAGCAGTATTGTGGCAAACAAACGGTTGGTACTGGGACAATACGGCTTTGCCGGGGAGTTAGGGCACACCAAAGTTTGTGCGGGAGAGCGTTTGTGCTCATGTGGGCAACGGGGTTGTCTGGAAACCTATGTTTCGGCAAGTGGGATTTGCCGCACCGCTTTTGAATTGATTAGTAGCGGAAGAAACGATACCCGGCTTAGAAACTATTCATTTAATGAACTGACTCCGGAAATAATCACGCAATTTGCTCAACAAGGCGATGCACTGGCGATTGAAACGTACCGTTACACGGGCAACATCTTGGGGAAAAAATTAGCGGAGGTTGTGACACTTCTCAATCCGGAAGCCATCGTATTTTCCGGAGGATTGACCGGCGCCGGACACTTTTTGTTCGAACCGATGAAACAGGCTTTGGAAGAAAATCTTTTGCCGATGTTCAAAGATTCCGTCGAAATTAGGATTTCCGATTCGAAAAAAAATTATGCGGTTTTAGGAGCCGTTGCCCTTTTACTGCAAGGACAACAAAATTGAGAATTTTAAGTTAGCTCAAACGAGTGGAGGGCCTATGTACTCGAAGAAAAGCATAAGGGTTATCGTTGCCTTTATTGTGGGACTTTTTACGTTTTCCGGATTGCTGTTCGCAGCCGGAAACGGTACGATTAAGGGTATTGTTAAGGATGCTCAAAGCGGGACACCTTTGCCCGGTGCCAATGTCTTTCTGAATGGCACGGGATTTGGAAGTTCAACCGATGTGGACGGATATTTTAGCATTACCAATATTCCTCCCGGTGCTTACACGTTACGGGTCGTTTACATTGGCTACAAGCCGTTAGATATTCCTGTGCGCGTAAAAGCCGGGGAGGTGATCGTGAAAAAGATTAAACTTCATCCCCAGGCGCTTGAAGGCGAAGAAATTGTCGTTACTTCTCAGGCCAGCGGACAAAAAGCAGCCATAAACCAACAGCTTTCTGCAAAGTCGATCGTGAATGTGGTTTCGTCCGAACAAATTCAGGAGCATCCCGATGCCACGGCCGCCGAGGCGATTAGCCGCATTCCTGGCGTCTCCATTATTCGTTCGAACGGAGAAGGCAATCAGGTGGTCATTCGGGGGCTTTCGCCCAAATACAATGCCATTACCATCGATGGGGTGCGTATTGCTTCTTCTAATCCCAATGATCGGAGTACGGACTTGAGTTTAATTTCTTCCAGCATGTTGCAGGAAATCGAGGTTTCCAAAACCGTTACGGCCGATCAGGATGCCGACGTACTGGGGGGAACCGTAAATTTTAAAATGAAAGAAGCGAAAAAACCATTCGGGCTTCATCTAATTGCTCAAGGTGGGTATACAGGCCTCTCTAATGCGTATAATAAATACGATAATTACAAAATTGTACCGAGCATTGAAGCCCGATTTTTCCACAATAAACTGGGAATGTTTGCGCAGGCCAGTTTTGAACGACGAAATCTTACCTCCAATGAATTCTCAGCCCAATATTCCAATGCGACGAATGATAATGTACATTACGTAACGCAGTCAATCGATATCCACAACATTCCGCGGGATCGTAAACGAATTGACGGAGCTTTGGTTCTCGACTATCGCTTGCCCGACGGAAAGATCAGCCTTTCCAATTTTGTGGGCTCGAGTACGACAAAAATTACGGATCGTTACGAAACGCTAAACATCAATTCCAATCAGCATTTGTACACGCTGGCTTACAGCAATCATGAAATGAACATGATTCACAATACTTTGAACTTCGACAAACAATTTTCGTATCTTCATGCGTATTTGAAGTTTGCCCACAATTTCTCCGAAACCAAAAGTCCCGAAGATTGGGCGGTTACTTTCTACCAATCTCCGGCGAACATAAGCGAATTTCAGAACCAGACAAACCTGGATCCGCATGTGGTGGCCGATTCGGTTCTTTCCGATCCGAATAAGACCAAATTGAACACGGTTTCTACCGACAACAATTACTCCATGGAACGCAGCTACATGGGCTCCCTCGATTTTGAGGTTCCCTGGAATATTACCGACAAAGTCACTTCGGTCATTAAATTCGGCGGAAAATATCGCCATCAAAAACGATCCTACACATCCGAAGTTTACGGTACCAACGCCTCTCTGGTCTCGCCAAGCGCGCGGGGGGCCACGTATTTAATCGTTAAACATTTCGGCATTAAAACCCACGATTACACGTCTATTCCTCTTTCGTTTTTTGTGGACACCACTTACAACTATGGCCGCCTGTTAGACGGTGAATTCCAGATGCATAACCCGATTAATTTCGATTTGGCCCAGGAACTGATCAAGTTCTGTCAGGAAAATGTGGACAATTTTGCCAAGAATGGCGCCAAAGAGGCCTATGCCCGCAATAATTATCTGTCGGTTACCAACAACTACGCCGGTACGGAGGTGCTAACGGCCGGTTACTTAATGGCAACGATTAACGTCGGGCCGAATCTCACCATAATTCCCGGTATCCGCTATCAGAATTTACGCACGACCTATTCCGGAACACGCGGGCAGCAAACGGCGCTTTCGTATTACAAATATGACCACTCGACGGACACCACGGTAACGGTTGACCACCCCTATTGGTTGCCGGATATTAACATACGTTACAAGCCATTCCCCTGGTTTGATGTACGTCTTTCGTATTCGACCACGCTTTCATATCCGGACTACCGGGCAATTATTCCCCGAATCGACGTAACTACCGGAGCGGCCTTGGCCTGGAATAACTACAAACTTAAACCATTACATTCACGAAATTACGATGCCTATTTCACTTTTTCCAATAATACCATTGGTCTGTTGACCATAGGTGGCTTTCTGAAACAGATTGACAATCTGATTTATCCCTGGGTATTCTACAAGGCAGGGTTAGAAGCCAAACCGTATTATCTGACCAATAAGAATCCTGCGGAGCATTTGACCTACCGCATTAGCACGTACATCAACAACCCCTTTACGGTGAATAATTACGGGGTGGAATTCGATTGGCAAACGCATTTCTGGTATTTACCCAATCCGTTAAAAGGTTTGGTGCTGGATGTGAATTACACGCATATCTTTTCCAGAGCGCAATATCCGTACGTCATTGCCGGGGCTACCAGCTTGACCAACATCGATACCTCATTTACCGATCGGCTTATCAACCAGCCGGATCATATTTTGAATGTAACCGTGGGGTATGATTACAAAGGATTTTCGGTGCGTGTTTCCTATCTCTATCAAGATGACGTGTTCACCGGGGTAAGTCAATGGCCGCAGTTGCGTTCGAACACGGCGGCGTACAAGCGGCTGGACATTACGGCCAAGCAAAAATTGCCGTGGCTTGGCTTTGAACTTTACGGGAACATCACCAATCTCAATAAAGCACGCGATTTAAATGTGCTCCAGAAATATCCCAATATTCCAAAATCGATTGAGGAATACGGGATGACCGCAGAATTGGGATTAAGATGGCAACTATAATGTAAGTATGAATAAAGTGAAGGAGGGAAGATTGAAAACATCTTTAAAAATTGTCAGGACAAAGAAAGGAGGTGTGGCCAAACGATAAAATGTACAAAAAGCAATTAAATGCTTTAAAACAAACTAAGGTTCAACAAAATTAAGAGGAGATGCGTTATGAAACGTATGTTAACTTTGCTTGTTGTGATGATGTTTTTCATCACGGCGGGTCTTCATGCCCAAACAATGGTCATTCACGCCAATCAGGGCTACATTAATGAAGTTATTATGCAAGATACCCTTTCCAACGGGGCTCCTGCCCATCAAGTGTATCAATTGGTTACATTAGATACTACCTACAAATTTACCGGCCCGATCACCATCAAAGGAGATGTGACCATTGAAGGTGTGGTAGATCCCAATACCGGACGTCCGCCCTGCATTCAACCGGCTGTTTTGCAAGACGGGAGCATTCCCAGCACACTTTTCACTATTAGTGGTGCCAATGCCAATGTAACGCTTAAAAATTTGTACCTGCTGGCTAAGGCAACCAATAACACGGCTAATGGTGGTGGTATTGCCGTTCAGGTTTCCGCAGACAAAGTCCGCTTGACGGTTGACAATTGCGTGTTTGATAACTGGCAAACTTTTGCCATCGGGTACAACGGTCAGTGGGATAGTTTCTTCATCATGAACAGTACGTTCCGCAATCTGGTGCATCCCAATCAATGGTACATCGGCGAAGTTATTCGTAACGAATGGCCCGGCGAAGCCTACACCGATTCTTTGGTCATGATTGGCAACAACATGGTCGCAATTAATGGTTATGCAGCCTGTCCCGTTACCAAATTTTACACCAAGTATTTCCAATTCGACGGCAACAAAGTACTTTACACCTTCAAGAATCCGTTCTTTATCTTCAACATGACCGAAGGCGAAATTAACGACAATATTTTCTACGGAAACTATGCCGGTGGCGTGGACCAAACCGAGAATCCCTGGTGGGACAATCTGTGGTATCCGGATTCCTCCTACGGAATTATTGCTTTGCAACCGCTGAGCGACGACAACAAAGAGATGTTTAGTCCTTCCGATACGTCCAAAGCCGAAAGCATGCGTACCATTGCCGTTAAAAACAATACGTATTTCTGGCCGCAAGAGTTAGTTGATTTCTGGACGGCCTGGAACGATACATCTTCCAACAGAATCTTCATCCCGCATTGGATGAATGACCGCACAGAAGCGATGTTTTCCGACAAAACCAAGTATCCCAATCTGGTTGCCGAAAACAATGTAAATGCCGATCCCGGTTTTATGACGGAAATGGACAAGGATATCTTGCACGGTACAACAGGAAATGACATCGGTTTGCTTGCCTATTTTAAAGAAATTCGTACCGGCAAAGCCGAGACCGATATTTGGGGCTATGGCATTACGCAGGTTGGTGCCAATGCCGACTGGACACCGACCTGGCCCTTGCCGGAATCGGCCTATATTACGGCACTCGAAGAAAGCGTAGGCAAAACGGTTCCCACCGAATTTACTTTGGGAGAGGTTTATCCCAATCCGTTTAACCCGAGTGCACACGTAGAATACACATTGAACAAAGCCGGACGTACCAGCCTAAAGGTTTACAATATTCTCGGCCAGCACGTTATGACTTTGGTGGACAATGTTTTCCAGACGGCAAATACGTACCGGGTTTCCTTTAACATGTCCAGATTTACCAGTGGAACTTATTTTCTGGTTCTGGAGCAAGACGGCCATCGTTTGGTCCGAAAAATGCTGTTGTTGAAGTAATTTCTTCGGTATCAATCCGGAGTCGCTGCTTTGGCGGGGCTCCGGATTTTTTTGTCTTTTGCAAATTTGATTGACTAACATAAGGAAGGGAGAGAATGCACCATCTGAACTGGGCTGATTTTGCCGTTATTTTTGCTTTCTTTTTGGTGATCTTCGGAATTGCGGCTTATTACACACGTAAAGCCGGCGAAAGCACAGGGAATTTTTTCCTCTCGGGAAGAAATTTACCGTGGTATTTGGCCGGAACGGCTATGGTGGCCACAACTTTTGCAGCCGATACCCCCCTGGCTGTTACCGAACTGGTGGCAAAAAATGGCATTGCCGGTAATTGGTTGTGGTGGAATTTGGCCATCGGAGCAACGCTAACCGTTTTCTTTTTTGCACGTTTGTGGCGTCGGGCCGGCATTATGACCGATGTGGAATTTGTGGAACTGCGTTACAAAGGAAAGGCTGCAGCCGCGTTGCGCGGGTTCCGGGCCTTGTATTTGGGTTTGTTCATGAATGCCATTGTGATGGGATGGGTAAACAAAGCCATGGAAAAAATTTTTTCTGTGGTAATGCCCGAATTCAATGCCTTTTTATTGGTTGTAATTTCGGCCTCCATTATTGCCGTTTATGCTTCGGCTTCGGGGTTGTTGGGCACGGCACGCACCGACAGCTTTCAATTTTTGTTTGCCATTACCGGCTGCATTATCCTGGCAGTCATCGTTGTTCAATTGCCCCAGGTAGGCGGGATGGCGGGTTTAAAAGCCAAATTGGCTCCGCAAATTCTCGACTTCTTCCCGAAAATCGGCAATGTGACCGTTTCGGGCATTACCGGTGGGGCGCTGGCATTGAGTGTCGGAGCATTCATCGCGCATATCGGACTGCAGTGGTGGGCTACCTGGTATCCCGGTGCCGACCCGGGTGGGGGTGGGTATATTGCCCAAAGAATGATGTCGGCCAAAGATGAAAAACACAGTTTGTTTGCTACGTTGTGGTTTACCATTGCCCATTACACGGTGCGTCCCTGGCCCTGGATAATTGTAGCGTTGGCCGCTCTTGTGCTATTACCCCGGGAACAGAACCCGCAAATGATTCAGAAACAAAATCCGGCATTATTTGCCAAAGTAGAAGCGGCCTATCACAATCATGCGTTGCTGCAGTCGGACGATCCCGTGTACCATTCACCCGCATTTAAAAAAATGTACGAAACGTATGAAAACACGGTCGATCCGGGCATCATGTATCCCAAGTTAATGTTGCGGTATTTACCCCCGGGCTTATTAGGATTGTTAATTGCTGTCTTTTTGGCGGCGTACATGTCTACCATCGCTTCGCAGTTAAATTGGGGAACATCGTATCTGATTAATGATTTTTACCGGAGATTTGTGCGGCAAAATGCTCCGGAACGCCACTACGTTTTGGTATCGCGATGGTCAATTATTTTAATGACGTTTTTTTCTCTGTTGGTAACAAAATACTTTTTAACCACAATTTCAGGGGCCTGGGAATTTATCATCAATGCCAGTGCCGGTATGGGCGCCGTTTTGATTTTGCGCTGGTACTGGTGGCGGATTAATGCCTGGTCGGAAATATCGGCGATGATAGCGCCGCTTGTCATTTACCCGATGGCCCGTTATTGGATGGGGCTGCATTCTCCCATTACTTTGTATCCTACCGTTTTGGGCACGACTATTGTTTGGCTGCTCGTAACCTATCTGACAAAGCCGGAATCCACCGAACATTTGAAAGCCTTTTACCGCAAAACCCATCCCGGTGGTTTGGGTTGGCGCTACATCGAAAAGATGATGCCCGATGTAAAGGGTGATCAGGGCTTTGGACGGGTTTTTCTGGATTGGGTGTTAGGGATTGTGCTCGTGTACTCATTTTTATTCGGGCTGGGAGATATCCTCTTTGCCGAATATTTGCGTGGCAGCTTGATTTTACTGGTCGGACTGCTTGCCGGCTGGGTCATTTATCTGGATTTGAATAAGCGGGGCTTTGAAAGCATTGCTCAATAAAAAAGAGCAGTTCAGTGTACGGAATAAATGCCGTTGCCGCTTCGTTTATGAGAAATAAAACTATGATAGTATGGCCTTTTCTGGCGTTTTGTCCGTGCATTTTTAAAAAAATGAAAGGTAAGTGTGATTTAGTTGTTGCATGCTAAAAAAATAAATTTCTATATTCATCCTAATTTAAATTAATGGGTTGAATGAGCGGAATACCTTATTTAATATGAAGCGTACTTTTTTGTTATTCGCTGCTCTAATGATGGCTTCTTGCGGAATAAAGCAGCCTGTTGAGAATATCGAGCAGCAGAAGACGGGTAAAATATTTGTTGTCTCCCAGCCGGATAGTGCTTTGATTTTTTTGGACGGAGAAAATACTTTTCAGTACACACCCGATACGTTGAAGGGGATTGCACCCGGACGTCACATTATTCATGTACAGCGGGAAGGCTTTAAGCCGCTACAGGATTCGATTGCCGTACAAGTCCGGGAAGACTCTGTGGCAAACGTAATGTTTACCTTAGAAAAGCTGGTCTACCTGGGTACGCTTGTGGTAAACAGCGAACCTGCCGGTGCCGAGATTTATCTGGACGGACAGAACACCGGGCGATATGCTCCCGATACCTTGCAGTTGGCACCGGGTACGTACCAAATCACGCTCGTCAAAAATGGCTTTGTGCCGGTCGATTCGAGCATTACGATTGAAAACAATGCAACTACAAGCCTTACTCGATCGTTAAGTATTTTGCAAAGGGTTGTATTGGAATCGTTTGGTAATGTTTCTTGCGAACCGTGTGTCACGTCTGCCGAAAATTTGGAAAAATTCCGCAGCGAACATGCGGAACCTTCCTATGTGTTGTTTGAATATTACGCCAATTGGCCTTCTCCCAATGATCCGTTTTACAACGTTTCTCCCAAGGATGTGGACGAACGGGTTCGATATTACAAAGTGTACACCCTGCCCAAATTACGATTGAACGGAGAAACCGGAGTAGATGCCGCCAGCTACGAAGCTATCCAGACCGCTTACGCCGAGGCAATTGCCCGGCAAAATACCCCCCTGGCTCTTTCGGCGAGTAAACGCTTGCAAAATGATTCTTTGTATGTGCGCGTGGAAATTTATGATTACGGCCAGGTGTTGCAGAATACCGATTTGCGGCTTTTTGTTTTAGTGTATGAAGATGATATTCATTTCGATAGCCCGCCGGGCAGCAATGGACTAAAAGATTTTAATTTTGTTTTTAGAACTTTCCTTTCGGATCGCACGGGTGACCTGGTGAACGCCAACACGTTTACTTACGCGATAGAATGGAGTAACTGGCAATACGCAAATTGTCACATCGTGGCTTTTCTACAGGATGTGGCCACACAAAAAATATATCAGGCAACTTACAATTAGGAGAAGCGATGCATCGTTGGTTACAAACACTGATTGTGGTCGGATTGGCTGTGATGGTAGCCTTTGCCGGCACACAAAAAACAACTCAGGCCATTTTGGACGAATCGTTTGAGGGAAGCTTTCCACCGAGTGGTTGGACAAAGTTTTCCAGCTTTTCTCTGGAATCATGGCAGCAATCCTCGGAAAAAAGTCGTACCGGCACCCATTCGGCGATGGTAGAAGTTAATTATTTGTACAATCAGGATGTCTGGCTGGTAACACCGGCTTTGGATCTTTCTTCAACCAGCAGAGCAACATTGTATTTTTATGAAGATCAATCCGGCTGGGAAGGAAGCGGTGGCACCAATTCCATTGAAGTTTCTACCACTTCCAATAATACGGCTTCGGCCTTTACGCCCATTTTAGAGATGACTCCCGAAACACATACTATCGACGGATTTGGCGGAAATGTGGTGGAAGTAGATCTCTCGTCCTATGCCGGACAGAGCACCGTTTACATTGCCTTTCATTACCACAATCCGTCTTCGCCGAACTACCAGTGGTTTGTTGATGATGTGAAAGTTTTGATTCCCTCCGATCATGATGTGGTGGCACTTTCACTGGATATGGACACGCACTATGCGCCCAATACAACGGTAACCCCTAAGGCCACGGTAAAAAACGAGGGTAAAAACACCGAATCCTTTGATGTGGAGTTTGGTTATTACGATTGGTACGGGGAAGAAGTGGCCATTAGCACCACATCGGTATCCGATTTGGCACCCGGTGCCAAAATGCAGGTTTCTTTCCCTGCCTATACGTTCAATCAGGTCGGTTACAAGTTTTATGTGCGTACCAAACTGAGTGGCGATATGGATACCTCGAACGATGTGGCCACTCGTTTTATTAATTCGTATCCCAATCAAAAAGAAGTTGTATTGCCCGAAGAGTTTACGGACACAGAATGTACCTATTGCCCGGGTGCTGCCGAAGCGCTGGACAGTTTGTACGAAACTTACCCCGATAATGTCGCGATTATTGCCTACCACGGAGGTTTTTCCGGGAATGATCCTTTCGACAACAGCTATGCGGCGGATCGACGCAGTTATTACGGCATTACTGGCTATCCGACCTGTGTTTTTGGCGGAGACCGCAAACAAGTTGGCGGAGCGGCTGCAGGGAGCGACTGGAGCGGGGTGTATGCCGGATACGAAGAAAAATATTTAGCGGAACGGGAAGAATACACTCCGTTAACTCTGGACATTGTTTGGACGGAAGACGGTACCACGATTAATGCAACGGCGACGGTTACGCATCAGGCCCTGATTAACCTGAAAAATCTGTACATTCGCTGGGCCTTGTGCGAATCGCACATTGCCTACAACTGGGAAACGTCAATGGATTCCTTGCATTTTGTGGAACGCTTGATGATTCCGGATGCGAACGGCACTAAAGTTTGGGACAGTGATCATCCGGCGGATGTTGGCACAGAAGTGGACAATTCCATTAGTTTCGACATTCCCGACGGCGTGGTTAAGGAAAATTGCGAATTAATCGCGTTTGTGCAAAATGAGGATGACAAGGAAGTATTGGTAGCTGCCAAAGTAAATCTTGGCAATAAACCGAACGCTCTTTCGGATGGGAAAAAATTAATGCCCGGGCAGTTTCGCCTGGAGCAGAACTATCCCAACCCGTTTAATCCTTCTACCACAATTCGCTATGCGTTACCCAAAGCGGCCCATGTCACCTTGACCTTGTACGATGTAAACGGCAGGGAAATTGCCACTATGGTGAATGAAAATAAAAGCGCGGGATTCCATGAGTTCTCGTTAAATGCAAGCCGTTTGGCCAGTGGAATTTATTTCTATTCGCTTGATGCGGGTAACTTTCACGCTACAAGAAAAATGATTTTATTACGTTAAACCGAGGTGGTCATGAGAAAAATAGCCTTATTTTTAACTTTCAGTTTGTTTATTGTTGCCACAAGTATGGCCCAGTCGTTTCGTCTGGACGTGGAAGCCACCAGTGCGACAGCCTCTCCTGGGGAGTCGGTTGTTTTTAAAGGGTACGTGCACAATACGAGTGACGCCGCTGAAGTCATCAAAATGGTGCGAAAAACCCAATCGTTGCCGGAAGGATGGAAAACAACCCTTTGTTTCGGAAGCTCGTGTTATCCCGATTTTGTGGACGAACCGGACCCGGTGAGTGTGGAAGCGGCCGATAGCGTGTTTTTTGACATTACATTCAATACCGATGAAAATCCGGGAAATGGAGAAGTGTGGCTTGTCTTCGAAAATCTGGTTTCCGGAGAAAAAGATTCGCTTCTGTTTACCGTACAAACCGAAACACCGCCTCCTTTTACTGTGGAACCCGAAGCAACAACCTTAGAAGGAAAACCGGGCGATTCTTTTGTGATGAAAGGCTACATCCATAATCGCAGTAATGAGACGATGGTCATTAAATTAACGCGGGTTGAAAATTCCATTCCCGAAGACTGGACAACAACCTTGTGTTTTGGCAGTAATTGTTACCCCTCGTTTGTAGACCAGCCGGATCCCGTTGCCGTGAATGCCGGAGACAGTTTGTTTTTCGACATCACGTTTAACACCGGGGCCACCCCTGACACGGGCAAGGCATTGCTGCGTTTTGAAGATTTGGTCTCAGGCCATAAAGATTCTCTGTGGTTTCATGCTTCCACTCTGCTGCCGGCTGCAATCAGATTGGGGCAAACCGTGGCCAGTGCAAGCGGTATGAGTGGTGATACCTTTGAATTGGGCGGCTACGTGTACAATTTGACCGATTCGTTAATTACGGTGAACCTGGTACGCGTTTGCAATAACCTGCCGGAAGGATGGACCAGTTCCATTTGCTTCGATGTGTGCGTAAGTCCGGTGGTGGACACGGTCACCTCGGTGATTGCCCCCCTGGACAGCTTGCCTTACACGTTGACCGTTACCACACAGGGAAGTAAGGAAGATAGCGGGGAAGTGTGCCTTAAATTTTATGCTGTGGGCGCCTACGATACCCTGTCTCAAGATTTTAATGTAACGGTAACGCCTACGGCCATCGACAAATCGCCCCAAACGGTAACCCGGGATTTCAGACTGTTCGGGAATTTTCCCAATCCATTCAACCCGCAAACCACCATCCGTTACCAAATTGAAAAAACAGCACGGGTAAAAATCGATATATTTACCGTTAACGGGCAACACGTGATGAGGCTGTTAGACCGTGTGCAGAAGGGCGGCTACCATGAGGTGCTGCTCAATGCCGAACACTTGTCGAGCGGAGTGTATTACTATCGTTTAAAAACTCCGGAGCATGTGGCGTACGGAAAGATGATCTTAATTAAATAGTTTTGCACAAGGCTCTGCTTTTAAGCCGCGTGGCAGAGCCTTTTTTCGATTGTTTACATTCATAGAGGGACCGACAATGAAAAAACTCTATTTTCTTCTGATACTTTTGCTTTTGCCTTTTCTGCTTCAAGCTCAGAACGTCAAAAATATGGAATTGGATGACTTGAATGGCAATACATTTGCGTTAAAAGATCATTTGGATGCCGACGCAACCATTGTAAGTTTTTGGGCCACCTGGTGTCTACCCTGTCAAAAAGAACATCCTGCGTTGCAAAAGCTGAAAGAATCGTTCAAAGACAAAAATATTCAGATCATTGCCATTTCTACGGATTCTCCCCGCAGTCTGGCCAAGGTGAAAAAATACGTTCGTTCCCACAAAAAATACAAGTTCGTTTTTCTGCTCGATCCCGATCGGGAATTTGCCCAACAACTTTTGGTCACCGAAATTCCCCATACATTCGTTCTGGACAAGAACGGTAATGTAATTTACACGCATACGGGATATCGACTGGGCGATGAAAAAGAGTTGAGCAAGGTATTGAAAGAATACTTCGAGAAGCAAAATTAAAACGGATTCATCGGAATGAAAACTTGGTACTTGGGTTTATTTTTACTGTTTCTGACCGCACTGGCTTCGGCACAAGTCGCGTTCAAAAATCAAATGGTTTACACCAACTGGGAAGAATACAATCGTACCATTCTGGAAGATTGGGCCGACCTTACCTATCGCCACAATTGGTTTAAAGCAGGGTTGCGTTACGAAATTAACCATCCGCCCGATCCGTTTATTTTCCCGCAAG
>CAYXUS010000046.1:0-15033 GCA_964468415.1 uncultured Caldithrix sp.
CGGATTTGCCTCTGGTTTCCATCGAAGAATTGCACGAAAAGGCCATCGCCATTACCGGCAAGCCGCAAAAGCCCAAAACCAAGGATCGCGTGGTGGCGCTAATCGAATGGCGCGACGGTACGGTAATCGACGCCGTCCGCGAGCTGGATGTGGAATAAAAATTACGTTGTTCTTAAAAACGGGATGGCCGTTTGGCTGTCCCGTTTTTTTATGCCCTCCGGGAGGTGTGTTTTTACGGACTTGGAGATGATTTTGCAGGTGTTTTTTTAATTCATCCCTTTTGTTGCTGCTTCCCCGATGCGAGGGGGCCCTTTAAGCATCATCGAATTCACAAACAGGTTGGCATGTAACGAGGCCAACACCGCAATTTGCCCGTGGGCGAAAATGGGTTGTTCCGTTCAAATGCCAGGGGAATTACGCCGCACGAGTTGGTCCAGAGTCAAGTCGCTGGATAAATTGGCTTCTGGTGGCTGTGTGCTCAATAGAAAAAAGCGTTTGCCTCTTGACAATAAAAACGGGATTTTGTAATATGGTGTACGTTAGTGCATTTAAAATGGGGGCCCTATGAAAACTTTAACCAAACGGCAAGAAGAAATTCTCGAAATTATTGCAGAGCATTTGCAGGAAAAAGGATACCCGCCATCGTATCAGGAATTGGCCGACCGCATGAACGTCCGATCCAAATTTGCCATTTTGAAGCACATCAATGCGCTGGTGCAAAAGGGCTATCTGGAAAAAGATTCCTCGGCACGGGCTTTGCGCATCATTCACCCCGACTACCAACCCAAGGACCCCAATAATGTAGAGATCCCTCTCATTGGCCGTGTTGCCGCAGGTTCACCCATTTTGTCCGAACAAAATGTGGAACGATACATTCCCGTACCCCGTGCGCTTATCAAAACCGAGGGCCGCTACTTTGCCTTGAAAGTGCGGGGCGACAGTATGATTAATGCGGGTATTCACGAAGACGATCTTTTGGTGGTAAATTCAACCAATCGCGCTAAAAACAAAGATATCGTTGTGGCGTTAATTGACGATGAAGTGACGGTGAAACGCCTTATTCTGGAAGGAGAACAACCCTACCTGAAAGCGGAAAATCCTTCCTACCAGGATATTTACCCGCAGGGGGAGTGGTCCATTCAGGGGAAAGTGGTAGGGCTGATCCGGGAAATTAATTAAGATGTCTGGGCATCCTCGGACCTGTTAGATGATTTGATTTTCGGACAAATGTGAAAAATGGACAAAGTAAAGAAGCTTTTACAGGACGAAAGTTTAAAAATAAGCGGCCATGAGTTTTATCAGATTCCGGTATTGGGTGAAGTGCATGTGCATCACGACGAATGGAACGCCGGCACAACCTATTCTCTCGGAGAAATGCTGCAAAACTTCCGAAAGGAAGACCGCCAGACGATAACCGTACGTGCGCTGGATAATGCCCTGACAGAAGCCGGAATTTTACAGGGAGATTTGTTGACCGTCGATCTGAAGCAACGTCCGCGGGACGGGGACATTGTCGCTGTTATTTTTGGCGAAAAACTTTTCATCCGCAAAATCTATTTTCACAAAAACTTTATTCGGCTGGAAACTTCCGAAGAAAATCCCTCGCCCATTATTCTGGATGAAAAAACACCCGATTTTCATCTCTTGGGCAAAGTAACCATGGTGGTGCGCGAATTGTAGCTTGTTTTTAGCATTTCCTTCCCTTGTGCCTTTTATTTTCAGGTGCCTCTTACATCGGTGGCCTTTTCCTAAAGAACAGAAAAATCGCTCTTTTGAGCGGCTTATGTTGTTTAAATCACTTTTTTATATTAACTTTAGCCGTTTTACAATTAAATGAAAAAGGTTCGCATTATGATAAAAAAAATAAAAGGCACTCAAGACATTCTTCCGGAAGAAACGCCGCGCTGGGTGGCCCTGGAAGGGTTGATTCGCGAGACGATGATTCGCTACAATTTCCATGAATTGCGTACGCCCATTTTCGAACAAACCCAATTGTTTGCCCGGGGCATCGGCCAATTGACCGATATTGTTTCCAAAGAAATGTACACCTTTCTGGATCGGGGTAAAAAACAGCTTACGCTAAAACCGGAAATGACCGCCCCCATCATGCGGGCATATCTCGAGAACAAACTGTATGCCCGGTCGCCGTTGAACAAATTATTTTACATTGCGCCTTTGTTCCGCCAGGAGAATCCTCAGGCGGGACGTTTGCGTCAGTTCCACCAGTATGGCGCGGAAACTTTGGGCACTACCGATGCCAATGCCGACGCCGAGATTATCGATTTGGCCTGGACGATTTTTCAACGAATCGGGCTTAAAAATTTAACGCTCCGCCTCAATTCCGTGGGCTGTCCCCAATGCCGGGCCGATTACAAACGCAAACTGCAGGATTACATTCGTCCCAACCTGGACAAGTATTGCGCCGATTGCCAACGGCGATTTGAGACAAATCCCCTGCGCATTCTGGACTGTAAAAACCCTACCTGTTCGGCCCTGAACCAGAATGCCCCCAAATTGGTCGATCATTTGTGTGACGACTGTCGGGTGCATTACGAGCAGGTCAAGGACCGTTTGCACAAATTGGGCATTCCGTTCAAAGAAGATCCCTATTTGGTGCGTGGGCTGGATTATTACACCCGCACTGTGTTTGAAATTACCAGCGAGAATCTGGGCGCGCAAAATGCGATTTGCGGAGGCGGACGGTACGATTTGCTGGCCAGAGAACTGGATGGCGTAGATACGCCCGCCGTCGGATTTGCCGCAGGCATGGAACGGCTGTTGATGGTTATGGAGCAGCAGGGCATTACCCTGGCCGAAAAGCCGCGCCTGGATGTGTTTTTGGCACCTTTGGGCGATTTGGCCCGGCAGGAATGCATTACCTGGGCCCACAAAATTCGCGCTCTTGGTCTGATTACCGAGATGGATTTATTAGGGCGCAGCATTAAAGCCCAAATGCGCGAAGCCAATCGGCAGCAGGCGCGTTTCGTCCTGATTCTGGGAGAGAACGAGTTGCAGAAACAAGAGTTCACCGTAAAAATCATGGACAAAAGCGAGCAACTGACCGTTGCATTCGATCAAATTCTGGACTTTTTGCAAATGGCAGCCAAAGAGAACTAATTTTGCAATGAGCATCCATTCAAAACGGATCGAGCATGGAAAAATGACAGAAACAGTTTCCGAAAAAAGCAAAACAAAAAAGCAGGAACAAGCTTCGGTTAGCGTGGAGCCGCATTTTATTGGCTGGCGGCGGGCCTTTCGCAAATGGCAAATTAAAGGGCTGCGGGCACTTTACAAGTTGAATGCGCCCACCGATTTGTATTTGTTGCTATTGGCAAGTTTGGTGGGGCTTTTTACCGGATTTGGTGCCTACCTTTTGAACATTATTGTCGATGGCGTGCATTTCCTCTTGTTCGAGCATGCGGGCTACCATCTTTTTACGCCTGCCGTGGCCAACTACATGCGCATTTTGTATCCGGCCATTGGCGGATTGGTGGTAGGGTTGCTGGCATTCTACCTTTCGCCGGAGGTAAAAGGGCATGGCATTCCCAGTGTGATGGATGCCGTAGCCAACAAAGGAGGTTACATCCGCAAAAGGGTGGCCATCCTGACCTCGATTAATTCCGGAACGACGATCGGTTCCGGTGGCTCGGCCGGTAAAGAAGGGCCGATTGTGCAGATTGGTGCGGCCATCGGGTCCAGCATCGGGCAATTGTTTCATGTTTCGCAAAGGCGACTCAAAACTTTGGTAGGCTGCGGAGCCGGGGCCGGTTTAGCGGCGGTTTTTAACGCACCCATCGGCGGTACACTTTTCGCTATCGAAATTATCATGGGGGATTACAGCCTGGGATTTTTTACCCCTATGGTGATTGCCTCGGTCATTGCTACGGCCATTTCGCGCGCGCTCATCGGTTCCAGTCCCATCTTTCAGATCCCCCAATATTCACTGCAAAGTCCGGTTGAGTACCCCCTTTATTTGTTAATGGGATTGTTGGGGGGCGTTTTAGCCGTCATCTTTATCAAAACGTTGTACGGCATCGAAGATTTGTTCGAAAAAGATGTGCACCTGCCGCCCTGGGTAAAACCGGCAATCGGCGGACTGCTCACCGGAATTATCGCCTTCAAATTCCCCGAATTGTACGGTTTTGACGATTCGGCCACCTACACCGCATTGGTGGGAAGAACCGAAATCGCCATTTTGGGCATTCTTGTGGTGGCCAAAATTCTGGCTACGTCTTTTACCCTGGGTTCCGGCGGAACCGGTGGATTATTTACGCCCTCTTTGTTTATCGGGGCTATGTTCGGAGCGCTTTTTGGCAACATTGCCAATAAATTGATGCCGGGTTTAACCGCTCCTCCCGGGGCTTATGCGTTGGTGGGTATGGCGGTCATAATTTCCGGAACCATTCACGCCCCGCTTACCGCCCTGATCATGATTTTCGAGGTCACGGGAGATTACAAGATTATTTTGCCTCTCATGCTGGGCACGGTTGCGGCGGTAATTGTGGCCAAAACTCTGGAAGAAGAGTCGATTTACACCATGAAAATTTCCTCTTTTTCCAGCAAAACCGTGGGCGGAAAAAACGTGGATATTTTGCGTTCGCACAAAATCGCCAACCTTATTTTAACCGATGTGCCCATTGTGTACGAATACACCCCGTTCGAAGAAATTCTGAATATTTTCATGAAGTCCCATTACACGACCTTTCCGGTTCTGGACAAAGAGAATCGGGTAAGGGGAACCATTTCATTGCGCGAGCTGCGACCGGTGTTGTTTGACCGCAGTATTGCACCGTTACTATTGGCCACCGACATTATGAGCGAAAATATTTTTGTGCTGGAAAAAGACAACACGCTGGAAGAAGCCTTGCAAAAGATGGAAATCGATGATTCCGATTTGTTACCGGTGGTGGAATCAACAGAAACCATGCGGTACATTGGGATGGTTGCGCGCGAAGACATCTGGCGTCGCTATTCCAAAGAAAGCTTGTTTATGGCGGAAAATAAAGAGTGATGATCGAAGCGATTCCCAAAAAAACCTTGAAATTTGTCCGGCAGCTTAAACAAAAAAAAGCACGCAAAGAATCGAACCTTTATTTAATAAGCGGGTGGCGGGCTGTGCAAGAAGCCGTGGCCGGGCCGTTTTTTAAAGCCAAATATTTGCTGGTCGAAAAAGGCAATGAACAAATTCTGGCTTCGCTTTCTCGGGTAAAGGCCGAAGCGATTTTTGGATTAAGTGCTTCGGAATTCGCGTACATTAGCGATGAAAAGACCCCCCAGGGAATTGCCGTAGTAGCCTATCGGCCGGAGCATTCTCTGCAAAACCTTCCCGCGGGGGCTCCGCTTTTGTATCTGGAACAAATTGGGGATCCGGGAAATCTGGGAACGATTTTACGCAGTGCTTTGTGGTTTGGCCAGACGAATATTCTTTTGGGACCGGATTCGGTCGATCCGTACCAGCCCAAAACCGTACGGGCCAGTGCCGGGGCCATAACCTATGTGCGTGTTCTGGAGCATATTGATTTAAAAACATTAAAAGAACTTAAAGCGCAGAATCGTTACAAAATTGTGGGCACCTCGGCCAGGGGGACCGTACCCCTGCCCGAATTTCGCGGAGAAGGTGCTCCCGTGATTCTGGCGTTTGGCTCCGAGGCCCACGGGCTTTCGAAACCACTAAACGATTTGTGTGACCTCCTTGTGCAAATTCCGCGCCCGGGGCAGGGAGAATCGCTAAATTTGGGAGTTTCGGTGGCTCTGTTTTTGTACCACCTGTCCACCCGGCAATTTTTTAGCAGGAAGGAAAAGGAATGAGCGAAAAGAAAATTTTTCCGGAACCTCTGGAAGCGTTAATCGTCGTTTTGGTGACATTCTCGCTTTTATTCCTTTTGATTTTTGTTTACGGCAAGTTGAGTGGCGCCGAAGATGCCGTGGAAATGATGAACAATGCGCGAGCCATTTACATTTTTGGCGGGCTGCTTTTTGTGATTTTCCCCGGAGTGTACGCACGGGTTAAAGGCTATTCTTTGCAACGGGTTTTCCGCCTGAATCCCGTTCCTTCCGGTATGATACTGTGGAGTTTGGTGGTGGGGCTTTCTCTGGCCGTTGTCGGTGACGAACTGGATCGGATTGTTCAGATCGTGATTCCCTCTCCCGAGTGGCTTAACGAAATGCTTTTACCTTTAAAAGCAAAATCGACCTTAGACTGGGTGAAAGTTATTCTGGGGGCGGTTTTAATTGCGGCTTTTTCCGAAGAATTTTTGTTCCGCGGCTTTTTGCAAAAGTCGCTGGAAATTAAGGGAGATGTTACCCGGGCCGTTTTGCTGACTTCGATTACCTGGGCTTTAATTCATCAGAATCCTTACTGGGCCATTCAGATTTTTATTGTGGGCATTATTATCGGTTTTGTGGCCTGGCGTGCCGATTCCATTTATCCTTCGATGACGGTTCACGCCCTGTACAATTTTATCGGAGTTATTTTTGTTAATATGGACGAGCAGAATGGTCTTGTGCAGTGGTACACCTGGAAGGATCACGTAAATCCTCTGTTGGTGATTGTCGCACTGGCTGTGCTAATTTATGCCCTTAGGGCAATGAATCGAATATATCGACATCCGTGATGGACAGATTGTTTTTTTCGCGTTTTTCGAAAAGCGTCTCCAGTACATGTTCGGCCTCAATAACCTCCGTGGCGCGGGCATTGTGCATGGAATCCCACACGGCCTGTGGCGAAACGCCTTCGGCCTGAGCCACGCGTTCGTAGGTACCGAATTCTTTGTATTTCCAATAGCGATTAAAGCTGATTTTACTCCATTTCTTTTTAATGGCAAAGATGAGCAAATAAAGAGTGTTCACCGTTAAGTCAAAGTCCGGAGCTTCGGTGCGGAACCAGACGATGCGTTTTTTTTGTTTGGCGATGTTTAGTGCCTTTGATGCCCGATGAAAAGCCGGGCCGTCCATTTCGATCGTAATTTTGCTGCCCATTTTCTGGATGTTTCCGTAACCCACACCAAAGCGGACTTCCAGCGGGTAGGTTAACTGCTCGAACTTGCAAATAATCTTGTTCACATCCACCAGGCTTTTCAGCACGCCCTGAAATTCATCGCCTTTGGTAATCATGAAGGGGACTTCGATCTCGTCCCGGTATTGCTCGTTAAGCTGAACCAAAGACGATTTGAGAAAAAGCTGCCATTCATAACGCTCCATGTGGCGCATTTTTCGGGATGATTTGATATCTCCGTTAATTACGATTAAAGGGTGCATCGTTTAATTCCATTGTAAATTGTACTCCACGGAAGTTTCGTCTTTGTCTTCCACGGACGATTTTACATTGTTTCCCGCGCACATGCGGATGCCCTCTTCCAGAAATCCCAGTTCGCTCAAACGAACGCTTTCCGGATAAGGCTGCCCGTAATTGATGCGTACCAGGTATTGGTTCGGTTCGATGGCGCTAACCAGCATCTCGCCCAGCCCGATTAGATAAGGCCGTAAAATGGCGTTTTGCTCGATGAATCCACCGGGGTTCTTTTCGTCGATGTAAATTTGAAAATAGGTGGGCACCAGGCGCCGGGCATTCCAGTTGCCCAATTCCACAAATTTTTGCACGTCGTTGTCAAAATATTCGCTGAGCAAAATGCGATCGATTTGCTGGATCAAATCTTCGGAATAGTCATTGGAAATGATAATGGGCTGAAAAAGCGGACTTTCTTTTGTTACGTTTAATTTATTCAAAAATTCTTTCAAGCCGTCTTTGCCAAAATGCGTTTCTACGTAATTGAGGCGTGTTAGCAAAACGATTCCTTTTATTCCGCTCATAAATTCTCTCCTGCTTTTACGATTGGTTCACATAAATTTTAATGGTTTCGGCAATTTGTTGCAAATTATTCCGGTGCATTACTCCCTGGCAAAATCCCTGCGGCCCTCCGCCTTTTAATTCCAGTTCCTTTCCCTTTTCTTTCAGGAAAACAAAGGTGTCCAGAATTTCGGCAGAGGGTGAGCTTAAAAAGAAACGCCGGTCGAATTGAATGAAGGCCACTTTGCCGAAGTTTTTGCTTAACTTTTTGGCCAGTTCGGCGGCATCGTTCAGCTCGCCGTTTTGTAAAGAATAAACGATAAAAGGCGTGTCGAATTCTTTGGCCAGGCGGGCGCTTTCGTATTCGATAAAATAGGATTGGTAAAATTTCTTTTGTTTTTTCAGGAAACTTAGCTCTTCCAGTAATTGGGTAATGCGGGTATTAAATTGCCGGTGGTCGGTGTTGAGTTTTTCTTTGAGCAGTGCGCTGGTCTGATCCAATTCTTCGAAATATTGGAAAGCGCGGGCGCCGATCAGGGCTTTGATGCGGGCGTGACCGCGAATTTTTTCGCTGCCGAGAATTTTGATTAAACCGATTTCCGCAACGGAGCGCAGATGGGTGCCTCCGCAAGCGGCGTAATCGAATTCTTCGATTTCAACGATGCGCAAGGTACCTAAATTTTTGGGAGGTCGGCGTAAAGGCAGGGTAAGGGCTTTTTCCCGTTCCATGTAGTGGATGCGCACCGAGAGAGCACGAGAAATTAGTTGCTGCGTTTCGGCTTCGATTTGCCTTAACTGGGCGGCATCCGGCAAAGGCCCTTCTACCTCGATTAAGGTGTGCTCTTGCCCCAGATGTACCGAAACCGTTGGCCAGCCGTGGGCGTGCAACACGGCCGAGAGCAAATGTTGCCCGGTGTGTTGCTGCATTTGGTAGTAACGATTTTCCCAATTTAGCTCCAGCGTTACTTTTCCTGTTGCGACTTCATCCCGGGAAAGAGCAACCTGGTGCCAGATGGCCTCATCTTTTTGCCGAATGTCCAGCAAAGGTTTGCCGTTAATGCTTCCTTTGTCGGGCAATTGGCCGCCGCCACCGGGATAGAAAATGGTTTGGTCCAAAAGAAGCCAGTACGCGTCGTCTTTTTTTCGTGCATCCGTAATGCGGGCAGTAATCGCCTTGGCGTAAGGGTCCAGATGGTACACGGGAATCGTCATGGTAAGCCGCGTTTCTCCCTGTTTTAAACAAACATCGGTTATCGATACTAAAAAAATCGGGCGCATTAGTGCGCCCGGTTGATATCATAATTTGAAATAACGGTCGAAATCGAAGTCAAAGCCCTTCGGGTGGAACTCGCCGGTTTGGGGATTCGGAACGTATTCTGCCTGAATCTTGCCCTGCTGAATGTTTTTCAGGGCTTCCACAAACGCATCGACTTCTTCCTCGTTATTGTACATTCCAAAGCTCATGCGAATGGCTCCGGGAATGTGGCTGCGGTCGCCTCGCAAAATTTGTTCTTCCAGTATTTTGTTTTCTTCCGGAGTTACCCCAAGCAGTTTTTTGAGGTAAGGATGGGCACAAAAACAACCGTTGCGAACGGCAATGGCATATTCATAATTCAGGATTGCCGCCACGTATGCGTGATGTAAATCTCCCAAATTCATGCTGATTACACCCAGACGATTTTCGATGTTGTAATTTTCGTCCGGGCCGTAAATTTTGAGATCGGGTACTTCCTTAAGGCGCTTCAGGGCGTAGGTAGTCAACTCCATTTCGTGCCGGGCAATATTGTCCATGCCAATTTCGTCCATCACCAAAAGTGCTTTGGCCATTGCCAGTGCTCCCACTACATTTGGGGTTCCGGCTTCTTCCTTTTCCGGAGGTTCGGCCCAGTGAACGTAGTTAACGTCTACGATTTCGATGGTACCGCCGCCTACGTGGTCCGGTTCACCGGGGATGAAGGCTTCTTTGTCGGCAATCAAAGCTCCCTGGCCGTAGGGCGCGTAAAATTTGTGCGCGGACATGACCAGAAAGTCGATGTGTTCGGGATCGTCCTGCGGACGCATGTCAATGGCGCGATGGGGGGCCAATTGGGCCGCATCGACCAGAACCTGTGCTCCGTGAGCGTGGGCCAATCTGGCAATTTGGTGGATGGGATTTAACAGGCCGGTCACGTTCGAAGCGCCGGTGGTGGAAACAAGCCGCACTTTGCCTTTGTGGGCTTTTAACCTTTTCTCCAGATCATTTAAATCCAAAAGGCCGTGTTCGTCGGTGTTAATGAATTCCACATTTTGATTTTTTCGCCAGGGCAAATCGTTTGAGTGGTGTTCCATTAACGTGGTTAACACCAACTCGTCGGGTTCGGTTTGCAGGCGGGCGGCAACTTTGTTGATGAGTTCGGTGGTGTTTTTTCCGTAAATGACCACGTGGTCGCCATCGACAACATGGCAGTGCCGCAAAATGATGTCGCGGGTTTGTTCGAAAATGTGCGTGCTTAGCTGCGATTTAAATCCGGTACCGCGATGGATGCCTGAATACCAGGGCATAAATTCATTAATGGTATCCAGAACCGGCTTTAATGTCGGAGTGCTGGCGGCGTTGTCCAGATTAATGTAGCGCCTGGTTCGGTTGCCCAGGGTAGGCACGTTTTGGTCGTAGCCTACGATGAAATTTTTGACGTTGTCAATAGTGATTTTAGTGGAACCCATACGACTTCTCCTAAATCATGAATTAGTAATGCTTGTTAATTGTAACAGCATCCATCCATCCATTATCTTTCCAATACCTTTTTGAATGCACACGAAGCGCTTATTCGATGTGCATGTGTTGTTTTAAATACTCCTGATGTTTATCGATTTGTTTTAGAACATTGTAGGCCAGCTTCAGGGCTTTAATGCCTTCGTCAATGGAGACGGCCGGTGGCAGCCCGTTTTTGACGGAATCGATAAAGCTGGTCAGCTCTTCTTTCAACGGATTAACGTTGTCGCGGTGCAGCCGGTTGTATTTGATTTCTTTTTTATGCTTGCCGGCATCGATTTGCCCCAGGGAGAGGGCCAGCGTTCCGTTTTCGAAAATCGATTTTCCCTGATTTTCCAAATAAAAAATTTCGGAGATGCCTTCGTTAAAATCCATGGAAATGTAAGCATCGCGCTGGAAGATGCGCATCTTTCGCATTTTTTTGGCCGAAATGCGGCTGGCGGTCAAATTGGCTACGCATCCGTTTTGAAATTCGATTCGGGCATTGGCGATATCGATGGTGTCGGAAACGACACCTACGCCGTTAGCCGAGATGCGTGTAGGCGAACTTTGCACGAAATGCAGAATGAGATCGATGTCGTGGATCATCAAGTCCAGCACCACGGCCACATCGGTGCCGCGCGGATTAAACATGGCCAGCCGGTGCGCCTCGATGAAAATGGGATGAATGGCCACATCGCCCAGGGCCAGCACGGCGGGATTAAAGCGTTCGATGTGTCCCACCTGTATGGTTAGGCCCTTTTCTTTGGCCAGCTCACGCAGTTCTTCGGCCTGAAAAGTTTTTTCCGTTACCGGTTTTTCGATAAATACGTGTTTGCCCCGATTCAGAGCTTCTTTGGCAATTGGATAATGAGTGGTTGTAGGGGTAACCACATTCACCGCATCGACTTCCGGCCACATTTCTTCCAGTGAATTGTAAGCTTTTACGTCTAACTCCCGGGCCAGCGCATGGGCTTTTTCGGAGTCGATGTCAAAAATGCCCACCAATCCGGCTTCCGAAATTTGTTTGTAAAGGCGTGCCTGAATGCTGCCCAGGTGTCCTACTCCGATGACAGCAACGCGAACGTGTTCGAATTCCATTTATGTTAACCTTACCTTTCTACTTTTATCAGATTAAATTCTCCGTTTCCGTTTCTATCGACAAATAAAAATTGCAAGCTATCTCCGTACACCCAAACCTGATAGGGTTTGGTTTGGGTAGCGTAACGATGGTCGTCAATTCGGGTGGGCGCGCCGTACAAAATGTAAATGCGTCCCCGGTCGGTTTCCCACCCTTCTTTGTGCCGCGTTGAAAATTTGCGGTTTGCCTGGGCAACGCGGCGAAAAAATTCGACCATTAACTCATTGTACACCGTGTTTGGGGTAGGGTCTCTCTTTTTCCAGTAAGCCTTGAACCATTTCTCTAACTCTTTGTAGCTTAAATGTTTGACCCGCTTAAGTGTTTTTTCATCCAGAATGTAACGCATGGGACGAATGGCCAGATCGTATTTGTACAAATAAGTCGGCTTGGCGAACCATACCACGCGAAAAGATTTTTCTTTTTCCCAGTGATCTTTGCTGATGCGTAAAAGGTAGTGCCCCTCGTCCATGGAATTGTACGGTAATTCAAAACTCAGATCACAAATTCCCTGCGAGACAGGAACCGTTAAAAATTTTTGGTCGAATAGGGTTTTTTGATCGTTGTCTTCTTTTAGATAAAGCCGGATGTTAAACGTAACAGAGTCGTCTGCGGCCCGGGCCGTTTTGTAACGTAAGTAACCCCAGGCCGGATGGCTGAATTTTAGAATTTCCCCGCTTCCTGTCAAAATCAGAGAATCATTTTTAAAAGGTCGTTTAAGAAAGGCAATTTCTGTCGAGCGCACACGATCGGCCTGGTGGATGGTAAAGGGGCGTTTGTAACGAAAGGACTGCCCGGAAACAAGATCGTTGATTTCCAAAAGCATTTGAAATTTGCCCTCGCGCGGGCCTTCCCATTCTTTGTCAAAAACCGGCAGCCGGTACAAACGATATTGCGCCTGACGGCGGGAATTTGTGGCATTGAACGACTGCAAAAATGCCGATTCGTCCCAGGTATTGCTTGTCACAAGAGTTTTTTCGTGGCGGATAGCCACGTTAACCCTGAATTTACAGCGGAAACCGTTGTCGGTTTTTTCGAAGGTCAGGTGATCGTTTTGAATGCTGACGGCCAAATAGATGACGGGCTTCCAGCTTTTGCTCCGTTGCACGAAAAGCTGGTAAGTAATGGCCGGTTCGCGATCCACCTTAAAACCGTAACGGGTTTTCCGCCGTTCGATTCCCGGAAGAATTTGAGCCTGCGCCCAGACCGCAAATATCAGTATTGTGACAAATATTCTTGTAAACATATTCGTAATCCCCTTAAATTAAGAATTTAAAGGCTCTAAATTTGCAAATCAAGTAAACACCGAGAATTGTGCTCCAGAGCGCGGATTTTCTTGGTGGGAGGATGGGATGCGGCGGCTTCTTCCGTGGATTTTTGGAATTTTGTTGTTAGAAATGGGCTTTGCCCGGGCTAATACGTTTGAACTGCAAAAAACATTACCGGTCTATTTAACCGGTGTGGAATACCATCTGGTATTGCAGCATTCTGCCCCCGATTCTGTTCACACCTTTTTTCTGGAATCTCCCGATCGCTCGCTGCAGAAAATTTTGGGCCGGGTGCAGGGCGCGGGCCCGGGAAATGAAATTCATCTCTCCGTTATTCGTTTTGCCAGAAGCGGAACCTACCGATTGAAAGATCCCGTTTCAGGATGGCAGGCCACCTTTCGGGTGATGCCCGGCTGGCTGAGCCTGCTACCGCCGTTCATTGCAATTTTGTTCGCCTTGATTTTTCGGCAGGTTATTCTTGCCCTGTTTTCGGGAATTTGGCTGGGGGCAACGTTTGTGTTTGGCTACAACCCGGGATTGGGACTTTTGTATTCGTTAACGGAGTACATCGGCAAGGCGCCGGCCAACGAAGAACGCATGGCCATTTTAATTTTTAGCCTGGCTTTGGGCGGCATGGTTGGGGTTATTTCCAGGGCGGGCGGCACGCGCGGCATTGTCGAAAGTTTGAAACATTTTGCCTCCGATCGCAAAAAAGGGCAATTGGCCACCTGGCTTATGGGCGTATTGATTTTTTTTGATGATTACGCCAACACGCTTATTGTGGGCAATACCATGCGTCCGTTAACCGACAAATTACGCATCAGCCGGGAAAAGCTTTCCTATCTTGTCGATTCTACGGCGGCTCCGGTAGCCAACATCGCCATCATTTCTACCTGGATTGGCTATCAGCTCAGTTTAATGAACGAAGCGTTCAACGGGCTGGGCCTGCACATTAATCCCTACATTACGTTTTTCAGGACGATTCCTTTCAATTATTATCCCTTGTTTACTCTGGCGTTCGGTCTGTTTGTGGCTCTGACCGGCCGTGATTTGTTTTCGATGTACCGGGCCGAAAAGCGGGCTTTTAAAGAGGGTCTGGTAATGCGCAAAGAGGCGGTGCCCCTTGCCGACCTGGACAATAGCGAATTGAATCCCCGGCCCGGCACTCCCTTGCGCTGGTACAATGCGCTTGTACCCATCTTGACGGTTATTGCGGTTACGCTGGTGGGATTGTGGCTAACCGGCTATGCCAATGCGCAGCAAAGCGGATTGCTGACAAAGCCGTTGAGCAGGGTGCAGTTTGTGAGTGTGGTAATCGGTCAGGCCGATTCTTTTAAAGTATTGATGTGGGCCTCGTTTCTGGGTGGGGGTGTTGCCATTTTTTTGGCTGTCGTCCAAAAAATTCTTTCGTTAAATCAAGCCTTGCTGGCCTGGGTGGGTGGTGTAAAGGCCATGACGATGGCCGCCATCATCCTCACTTTGGCCTGGTCGATCGGCAATATTTGTACCGATTTGCAAACCGCCGATTATGTGATTGCCTTAACCAAAGGATTCCTTTCCCCGCATCTGATTCCCGTGGCTGCTTTTTTAGTAGCCGGACTCATCTCGCTTTCCACCGGAACAAGCTGGGGGACGATGGCCATTTTGCTGCCCATTGTTATTCCCATTGCCTACCATTTGCCGCGACTCGATCCGGGCATTAATGCCTCGTTGCAGAATACCATATTTCTTAGCTCCATCGCTTCGATTCTGGCCGGTGCCACGTTTGGCGATCATTGTTCTCCCATTTCCGATACGACGATTATGTCGTCGATGGCTTCCGGGGCAGACCATGTGGATCATGTACGCACGCAATTGCCTTATGCCTCTATGGCAGCGGCGGCCAGTTTGTTTTTCGGATACTTTCTGGTCGGCTGGGGTGTTCCGGCATGGTTGGCCTTGTTGCTGGGTTAATTCTAGTTGGGATTTTATCTATTTCTCCTAGAATTCCATCTGTGTTTGTGTCGATAACAAAAATGATTTCAAACTTTAAAGATGTTTGTTCATTCATCTTTTTAATGAATCTTTTAAGTTCTTTCACATTTTTGTAAACTGGGACAATAATTGATAT
>CAYXUS010000047.1:0-16087 GCA_964468415.1 uncultured Caldithrix sp.
CCTGCAAAAGATATTTAATGAATCCTTTGTGACTAAATATCCTTTTGTAGGAACGATCGTAAAAATCCTTAACCGACGCGCTTTTTCGTGTCATAATGTGAATATAAAATACTTGCGGCGAATGTCAAGTTTTTGCGCAGGAAACGATAAAATTATTGAAATACGTCTGTATCATTTCAAATTTATTCGTAAAAGTTGCGCAGCCAGCGATGCTCCGCTAAGTTGCGAATGGTTGTCTCCGACAAGGGCCCCTTTTCCACAGCCCGAATATTGGCCAAAAGATGAGGCAAACGCCGCACTCCGGGGATGACCGTGGTAACCGCCTCGAAGGAAATCGTAAAACGCAATGCCGCCTCGGCCAACGTTTCGGTCTCGTCTTTGACGACCTCCCGAATTTTTTGCACGCGCTCCCAAACCTGCTGCTTGCGTTCACCGCGGAAATAGCGGTTACGAAAATCCTTTTTGGGAAAGGTGGTTTCCGGTGTGACATTGCCTGTTAAAGCGCCTTCGTCAAAAGGTACGCGGGCGATTACGCTAATGCCCTGTTCCAGACAAAAGGGGAAAAGCTCGTCAATCGGTGACTGATCGAAAATGTTGAAAATCACCTGAAACGAATCGATCAGGCCGGTTTTCCCGGCCTCAATGCCATTGGTCGGTTGATGATCGTTAATGGAAATTCCGAAGAAGCGTACTTTGCCATCTTTTTTCAAGCGATAAATCGCTTCCTTCCATTCGTCTTCCTGCGCCCAGCGATCGTTCCACACATGGAATTGTTGCAGGTCGATGTAATCGCGCTTCAAATTACGTAAACTGCGTTCGGTCGTTTGGATGATGTATTCCATTGGAAAAGATTCCGCCAGCGTGGATTCATCTTTGGCTGGCCATTCGAATTTTTTGGAGGGAATTTTGGTGGTAATGAACAGTTCTTTACCGCTCTCTTTTTCCACTTCGCCCAACAGACGTTCGCTGTGCCCCATGCCATACACCAGAGCCGAATCGAAAAAATTAATGCCCTCGTCAATAGCCTTGTGTAAAACGCGCTTAGACTCGGCATCATCGGCACCGATCCAGAAGGTTTTGCCCATGCCCCAGGTACCTACACCGAGACGGGATATTTTTTGATCCGATTTGTCGAAGTTTCGATATTCCATGACGAACCCCTTGCTTTTTAATAAAGTTAGTGGAAAAAGCAGAGAAAAATAGAAAATTTTTACAGTTTCCGGCTTTTGATATTTTAAGACGTATTTTTTTAATGATCAATTTTTTGTGGCATTCATTCGAGTGCGCCCGGGGAAACCGTTTAAACGGTTCCTCGGATGCAGCTTCCCGGCGGCCCAACAACCCGGTTGAAACCGGGCGTGGGTAACCGTTTCAACGGTTTCCCGCACACTAAAACAGCGCCAGAATTTTGGCCCACACAATCATCAGAATCATGGCCGTGGGATACACCGTGGCGTACAACACGATGGGACGCTGCGAATAGGACATACCGGCCGCAGCGGCCAAACCCGGGCTGGAAGTCATGCCACCGCTGATTAAGCCCATGAGCTCCAGCAACATCATGCGGTATTTAAGCCGCGCCCAAACAGCCACAGTAACCATCGGAACAATGGTAATGATTGCGCCCATTAAAATCAACTTGGGTCCTTGCGTTTGAATAACCTGCACAACCTGCGAACCGGCTTTGGTACCCACCACAGCTAAAAAAAAGACCAGTCCCAAATCGCGCATGAAGGTAATGATAGGCATGGGCACCTGCCAGATAACCGGCCCCAACTTACCGCGATTGCTCAGGATGAGCCCGGCCAGCAAAATACCGCCGGTCAAACCGAATTTAAACGAAATGACTTTGCCGATGGAGAAAGGAATCAATCCCAGAAAAATACCCACTAAAATGCCCATGGTAATGGCAAACACATCGCCGTATTCGATCAGACGCATCTCATTCCCGAATAGCTTGCGAATGGCTTCCATCTGTTCCGCCTCACCAGCCACCCGAATACGATCGCCCCATTGCAGCTTCAAATTCGGTTCGGCCGCAAATTCCAAACCGCCCCGCCGGATGCGGGTGATGTTGGCATTGTGTTTTTGCCGCAAGTTCAAATCGGCAATGGTTTTGCCCACGATATTGCGATTGGTTAAAATGAACATGCGCGATTCGAACGTGCGCACCTCCGGCAAACGATCGTGGCTTTCTTTACCGAAAAAGGGGATAATGGCCTTAACCTGCTTTTCTTCACCCACAATGCGCACAATGTCGCCCACGTGCAGACGCGTCTGCGGCCCCGGTACAAGCAGCTTTCCGTTGTGGTACACCCTCGAGATGACCACACCGGCCGTCTTGAAAAATTGCAGTTCTTCCAGCGATTTGTTTTCCAGTCCCTCGTTGGTAATCACCACTTCCTTGCGGCAAATGGGCACCTGTTTGTTCTGTTCCTGTTCGGCAATTTGTTTTTCTTCTTGCGAAAGGTCCACACGAAAAATCAAAGGCATGAATTTAATAAACAAAATAACACCCAAAACGCCAAAACTGTATGCCAAACCGTAGCCCGTAGAAGTAAGCGGCGATTGAGTGGCTTCTTGTGCCGCAGCCAAACCGGGCGTGCTGGTTAATGCTCCGGTAAACAATCCGATGCCCATAGCCAGATTTACATGCCACAGTTTGCTGAGAATTAACGTGAGCACGGCGCTTAACGAAATAAGCCCGAAGACAAGCAAATTAAGCTGCAATCCCTGCTTGCGCGAAATGTTAAATATCGATGGCCCGGCCTGCAAGCCGATGGCGTAAATAAAGAAAATAAGGCCCAAAATCTGAAACTCTTTTACCAGTGAAAATCCGTAATGCCCAAAGACCATAGCAACAAACAAAATGGCTGAGGTTTCCAGAGAAAATCCCAGAATGCGAATGCGCCCGATCAAATAGCCGAGCACGATGATCAGAAAGAGCAGAATAACCTGATGACTCTGCAAAAAAACATGTATGTTCATGAAAAAAATCCTCGTTGTTATGTTTTGTGCAAATTTTAACAAAGTTTGGCAAAATTGCAACTTTTATTGTCCGCAGATCAAAATAAAACGTCAAAGCTCCAAAACCCAAAACTATTTTGCTACGGGAAATTGCAAATTAAAATTACTCAATACATTGAGTAATTTTGCACGATATTCTGAGTAAAACAACGATTTCGTTAGTCATTTTGAAAATAAAGAGAGTACTGCTTAAACAACCCACGGGACGAATTTTTGTTTGTTCAAAATCCGGCTACTTGTCTTCCATTTCCTCCGGATAAGGTTTTGTTTAATCATTTTATTTCTTAAATTGAGCCGAAAAAACTTCTAACTCGAAAGGAGTAGGCATGCGTACGTTTTCAAATTTTCTTCTTTTCTTATTTTTAAGCGTTAGCTTCCTGTTTGCGGAGTCGCACCTGATGCGCTACGCCGATGTTTCCAAAGATAAAATCGTGTTCACCTACGAAGGCGATTTGTGGCTGGTGCCCATTACCGGCGGCAAAGCCAAGCGCATCACCCGCAGCGACGGCGCAGAAGTGTTCGCCAAATTTTCGCCCGACGGTAAAATGATCGCTTTTACCGCCAACTACGACGGCGGCAGCGATGTGTACGTCATGAAACTGGACGGCTCGCAACCGGTGCGCCTTACCTACCATCCGGCCGGAGACCTGGTGGTGGATTGGTGCCCGGACGGCAAGCACATTCTTTTCCGTTCCCGTCGCGAATGGCCTTACCGTGCCGAAAAGCTCTACCGCATTTCCATCGACGGCGGTGCGCCCGAAGTTATGCCGGTAGATCGGGCCGGGCTGGCCTCGGTTTCGCCGGACGGAAAAATGCTGGCGTACAATCGCATTTCACGGGAATTCCGCACATGGAAACGCTACAAAGGCGGCATGGCTCAGGACATCTGGGTCGGTTCGCTTAAAAAACACAACTACAAACCCATTACCAAATTCCGCGGAACCGACAACTTTCCCATGTGGCACAAAACGGGCATCTACTTTACTTCGGACAGCATCGACGGCACGCTCAATCTGTTCCGTTACGACCCCAAAAGCAAACAATTCACACAACTGACTTTCTACAAAGACTACGACGTTAAATTCCCATCGCTGGGACCCAACGACATCGTTTACCAGTACGCCGGATCGCTTTACCTGTACAACATCGCCACGGGCAAAACGCATTTGGTACCCATCGAAATTCCCAGCGATCGCGTATTCGTACGCACGTTTTTATTACAAAACCCGCAAGATTACGTGTACCGGTTTTCCCTTTCGCCCAAGGGAAAGCGCGCCTTGCTGAACATTCGCGGCAACATCGTCAACATGCCGGCCAAAGAAGGGGTTACCTACGACTTGACGCCTCATTCCTCCGGCAGCCGCGAAAAAGATCCCGTCTGGTCACCGGACGGCAAATGGGTGGCCTTCTTTTCGGACAAAACCGGAGAAGAAGAGCTGTACCTGACCACACCCACCGGCGGCGAGTGGAAACAGCTCACCCACACCAATTACGGATTCAAAACCAATCCCAAGTGGTCGCCGGACAGCAAGCACATTATTTTCCATGACAAATTCATGCGCTTGAACATGGTGGATGTTCCCAGCGGCAAGTTGACCATTGTCGATCAGGGACAATATGACGATGCCTGGGAAGAATGGGGCATTCAGGATTATGAATGGTCACCGGACAGCAAGTGGATTGCCTATTCCAAAATGGAGCGTTCGCTTTACCCGTCCGTTTTCCTGTACAACGTGCAAACGGGCAAACGCTACCGCGTAACCAGCTCCATGACCAAAGACTGGAGTCCTTCGTTCAGTAAAGACGGAAAATATCTGTACTTTTTGTCGAATCGAACCTTTAAGCCGATCATGGGTTCCGTGGATCAGAATCACGTTTTTCTGGACATGGCCAAACCCTACATCTTAATTTTAAAAGAAGGCGATCCTTCGCCGTTCGCGCCCAAAAACGATTCGGACAAAGATTCGCAAAAGAAGAGCGAATCGCGTAGCGATAACGTGATTATCACCCTGCAAAACATGCAGGAACGCATCATTCCGGCGCCGGTGAAAAACGGTAACTTGTTCCGCCTGGAAGCTACCGACGACGGATTTGTTTACCTGCGCAAAACGCAGAACGAATTCCTGAAATACCAGTTCGTCAATGACGAAAACACCAAAACCGATCTGGATTTGTACCGCTTTACCTTCAAAAACAAGAAAGACCAACGGCTCATTTCGGGCATTAGTCAGTACCATCTTTCCGCCGACGGCAAGCGTCTGATTTACCGCGCAGGGAAACGGTTCGGCGTGGTGGATTTGGGCAAGGCCAAAGTAGGCGACGGCGCTCTGAATTTGAAATCGATTACTATGGAAATCGACAAGCTGAAAGAATACAAACAGATGTTCGACGAGGCTTGGCGCATCGAACGCGATTGGTTCTACGACAAAAACATGCACGGCCTTAACTGGAAAAAGGTGCACGACATGTACGCCAAATTTGTCCCCTTTTGCGGTTCGCGCGGCGATTTGAATTACCTGATCGGCGAAATGATTGGTGAACTGAACGCCGGACATACTTACGTGTACGGCGGCGATTACGAACAAGGCAAGCACGTGAGCGTGGGCCTTTTGGGTGTGGATTTTGCCATGGAAAACGGCTATCCGCGCATTAAGCACATTGTGCAGGGCAACAATTCCAGCCCCGGCGAAACTTCACCGCTTACCTTGCCCGGCTGCCCCGTTAAGGAAGGCGACTACATTCTGGCCATCGATGGCGTTCAACTACAACCCAACGACAACATTTACAAATATCTGCAAAACAAAGCGGGTAAAACGGTGGAACTAACCTACAATGCCAAACCGCAAATGCAAGGCGCCCACACCTATCTGGTCAAAACGCTGAGGTCCGAAAACGCTTTGCGCTACTATGCCTGGGTGCAGAAAAAAATGAAATACGTGGATGAAAAATCGCACGGCCAAATCGGGTACGTGCATTTGCCGGACATGATGCAATCGGGTCTGATTCAATTCGCCAAATATTTTTATCCGCAATATTACAAAAAGGGCATGATCATCGACGTACGCTACAACAGCGGCGGGTTTGTCAGCAAGATGATTCACGACCGTCTGGAACGGCGCATCAACACCATGATGCAGCCGCGCGAAGGCAAACCCACGCCCGTACCGGAACGCACATTTGGCGGCTACTACGCTCTGATCATTAATCATGACACCGGCTCCGACGGCGAATTATTCTCCGATGCCTGGAAATTCCGCAAACTGGGGCCGGTTATCGGCACGCGTACCTGGGGCGGCGCTGTAGGCATCGAACCGCATGAGCATCTGGTGGACGGCGGATCGGTTACGCCGCCGCAATTCGGCGAATACAACCGCAACGGGCACTGGGTTATCGAAGGCCACGGAGTAGATCCCGACATTCGCGTGGTCAACTGGCCGAAAGATGTTCTGAACGGCAAAGACGATCAACTGGATGTAACCATCAAAGTGCTGCTGGAAAAAATTAAAAAGCATCCCAAGCCGGAATTTAAAAAGCCGACGTACCCGGACAAGAGCAAACCGACTCTGAAATAAAAAAAGCGGGCATCGCCCGCTTTTTTTATTTCAATGAAAACTGAACGCCAAGGCGATGCGTCTCTCCCAAATAAGGGTGAAGTCCTAATGCGTAATCAATGCCGATTTGCTTGAGTACAAAACCGATTCCAACGGTGTACTCATGCGTTTTAAATAAATACCCTTGACGCAAAAACATTTTGTTGGGAAGCAGGGCATATTCCATACCCAGGTTAAAGGCCAAGTTTTGGCCGGACACTTTGTTTAAATCGCCCGTGAGGGAAAAGCGGTTTAATAATTTAACGTAACTGGCAAAATGCAATTTAATCGGAATTTGATTACTTTCCTTGTTCAATTGCAGCGAAGCGCCCAGTAAGTCTTGTACAAAAATGCCAAATCCCACATTCGCCGTGACCTTATAAATCATTCCCAAATCCATTCCAAAGCCCGTTGTTGAATATTTTGCCAGTGATTGATTGATTATTTTGAAGTTAACACCAAATAGGAGAGACTGATCCAAAGCATAACCAAAACCCACCAAGATGGCTAATTCCTGATCACTGATTGTTTCACCGGTTGGTCCGGAAGCGTCATTTACAACCGGAATATCATTCACGCCCAGTCGCGCCACACCCAATCCAATGGTCCCGTGGGATGTGGGCACACCTGCGGCGAAAGAAAAATAATTCATCCCCCGTACCAAGGCGAAAGGTTTGGCATACATGAAAACAAATTGTTTTTGGGTTATTTGTCCAAGGCCCGCAGGGTTGTAATAAACAGCATTAGCATCGTTAGAAAGCGCAAAAACCGATTGGCCCATGGAAGCCGCTTTGGCTCCAAAGCCATATTTCAGGAAGGCACCCGCCTCACCTCCGTCTGCAACCTGGGCATAGGTTAACAGGGGAAGCAAATACATTGCGGAAACAAAGAATATCCAGATTTTTATTTTCATAGAAAGCCTCCGTTTTAACGAATCAAAGCTAATTTATGAATTTTACGAAACGTTTTTCCATCTCGACTGATTTCCACACGGCAGATATAGACTCCATTGCTTACCTTTTTGCCGCTTCCGTTCATTAAATCCCATGAACAGCGGCTACGGGTTAAACTAACTGGTGCAAAGTCCGCTTCATTAAATTCACGTACCAGGGCCCCACCGACATCAAAGATTCGTAAACGAATTTTTTCCGGGGGAAGGGAATAATCGATTTGAAACGTCGTCTCATCCGTATCTTCAACAGGATTCGGATAATTAAAGAAGCTTAAAAGACGAAAATTTGTAGCTTGCGGTAAATTCAAAGAGGACTGCGCGACCAGACCGGTACGTGATACATTGCCCCGAAACATCGGCCAGGGTGCATTTTCTTGTGAAAAGGTCGAGGGGAGATCAAAAAGATACAGTTCTTTATCGAACGATCCCACGACAAGGTCAATCTTTCCGTCATCATCCACATCCCCGACTGCCGGGGTGGCGAATATCCAGCCGTTTGTTGAACCAAACCACCGATCAAATTCCGGATCTGAATTTCCATTTAAGTGCCAGGCAAATATCCGGCCGGAATTATTGCCTGTAATAATTTCAGGTTGTCCGTCTCCGTCGATATCAGCTAAAATAGGGCTGCAAAGAATGGAAGAAAATGTCTCCTGAGGCCAGTTGTCCCAAATTTTGCCTAAACGATCAATTACGTACATTCGGCCCTCCAGCGTTCCGACAATAATTTCGGAATAGCCGTCATGGTCCAAATCGTAAACAACCGGACTTGAACTCACTTTTTCATTTAAAGAAAGTGGGAAGCCATCGACGGTTGTGCCATCTTCATTAAAAACGTAAATGGTTCCTTTTCCGGAAATAATGACGATTTCAAATGTGGGGTCGTTATCAAATTGGCCAACCGCCGGAGAGGCGTAAACCCAATCATCCAGTTCAACAGGATAATTGGAATATGGCGTGCCTGAATGATCAAATAAATAGAACTTTTGCGCTGTCGTGGCACAAAAAATCTCTTTAAAACCGTCCCCGTTTAAATCGGCTACACCTGTCGAAGAAGTGAGTAATATCTGGCCAAAAACATCTTCATTACCTTGAATTTCAACCGGCCAACCACTTTTAAGTTTACCGTTCTGGTCCCAGATGTAAATTTTGCTGTCGCCGCCATTTACGATAATTTCATTGGCATTATCGTTATCGATGTCCGTGATAACCGGAGATGCTTTGATCGGACGTTCCGTGGCTATTGGAAATCCCGGAAGCTCCGTACCATCTTTTTTTAGGGCATGAACTTTTCCATCTTCAGTGGCCACAACAATTTCAAAATCCGGTTCATCATCCAGATTTCCTAGAGCAGGCGATGATCTTAAAGTAGCGCCAAGCGAAACTGGCCATCCGTCAATATCCTTGCCTGAAGCGTCAATAACATGCAAAACACCATCCATGCCGGCTGCAATAATTTCATCGCCGGGCGTACCGTCAATATTGTATAGGAGCGGAGATGAATAAATTTTTTCGGAGAACTTAACAGGAAATTCCGCGGCTAATTTAAGAGCCTTTTGCAATTTTTGATGAGGTGTTTCAGCAGAGTATTCGGAAGTTTGGTTTACATTTATCGAAGCACCTGAATGCCAGATGTGCTCGGAAGCATAACTAAGGAACCAATCTGTATTGCTTTTTTTCCCGGATTTGATGTACGAAACAAAATTGGGATATGCTTTCCAAATCGCGTGGTCAATTCTTTCTTTAGGCCATTTCCAATTTTTATTGACTAAAATTCCCAAATCAAGTGGATAACCGTAAAGGGCCACATCGCGTGAGACATTGTCCAGATTTTGTGTGTTTCCGATGGGCGTTCCCGTTAAAGAAGAAATGTGTATTTGCGCCCCGCGTTCTGTGATAAGATAGGGATCAAAAGGCGGACGTTGGAATTCACTGTAAGAATTCAGGCTGGGATTGTTCAATTCAAGTGTAAATATCGCAGTCCAACCGTGAACAACTTCTGTCTGGGTTTCCATAGTATTGGTAGTATTAAAAGAACCTACCGGAGGAAGTGCAGCCTTTGTGCTTTCAAAAATAGGATAATCACTGTCATCCGTAAACGATAGATTGATTTTTGTGTTGATTAATTGGCCGGTGGAATCGTACACCGAAAGCTGTCCAATTGCACTGCCGTTGAATTGAATTTTTTGATAGAAGGAATGATCCATAGTAGCACCGCGCGCCAACGGTTCATATCGCAAAACGATTTTATAGACATTCCCGTCTTTTGTTAAATAGAGTTTCGAAATTATTCTTGCCACAAAATCATTATAGTCCCAGTCATTCCAGGATAGATTCTTTAAATCTTCAAATGCCACAACACTGGTATCATTCACTACGCCTCCCGAGCTGGTGGAAGCATAAATGGCGTTACTGGACTGTGTCTCAATATATTCGCCACCGGAAGTGCCGCTTGTATTACAGGTAACGGTGAATAATTGGCCATCACCAATAGGGTCTCCATTGGCGTAAACCGAATCCAATTGAGCATCCACCACCACACGCAGGCTGTCATTCACATTAATTGTTAGATTGTCCCATACAACTTTTTCTGTATGATTTGTGTTTATCGAATGTACGCCGGGCCCGAGAGAATCATAAGTTATTAAATTAATGAGATTTGAATTTACATAGTTCATACCATCGGGCAAAAGCACCTCGATTTTAGCGTTTTCCAACGCTTCCGTGCCTGTATTTTTGACTGCATTTGTAATTGTAAAACTCTGGGTACTAACGACTTCATCCCTGCTTTCGGTAGAACTTTCAATTACAGGTATCAGAACACTTCCGACGTAGGTCATCCAGTTATCATTCCAATTGTTGTCAAATACAGAAATAGGGTTGTTGCTTTCAACAACCAAATAGGGACGTTCCGGGCCGGAATCAGGATTGCCGTCACCGTTATAAATAGAGTTGTATTCAGACTCCGAGAGCCGGCAATCGACATATTCTTCTTTATTTAACAGATAGTGGCGGTTAATGACCCGCCCAAGGGTATTTAAATCCTTAACGTTAATTTCGGTGCCATCCATATTGGCAAAGAACATCAGGTGGGTAAATTTCCCTCCATAAAAATCACCGGTCAACGGATCGCGGTTGTTGTTTTCGTATCCCGGAGGGGCCATGTAACAAATAAATTTTTTCCCGGCCGTAGTGCCATCTTCCGAAGAAATAAAACTGGCAACATCGCTTGTGCCGGAGGCACCGGTTTCTAACCAGTTTGCTTCGAATACCGAAACTTTTTTGTCTGCATCGCAGCGTACGCGAAAAACACTGCGCACATCTATGCTATTTTTGGATAGCCACTCTGCTTTTTCATAACTGTTTAGAGTCCACGAATCCAGATTAATCCATGATCCATTGTCGAAATAATCCAGATAGACATGGTTGTCATCGTTGAAGGAGACAATACGAATCTCCTGTTCGTGTTCAAGTTGGAAGGGTACCGTAAAATAAAACAATGATCCGGAAGAATATCCGTTAGAGCCCGGGACAAAGCCGCCTCCATCGCGTTCGTTCCCCCACAATGCCCCATATTGTACGGTGATCGGCTTTGTAGACTGTATCATGTATGTCCTTCCCGGATATAATAAGTTTCGTCCGTAGCCATATTTGTAAATGATATCGTCTCCCACATTTAAATTAAATTGTGCGACCTGTTCTCCTGCCTCAATATCAATGAGTGTGGTGCCGGTGGTTTGTCGCCCCACCACAGATATGTCTTTAATTGTAACGTTTGTGTTGTCTTCATAAGCAAAAATATTGATATCTCGCCGGGAATAGGTGGTTGGCGGGGCATAAATATAAAACGTATTTCCCAACATTTTCTTGTTGTCCGAAGGCACCCAATCGTGTTGCCAATCGGAATTTGTGGATTGGGACACCAATACGGGGTGATCTGCCGAAATGAGAAAATAGTCGCCGTCGGCTTTCCCGCGGGAATCGTCGTCTATTAAGCCATCGCGGATATAGCAAACATAAGATTGTCCTTTATTTAGAACTCCGGACCAACTGTCATCGCTGTCTCCGTCGCGATCGTCATCTGTAAGTGTTACCTGTGTGTCGTCCGTAATGGCAGTTACTATCAGACATACATCGCGAAATGCCCAGATGCTATTGTTTGGCGGAACATACACAAAAAATTTCGTTGAAGCTTCGCCAACAGCCATTAAATTTTTGGGTAAATAAAACGTGAATAAAAATACTCCCAAAAATAATATTTGTACATAGAATTTCAGTTTTGTCATTATGTATCCTCCATAGCTGCCTTTGCATTTATTATATTCGTAATGAATAAAAAGGATATTAGAATAATTGTATTTTGATAAAACTTCTTTACTACTAAATGGCCGGGGGGAATCGAAAAAATGAAAATAAAAGATTGCTTCCCGGGCTTATAGCGCAAATCCGTTAGATTTTTTTGTTGAATAAATTCAGAATCTCCATTATTTTAATTGAGATTTATTCTACAAAAATCAGAAGGTGTGTTATGAACAATTTTTTTCAGCGTCTGATTCTTTTTATGCTTTTCCCATTGATTTTAGCGCATGTTAATGCCGAAGAAGGCATGTATCCCATCACCGAAATTGACAAATTGCCTTTGAAGCAGTTGGGATTCGCAATTTCAGCCGAAGACATTTTTTCCGAGAATCACGTCAGCCTTTCCGATGCCATCGTCAAACTTGGCGGCTGCACCGGCTCTTTTATCTCGCCTGACGGACTGATTTTAACCAACCACCATTGCGCCTACCGCGCCATTCAGGATGCCAGCACTCCCGAACACGATTTTCTGGCCGAAGGATTCGTAGCCTACGAACGCTCGCAGGAATTTCCGGCCAAAGGCTACACCGTGCGCATCACGCAACAGGTGCGGGATGTTTCGTCGCAGGTTTTGCAAGCCGTTCGGGGGGTGGACGATCCCCTGCAGCGCGAAAAGGCCATCGAGAAAAAAATGAAAGAACTGGTCAAACAGGCCGAAGCGCAGCATCCCGGTTTGCGTGCCGAAGTCGCGGAAATGTTCCCCGGCGAAACCTACTACTTGTTTTTGTACGTTTACTTAAAGGACGTACGCCTGGTGTACGCACCGCCCAGTTCGGTGGGTAATTACGGTGGCGAAGTTGACAATTGGGAATGGCCGCGCCATACAGGCGATTTTTCTCTGATGCGCGCCTACGTGGCGCCGGACGGTTCGCCCGCGGAATACAGCAAGGACAATGTGCCCTTCCATCCCAAAAAATTTTTGCAGATTGCCCGGCAGGGCGCGGAAAAAGGTGATCGCGTTTTCATTTTGGGCTACCCGGGCCGTACCTATCGCCACCGCACTTCGGCCTTTCTCGATTTTGAGTACACGACCCACATGCCTTTTGTAGTGCAATGGTACAACCGACAAATCGATCTTCTGCACAAATTGGGTGCCAACCATCCCGCACGAGCCCTGAAATTCAAATCCCGCATTAAGGGGCTGGCCAATACGGAAAAGAATTACCGGGGCAAGTTGCAGGGCATCCGCCGTTTGCATTTAATCGATCAAAAACGGGCGCAGGAACAAACGATTCTGCACTACATCGCTCGGGATGCGCAACGGCAAAAGCGTTACGGCCGCGTTTTGCCGCAAATCGATTCGATCTTTACGCGCTACAAAAAGACAGCACGGCGCGATTGGCTTTTGGGCTACCTGGCACGCAGCGTGGATGCGCTGGGATTAGCCTGGACGGTGGTCAAGGCGGCTGAAGAACGGCAAAAACCCGATCTGGAACGAGAAACTGCCTTCATGGATCGTAACTTCGAGCGTACCAAAATGTACGCGGCCATGCGGCTGAAAAACTTTGACACACAGGCCGACAAAATGCTTTTGCTCGATTTGCTGCACATGATGAAAGCCCTGCCCGACTCGCTGCAAATTCCCGAGGTGGTGCGCCGCTTCGCCCTAAACGAAGACGAAGAAAAAACAAAGCAAATCATCGACACGTTGTACGCGCGCACCCGAATTACTGACAAAGAAACCCTGATGCATCTTTTAACGCAAACACCGCAGGAACTGCAAACATCGCAGGATCCGGCCGTACAATTGATGCTTGCGCTCAAACCGGTCTACGCCGCGCTGAAAGAACGCAACCAGCGACGCAGCGGAGCCTTGCGCCGTTTGCGCGCCCAATGGCTGAAAATCAAAAAAGAATTTTTGAAAAAAGATTTCATTCCCGATGCCAACGGTACCTATCGCATGACTTTCGGTTTCATCGAAGGCTACTCCCCGCGCGATGCGGTGTACGATCATCCGATTACTACTCCGCGGGGCATTCTGGAAAAGAATACCGGTCAGGCGCCTTTTAACGCACCGGACGCTTTGCTTACCTTGTTGCGAAAAGAGCAGTTCGGGCCGTACATCAGTCGCACCACCGGCACATTGCCCATCGACATCCTTTACAGCACCGATACCACCGGTGGAAATTCCGGCAGCCCGGTGTTGAATGCCAAAGGCGAGCTGGTGGGATTGAATTTTGACCGAACCTTTGAAGCAACCATTAACGACTTTGCCTGGAACCACGCATACAGCCGTTCCATCGGTGTGGACATTCGCTATTTGCTCTTTTTGCTCAAAGATTACGCCAAAGCGCAAAAGCTGCTCAAAGAAATGGGACGTTAACAACCCCACCTGCGGTATTCTGCGGGCCGCCCGGCAAAATGATCCGCAGAATTGCAGTGCAAAACGTTGAATCGTAATGCATATTATTTTAAGTTGAAACCTTTGGCGCGAAATTTATTTTAAAACGATGAAGAGGCGACGATCGGCAGAAAGCAGAGAGGTGCATCATGTTCCACTGGAATGTAAATCCCGAACTTTTTCACTACGGATTCATCCATATTCGCTACTACAGTTTGTTGTGGATGCTGGCATTTTTGATCGGCATTTACATTTTTAACTGGATTTACAAACGCGAACACAAACCGCTGGAAGACCTGGATTCGTTATTGGTGTACATGCTTTTGGGGACTATTATCGGGGCCCGGTTAGGGCATTGCATTTTTTACGATCCGGTGTATTATTTTAGCCATCCTGTGCGCATTTTAAAGGTGTGGGAAGGCGGCCTGGCCAGCCACGGAGCGGCCATCGGCATTTTGCTTGCGCTCTACTTGTACACACGCAAACGGCCGGATCAGCCATTTTTGTGGTTGGTAGATCGCATTGTAATTGTCGTGGCCTTGGGCGGTAGCTTTATTCGTCTGGGCAACTTTTTTAATTCCGAAATCATCGGTCGGCCCACGCACGTTCCCTGGGCGGTTATTTTCGACCGGGTAGATCAGATTCCCCGCCATCCCACGCAAATTTACGAGGCTCTGGCCTATTTGCTGATCTTTGTCTTTTTGTTTTTCAAATACAAAAAGCAGGGAGCAAAAACGCCGCGCGGACAGTTGTTCGGATGGTTTTTGGTGCTCACATTCGGATTTCGTTTTTTCGTGGAATTTCTCAAGGAATATCAGGAGCCGTTCGAGGCCCATCTTCCTCTGGATATGGGACAAATTTTAAGTATTCCGTTGGTAATTTTGGGATTTTACTATTTGCTGCGCAGTAAAAACCGGCTGCCCGAATCCCGGACGGACAAAAAAACGCCCGGAAAGAACCGTAAAGAGTAAAACGGAATTTGCTCCCTTGCTTCCGGCCGGAACATGCCGGAGAACGATTGAACCGTTCGATCAACAAAGGAGGGAGCGTCATGTTGGAATTTTTTCGATTGACCATTTTGTGTGAAAACCGGGTGGCCAATCGCAAACTGATTGCCGAGCAAGGCCTGTCGATTTTTGTGGAGACGCCTTCCGGCAATGTGTTGTTTGACACGGGCCAAACCGATGCGTTTATTGAAAACGCCCGCAATTTGGGCATCGATTTGCAATCGGTAAAAACGGTGGTGCTTAGCCACGGACACTACGATCACACCGGCGGTTTGCCCGCGCTGGTAAACATGCGCGAAAAAACCGACGTTGTTTGCCACCCGGCGCTGGTGCACAAAAAATACCGCGTGTACCCGGCGGGACGATTGGAAATCGGCGTGCCCTGGGAGAAAAACGCATTGATCAAAGAAGGAGCGCAGTTCCACTTTTACACCCATCCGCACCAAATTTTACCCGATGTGTGGATTTCCGGTGAAATTCCCAGGCTTACGCCTTACGAATTTATCGACGAAGCCTATCAGCAACGCGTTCTGGAAAGTTACATTCACGATGAAATTCACGACGAACAGTTTCTGGCCCTGAATACCGTTAAAGGCGTGGTGGTGCTTTTGGGCTGCGGTCACGCCGGGCCGATCAATTCCTTAAAACACGCCATGCGCATCACACAGAACAACCACGTGTACGCCGTGGTTGGGGGCATGCATCTGAGCGGCGCCAGCGAAGAGCGCATCAATCTGATTGTCGAGAATCTGGAATTGCTCAATCCCGATTACGTGGTGCCCTTGCATTGCACGGGTTTTAAAGCCATCCA
>CAYXUS010000048.1:0-5111 GCA_964468415.1 uncultured Caldithrix sp.
TTCCAATCACCGGGCTAAAGCCGCGGTGTTAATCAATGGTTGTCTATGTTGGCATTCAACCGTCCCCACAGGATGGCGTTTGGCGGGTTGCCCATTCCCGCCGGTGCCTCGATACGCCCCGGCAAGCCGGGACTACCCGGCAACCGGCGACCTTTTTCCTTTTTTCATTTTTCCTTTTTCATTTTTCATCTTGTTCTGTGTTGATAGGTGGCCAAAATTTTTAATTGATTTCGCTCTGCATTCTAACAAAGCAGCCCGAAGAGTCGCGTCACAATTCGTCATTTTAATGCTAATGCGTAAATTCCCGGAAGGCCTCGTACAAGGCTCGGATATTTTCTAACGGAAGATGCGGCCCAATTTCAGTACAGGCAATTAGCCCGCCCTGTTCCTTTCCCAGAAGGCGAAACAAATAATGAATATGGCGCTTTACTTCTTGGGGAGAAGCAAAGGGCAAAATCCTTTTATGATCCGGCAGCGGTTGGAAACACACCTTCCCGGCAAAATTTTTCCCCAGCCATTCCACATCCATTAACGAAACCTGACAGTTCAAAACATCCACGCCCAACTCCAGTAAATCGGGAATGATCGGAGCAATATTTCCGTCGGAATGGAAGTGCACATCCAGACCGGCTTGTTTAATTCTTTCAAAGAGCCGACGGTACACGGGTTTGAAATACCGTCGCCAGAGAAACGGATCAATCATCATCGACTGTTCACTTCCCCAATCGTCCGTAAAAACGATTCCATCGTAGGATTTTTGCAAGAACGCGTCCAGAAGTCGCAAAGTGAATTCCAGCAATTCATCCCGTAATCGTAAAAATTCTTTACTACCCGATGCCACATCCAGCAAAAGATTTTCCATACCCCGCAAAGCAAGCAATCGTTCCCAGAACGGTACGGGTCCGCCGCGAGCGTAAAATTTTTCACCTTGCCTTGGTAAAAAGGCTGCACATTCGTGTAACTCCTGCACAATTGGTGCGATTTCCGGCCAGGAAAATGTGGCGTAATTCTGCCAATCGTTCAAGGGAAATTGCACGGGTATTCCGCTTAGGCCTTCGGTTTCTATTTGCCAGACCGTTCCGAAAGGGTCGACGTATTTTCCTCTGGAAAACGATGGGGAGAGACGTTTCGGATCAAAGGGAGGTAAAAATTCCCAGCCAAAATCATCGGGGAATTGTTGTAAAATTTCTTCGAGTACGGCACCGTATTTCAAACGTGCCGCGGGAAGCACCCTGTGTGAAATCGGAAGTCGGTCAGGCGATCCAAAACGGATGGCCCTTTGCACGCGCTCGCGAGAGTTCATCGGAATCCTATTGTTGCTCTCTATTCTGCTACGCTTTCGAAGCCACGTTTTTGCAAATTCCAGTAAATCAACCAGCCGGCGCCGATTCCCACGAGTAAAATAAACATACCACGCACATATTCGGCAAAGAGGATATCGCCCAAACCAAACAAAAAGGCGTACACCAGCACCACCCCAAGCAACCAGTTTAAAAACATGTGGCCAAAGCCCCGATCGCCTTTTACATCGGGCATCAGGCGCTCAATGTGTTTCCAGCCCCAACCGCCGGGATGGGTTTTTCTGTAAAACTTCTTGAGATGTTCCAACGGTACCGGTTCGGTAAGGTAAGTTACAATTAGCCATACGATGGTTGTTCCTAAAACCGTGGGATACAAAGTAATGGGTGAATGCAAGCCAAGCACATATTTGGAGAAAGGATATATGAGCAGCGGAGCAATCATGGCCGAAATTTCCGACCAGGCATTAATACGCCACCAATACCAGCGTAAAATGAGCACCGCCCCCATTCCTGCACTGGCATTGATAATAAACTCCCAGGCGCCGGAAATGGTGGTCAGGAAGTATTTGGTCACCAGCAAAGAAAAAACGGTCATCAAAATAATTCCCAGACGGGAGGCTAAAACGTAATGTTGCTCCGAAGCGCTCGTCTTAACAAATCGACGATAAAAATCGTTTATTAGATAAGATGTGCCCCAGTTAAGCTGTGAAGCAATCGTGGACATGTAAGCCGCTAAAAAGACGGCGATTAATAATCCCAATAAGCCGGACGGCAAATAACGTAACATTAGTTTCGGGTACATCACTCCCGGATCGACGGTGTTCTCGTAACGTTCGTACATGGCCTTAAATTCGGGAGAATGATACACCGGATCATCAGAATGCAGGAGGGCTTTGTCGTGAAAGGCCTTTTCCACATAGGCAAAAAGCGCCGGGTTTTCCTGCTTGATTACTTCTGGATTTTGTGAACGAGGTAAAATAACCAACGCAGCCAGGGCCACAATAATCCAGGGCCAGGGGCGAACCGTGTAATGAGCAATGGTAAACCACAAGGTGGCAAACAGACTGTGTTTTTCGTCTTTAGCCGACATCATGCGTTGCGCAATGTATCCGCCGCCGCCCGGATCGGCCCCGGGGTACCAGGCACTCCACCACTGCACACCGATGTAGGCTAAAAACGCCCCCAACGAAAGTGCCAGAGCCCCACCGGTAATCCCCTTTGCGCTAACATTTCCTATTTTGGGGAAGAAATCCAATATTTGCGGCGCCAACTTCGCCTTTAGCTGCACCATGCCACCCACCTGCGGCAATTGCACAACGATTACCGCCAAAACGATGCACCCGACCATAGCAAACACAAATTGAAAGCTATCGGTGCGTGCCGTGCCCAGCAAACCGGAAGCCGAAGCGTACACCGCAATAATGGAAGCAGAAATCACCACCAATAAAAAAGCATTAAATTCTGGAATAACCACAGAAAAAATCTTTTGCATGGCCTTGTTTACCCAGCCCATTACAATGGCGTTCATGAACAGCCCCAGATAGAGCGCGCGAAAACCCCGTAACGCCGCTGCGGCTTTTCCCGTGTATCGCAATTCGACAAATTCTACGTCGGTCATAATTCCCGCACGGCGCCACAAACGGGCAAAGAAGAAGACGGTTAGCATGGCCCCGATGGCCAGGTTCCACCACAGCCAATTCCCGGCAATCCCATTCTTTGCCACCAGTTCGGTTACAGCCAGGGGAGTATCGGCGGCAAAAGTGGTGGCCACCATTGCGGTGCCGGCAATGTACCAGGGCAAATTACGTCCGGAAAGGAAAAAATTACCCGTGCTTTCTCCGGCACGCCGTGTGTAATAGGCAGCGATTCCAAAAATAATCACAAAAAAACCAATAATTACGGAAAGATCGGCCCAGCTTAAATTTTGCATGCGCATACACTCCCATTTTTTCAAAATCGTAGGTGCCAAAATAAAAAAAATTCGATTGACGCGCCATTTTTTGTTTTTGGGTTTCCCTTCCGGAAGGAATTATTTATTACCCCAATCGGCATCAAATATCGAATATTTTCTTTTTTCCGCTAAAATTCGTTCCATTCTTTGGATATTTTTATTAAATTACTCTACCGTATCTTTCCATAAATTTTTGTGGAATGGTACAAAATCAGTTAACCGAATGCGCGAATTGAAAAGGAGGCATTTCATGTGGACAGAATTACGACAAATCGTTCGCAAATATGATGACGAATTAGATGGCATTATTCAACGCATGGTCCAAATTCGCAGTTACAGCGGCGAGGAAAAAGAAATCGTGGAATTCATTCAGCAAAAAATGCGGGAATTCGGCTTTGACGAGGTGTTTACGGACAGCCTGGGAAGTATTGTGGGACGCATCGGCAACGGGCCGATCAAAATTATGTTCGATGCCCACATCGATACGGTGCAGGTGACCGAAAACGAAAACTGGACGTACCCGCCTTTTGAGGGGAAAATTGTGGACGGTGTTTTGTACGGCCGTGGTTCGGTGGACGAGAAACCTTCCATGGCCGGTTACCTGATTGCCGGGCGGGCGATTAAAGAACTTTACAAAGACAAACCGTTGCCGTTTACGCTTTACGTGGTCGGTTCGGTAATGGAAGAAGAATGCGACGGTTACCCGCTTTTGCATTTGATTGAAAAGGACGGCATTCGTCCCGATTTCGTTCTTTTGGGCGAGCCGACGGATATGAAAATTTATCGCGGTCAGCGGGGACGCATGGAAGTGGAAATTGCCACGCACGGCAAATCGGCGCACGGCGCTCACAACCAGCACGGCATTAACGCCATTTACAAAATGGCCAAAATCGTGGATCAAATCGAACAATTAGATCGGAACCTGCCTGCGGTGGAACCACTGGGAAAAGGCTCGATTACCGTAAGCGATATTTCCAGTAAGGGACCGTCGCTTTGTTCGGTGCCCGATTTTTGCCGTATTCACATCGATCGCCGCATGACGGTGAACGAGAACAAGGAAACCGTACTCAACGAGTTGCGGGAAATCGCTCAAAAATTGAACATTGAGGCCGATATTGAAATTCCCCGTTACCGCGGCAAAAGCTGGAAGGGAACGGAATTTGAACAAGAGGCTTACTTCCCCACCTGGATCCTGGACACGGATCATCCGCTTATTCGGGCTGCGGTTGAAACATCGAAAACGGTTTTGAACGGGAAGGCCGAAATCGGTGTGTGGAGTTTTTCCACCAACGGTGTGGCAACGGCGGGACGTCTGGGCATTCCGTCGTTTGGTTTTGCTCCGGGCAAGGAGGAATTGTCCCATTCGGATCGGGAAGAATTGCCACTGGAAGATTTGCACAAGGCGGCGGAATTTTACGCGGTGTTTCCGTTTAAATTGAGTGAACGGAAGTGAAAAATTTGAGCCAGCGAAAATTCTTGGAATTGGGAACTGGTTGCAGATTTAATTACGAATTAAAAATTAAAAATTACGAATTGGCATAATAAATTGTTAGCTGTTCACTTTTAACTATTCACTACACCGTGGGGTTCTTTGCGGTTAACCCTTTTCTACCGCAGAGCACTCAAAGGAGGCACGGAGAACGCAATGGAGAATTACGAATTTAAAATGACAAATTATCCCGAAGGGATACCGTCCTCGCAGGGGCCACTTTGTGGTGGCAAAAATTGGCATAATAAATTGTTGTGTGCTTAAACAAAAAAATAACAAGGTGTAAACTACAATGCAATTAGGTAAACTTAAGAAGATTGATTTAAGACAAGTATGGGTAAATGAACCGCGTCAATTCTCAAAATGGTTA
>CAYXUS010000049.1:0-10942 GCA_964468415.1 uncultured Caldithrix sp.
CCATTAATGGTAAAAAATTTTGCCGATGGATAGGCGCCTACAATCATAAATTTATTGAGTGCCGTTTCTATCGGTACTAAAACATTAAGTGGATTTCCAAATAAATAAGTATAGTCTTGGGGGTAACCAATATCTTTCTTATAATTTTTGAAACAGTGTTGTTGGTATTTTTGAATGTCCATAAAGATGTCCAATCTTTTGAAGATGAATGTTTATATAAGCGCCCAACAAATTTTCTATCCCGGGTCAACAAAGGCCGGGGACTTTATTGCTCAAAGTGGTGCAAAACTTCCATAATGGTTTGATCTTCGGCCAGGCCACCCATGCCAATGTCGCCATCGGCCAAACGTTTGCTAACCGGTTGAATTACGGTAATGTTGTAAAATTTGCCGGCCTGTTCCAACTGGTATTGCGTCAGGGGATTTTCCCACATGCGCGTATTCATGGCCGGAGCCAGAATAAGTGGTTTTTCTCCGAGAGCACGCACGGTCGAGGTCAGCAGGTTGTCGCAAATTCCGTTGGCAATTTTGGCCAGAGTATTTGCCGTTAAGGGAGCGATAAGCAATGCATCACACCAGCGTGCCAATTCAATGTGCAGCACGGCCTGGGTGTTGCCCCATTCGTCGGCGTCGGTGTAACAGGGATTCTGGCTCATTACCGCCAGGGCCTGCGGAGCCACAAAAGCCCTGGCCTTTTCGGTAACAATCGATTTAACTTCGTAATTTTTTTTGGTTAATTGCGAAACCAAATTAGGAATGCGATATGCGGCAATGGAAGAAGTTACCCCAATCAAAAGTTTCATGCCCGTCCTATCTTGTTAGGTTTTACGCGCTTTGCAAAGTTAGGATATTTACGCACGGAAAGCAAAGGAGATCGTGAAAAAGACAGGCGACGTTACAAGTTTTACCCGGGTAATATTGTTTGAAAAACAAAAGTAGCGTAAATTCCAAGAGAAATAATTCATTAAGTGTGTGAAACGAGATAAGGAAAGTAAATGAATACATTGAAAGACCTCTTAAAAACGGCCATTACGCAGGAAAACAATTCCGAAAAGCTGTACCGCTTTGGTGTTGACATTGCGCAGGATGAAGAAACAAAGAAGTTTTTCCGGCAATTAGCCGAAGAAGAAAAACAGCATGCCAATATGCTGTACAATATTCTGGAAACCGGAATGTACGATCTGGATGCGGTGATCGAAAATCCGCAGGTACTGGAATTGGTTAGCACCTCCCACGGCTCCGATGCGTTGGAGCTTCCGGCCGACCTGACAATCGAGCAGCTTGTGGACATGGCCATGAAGCGGGAATTTACCGCGCAAAAGCGCTACCGGATGGCCGCAGAGCTGGCCCGCGATCCGGAAGTGGTGGAATTGCTGGAAAATTTGTCGCAGGAAGAAGAAGTACATCGGCTGCGTGTGGAAAAATATTTCAAAATTCACAAGGGACTGTTCGGAGAAGAGATTTAAACTCAGGCAAAGTTTTTAAGGGATTCGACCAGATTAAGGTAGGACTGATAGCGCAGAGGATGAATTTCACCCCTTTCCAGCGCCTCTTTAACCGCACAATGGTCTTCGGTAATGTGCTGGCAGTCGCGGTATTTGCAATCCGGGGCGTAACGCTGGAATTCCCGAAAAAAGAGACGCGCCTCATCGTAATGGATGTCAATGAAATCCAATAATTTAATTCCGGGCATGTCCACCACCCGCGTTTGCTCGTCCAATTGGTAAATGCGGATTTTGGAAGTCGTGTGCCGTCCTTTTTTTGTGGATTGACTTACCGTGTTTACCGAAAGTTGCAAATCGGGCGCCAGTGCGTTGAGCAAACTGCTTTTCCCAACTCCCGAATGCCCCGCAAAAGCCGAATCGTGCCCCTGAATGGCCTGGCGCAAGGCTTCGATCCCCTGACCGTTTTTCGTCGAAGTAAGAATGACCGGGTAGTCCAACGCCCGGTAAATGTCGGCGATTTCTTCCGCCTCCTGAGGGCGTTCAAGCAAATCGACTTTGTTCAGGCAAATGATGGGATTGAGTTCTTCCAATTCGGCCAAAACCAGAAAGCGGTCGATCAGTCCCGTTTTGAGCGGTGGTTCCACAAACGAGGCAATAATGATTAATTGGTCGAGATTTTTGGCTAATCTTCGAATAAACGGGACGTGCCGGGCAATGTATTTGGGCACGTCCCCGCTGTGAATAATATTCTTTTTATCTTCCAGCGCCGCCTTGGCCTTTAAATAATAACGGATGCGCTGTTTTTGTTTACGTGTAATGCGACCCATCGGTTAAAGCTTTAAAGTCTCCTTGTCCAGATATTCAAGAATCATTTTGGGAGCTGGCGGAGCGGTTTCACTGTAGGTAATGGCCTCGTGCAGGCGTTTTTCCGCCTCTTCCAGTATTTCGCCGCGATCGGTGTAAAAGGTCATAATGGTTTCGCCTTTACGTACCTGCTGCGGCGCTTTTTTGTGAACCATGATGCCCGCACTGGGATCAATTTTGTCTTCTGCTTTGGCGCGGCCGGCACCCAATAATACCGCGGTCAGGCCAACCTTGTACGCATCGACCATGGCCAGGTAGCCATCTTGCCGGGCTTTAATTTCTACCGTGTGTTTGCATGTGGGATATTGTTCGGGGTGGAACAAATAATGCGGGTCACCGTTTTGGGCGACCACAATTTCCATGAATTTTTCCAGTGCGGCACCGCTGTCCAGAATTTGTTTGGCCAGTCCCATGCCGTCTTCCACAGAATCGGCGCGCCCGCCAAGGTAGATCATTGCTCCGGCCAAAGTCAAGGTCACCTCCAGCAAATCGTCCGGACTTTTACCCTGCATCATGTCCAGGCATTCTTTGATTTCCAGCCAGTTGCCCACGGCTTCGCCCAAAGGTTGGTCCATGTTGGTCATGTAGGCGATGGTGCGTTTGCCAAATCGTTCGCCAATCTGGATAAGCTGTTTGGCCAGCTCACGGGCCTGGTCGTATTCTTTCATGAATGCCCCGTTACCGGTTTTAATATCCAGCACAAGGGCGTCGATGCCTTCGGCAATCTTTTTACTCATAATGCTGCCGCAAATCAACGGGATAGATTCTACCGTGGCCGTTACATCCCGCAATGCGTAAATCTTTTTGTCGGCAGGAACAATTTTTTCGGTTTGACCGATAAGTCCCACGCCGACTTTTTTAAGCAGGGCCTTGAATTCGTCGGTATTAAGGTAAACACGAAAGCCGGGAATGCTTTCCAGTTTGTCCAGAGTGCCTCCGGTGTGGCCCAAACCACGGCCAGAGATCATGGGAACGGGAACGCCGGCGGCAGCGACGATCGGGGCTAAAACGATGGAAACTTTGTCGCCCACGCCGCCCGTGCTGTGTTTGTCGACTTTAATTCCCGGTATTTCGTTAAGATCGATGATCTCACCGGAATGCAGCATGGCCTCGGTGTAAGCATTGGACTCCTGCTCGTTTAATCCGCGAATAAACATGGCCATGAGCAAAGCGGCTACCTGATAATCGGGGATTTCATTTTTGACGTATCCGTTAATAAAAAAACGTATTTCTTCATCACTTAAAACGTGTCCGTCTCGCTTCTTGCGAATGATTTCGTACATGCTCAACATAGTATCTTCCTCATATTTTTCAAAATTAAAACGGAAACTTAAAACTAATAAGGAAAATGCTGAAATAAAAATTTTTATTTGCTTCAAAACAACTTTTCAGAGCGCTATTTTGACCGAATACGGGTAAAATTACAAATGGGGAATCGGAACGCGATTTTCCGGGTCGGTTTACCGTGTGGGCGCCACCTGTGCAGAACGTTTCTCCGCATCACCCGCTCGCTGCGGCGAGCATAGGCGCCATATCACCATTTCGGCTTAAAAACGAACATTTCAAAGGTTTGACTCGATTTTAATAATTAGATATATTCCACACATACTGTTGAATTGGAGGGACAATGAAATTATACGAATATCTGCCGAAAGAGCAAATTGAGCCGAATTTAAAAGGAGAAACCAAATTTCAGGTCATTGAAGAATTGTTAGACCTGCTTCATGAAAATAATCAGCTTTTAGATCGTGATGTGGCCCTGCAAGATGTTCTGGCACGTGAGGGATATTTGAGCACCGGATTGGAAAACGGTCTGGCCATTCCTCACGCCAAAACCGATGGGGTGGGCAAGCTGGTGATTGCCTTTGGCATTAAACGCGATGGTGTGGACTTCGAATCTCTGGATGGTAAACCGGCTTATTTGATTTTTCTGGTGCTTTCTCCGAGAGACACCTCCGGGCCGCATATTCAGACACTGGCGGTTATTTCCCGGAATTTAAAGAACAAAGAACTCCGCGATGCCCTGTTGCAGGCCCAGACCCGCGAAGAAATTTACGATATTATTAAAAACCGGTTTGAATATTAATGTCTGAACAGCAAAAAATATTCTTCGGGAAACTACGCCCTTTTTTGGACCGTTTGCAGCACGAGTTAGAAGATATTGGGGAAGGGGAAGACATTCCCCTTTTTTATGAACCCATCCATTACGTACTTGCCTTACCCGGGAAACGCATTCGTCCCCTGCTTACTCTGCTTTCGGCCATGACGTGCAATGCCTCGCTGGAAGATGCCCTGCCTGCTGCCGCTGCCGTTGAACTCATGCACAATTTTACTTTGGTTCATGACGATATTATGGATAATGACGACACCCGGCGTGGGCAACCGACGGTACACAAAAAATGGGATGTGGGAACGGCGATTTTAGCCGGTGACGGGCTAATGGGGCTGGCTTTCAAAAAATTGCTGCAATCGCCACGGGGAGACGTGTTGCGCATGGCCCAGCGCTTTAATGAAATTATGCTGGTGATTTGCGAGGGGCAGGGGCTGGATAAAATGTTCGAGCAAGATGAAAATGTCTCTTTTGAGCGTTACATGGATATGATTCGTCGCAAAACGGCCGTTTTAATTGAGCTGTCTTGTGAGTTGGGAGCGCTGGCTGCCCAGGCCCGTGAAAACGAAATCGAAGCATTCCGGCAATTTGGTCTGTCTTTGGGCTTGGCTTTTCAAATTCAGGACGACTGGCTGGACGTAATGGCCGACGAGGAAACTCTGGGCAAAAAAGTTGGAAGCGATTGGCAACAGCACAAACAAACCGTTTTAACAATTCGTCTCAAAGAAAAAACGGGTGGAACATTGCCCGCACTTTCATTAGAGGCGTTTAAGGAACAATTGTTAAAAACCGGTGTGGCCGATGAAGTGCAGGCGATGTATCAGAAATATTTTGATCAGGCCATGCAAGCCTTAAATGTATTGCCCCAAAATCAATACAATGCGTTGCTCCGAGAGCTTACGCAATTGATCGAAAATCGTCAATGGTAATGGGCATTCACTTATTGGCATTGGAATGCCTTTTTGCTGTCGTAAGGAAAAAATCATGCATAGAGCATTCCGTGGGATTCTGCTGGGATGGGTCATAGCCATCATTGTTTCTGCCTGCGCCACCACCACGCGTTTCACATCCAAACCGCCTTCTGTTTCTTCTCCTGTTTCTGTGAATCCTTCCACCAAAGAAAATGCACTGCGGCAGGCTGCCGAGCGCTGGCTGGGTATTCCCTATCGCTACGGGGGAAATGATCGCCGCGGTATCGATTGCTCGGGATTGGCCGTGCAGTTGTACAAAGAGGTCTTTCATGTCTCGCTTCCCCGCTCGGCGGCGGCCCAACGACGTTTGGGATATGCCGTTCATCCTCCTTATTTGAAACCCGGCGATTTGCTTTTCTTTCGCTTTAAGAAAGACGAGGGCATAGAGCACGTGGGTGTTTATCTGGGGAACGGGGAATTCGTTCATGCTTCTCAAACCCACGGGGTGATTATTGAATCGCTGCAAAATTCATTTTATCGCAAGCATTTGGTTGTGATTCGCCGGGTGTTGCACTAAGCATTTTTTTAAGCTCTCTCCCAAAAGCCGAAAAACCGTCCGCCGTTGTTGCATGGGGCCCGCCCTGCAATTATATTGATATTAAATCGATCAGGGGTGAGGCCGGCCTGTCGTCCGACGGGCCGGATTGCAACGCCAATGAAAGGATGTGCCATGAGACGTCGTCAATTTTTGAAACGTTTTTCAGTGGGGACTGCCGCTTTGGGCATGTTTCCGCTGCTTAATTGGCAAAAATCAGCCCGGGCCAATCCGTTTCCGCATGCGGTATGGGTACAGGGTGGTGAACCGGCGGAGTTGTTGGAAGCGGCTTTAAAGGCTTACGGCGGTTTGGAACGTTTTGTGCAAAAGGGAGATGTGGTCGTGGTGAAACCCAATATCGGCTGGGATCGTCCTCCGCAATTGGCGGCCGATACCAATCCCGATTTGGTGGCGGCCATTGTAAAAGCCTGCAAACAGGCCGGAGCCAAAGAAGTTAAGGTGTTTGACCGTACCTGTAACAATGCCAGACGCTGTTACCGCAACAGTAAAATCCAACAAATGGCCAAACAGGCCGGGGCACGCGTGGAGCACATTCGGCGCAACAAGTTTAAAACGATTCCCATCGATGGTGTGGAAATTAAAGAGTGGCCCATCTATGATGAATACCTGAAAGCGGACAAGGTTATTAACGTGCCCATTGCCAAACATCATGGAATTTCCCGCGTTACGCTGGGGCTTAAAAATTTGATGGGAGTAATGGGAGGCAACCGCGGCGCAATTCACAATCATTTTGCCGAAAAATTGACGGATATCGATCGTAAAATTTTGCCTGCCCTGACCATTATTGATGCCTACCGCATTTTGACGGCCAATGGCCCGGCAGGGGGCAACCCGGCGGATGTTCAATTGACCAAAACTTTGATTATGAGTGATTGCACCGTGACGGCCGACTACCTGGCCCTGGAATTGTTTGGCCTGAAGTTAGATGAAGTGGAGCACATTCGGCGTGCCTACCAGAAGGGGTTGGCCAAATACACGCCGGAACACTTGAACGTGCGAAAAATTATCCTGTAAGTCTTCTGTCCGGTAAGTGCCAAAACACGGGGAGTCTTTTGTGCGAACAGCGCGACGCATCAGTCAAATTGTATTTTTTCTGTTGTTTGTTTTTCTTTTTTTGATCACCCGCTATCCCTACGATCACGGAATCGTTACGGAAATAGGATTGCGTTTCAGCCCGTTGGCTCCGGTCTTTCTTTTTATTAAAGACGGGCATTTGCATTTGATTCTCTGGCCGGCTTTTTTGATTTTACTGCTTACCCCGCTGTTCGGACGTTTTTTTTGCGGCTGGATGTGCCCGCTGGGGACCTTGCTGGACATTACCGATAAAATTATTAAACCTCCCGATAATCGCAAGACCGGTAAATTCGAAAAGCTACGCGCATTCAAATTTGCCCTTTTGGTCGGTTTGCTTCTTCTGGCCCTGTTCTCGGTGCATCTTTGGGGGTATTTCGATCCGCTTTCCATTTTTAACCGGGCTTTGGCCATCCTCTTTTATCCCGTGTTTACGCTATTTACCGAAACCGCTTTGCTTACACTGAGTAACATTCCATTGATTGAGGGCCCGGCCTATTGGTTGTACGATTACTACAAAATCGTTTTCATGCCGGAAAATCAAGCGCATTACCAACAAGTGCTGTGGATTTTTCTTTTTGTGGGATTGATTCTGGCAGCCGAAAAGCTGAGCCGCAGATTCTGGTGCCGCTATTTGTGTCCGGCCGGGGCACTGCTGGGCTTTCTTTCTCAATTTCGGCTATTCGGACGCGTGGTTCATTCATCGTGCCCGGCCTGCGGTATTTGTCACACCGAGTGCAAAATGGGAGCCATTCCCGCAGACGATATTTGGCACACCAACAAGGTGGAATGCATTCAGTGCTTTAGTTGTGCTTCTACCTGCCCCGAAAAATTCAAATCCATTTCCTACGAATGGACATGGAAGCCCTATCATTCCGGGGTGGATTATTCGCGCCGTCGGTTCCTGCAAACCGGAGCGGCAAGTGTGGCCGCGCTGGGACTTTTGGGTATCGGAGCAAAAAACAAGCAGGCCATTAATACCCAAATTCGTCCGCCGGGCTCTTTGCCGGAAGAAGATTTTCGTGATCGCTGCATTCGCTGCATGGAATGTGTGCGGGTGTGTGCTTCCAATGGCGCCTGTCTGCAGCCTTCGGGCATTCAAAATACCCTCGATGATTTGTGGCTGCCCGTGGCAGACATGCGTTTGGGCTATTGCGAATATGAATGCAATTTGTGCACGCAGGTTTGTCCCACCGAGGCAATTTTGCCGTTGAGCCTGGCCCAAAAACAAAAAACGCCTATTGGGCTGGCTCATTTTGTTAAAGATTTGTGCATTCCCTATGCGCGGAATGAGGAGTGCTTGGTCTGCGAAGAACACTGTCCCACACCGGAGAAGGCCATTCAATTTGAAATACGTCCTTACACCGATCCGGCCACCGGTAAAACGCGCATGGTTAAATATCCCTACGTGATTAAAGATTTGTGCATCGGGTGCGGCATTTGCGTGTACAAATGTCCTCTGCAAGGCCAGGCGGGTATTGTGGTAACAATCGAGAACCAGCAGCGTCCGCGGCATCTTTCCTAAATGATTACACCTTTGAAGTTGTGCTGAAATTTATTATTGGTTATTTTGCCTTTCCGCGATATCGGCAAAGTTTGTTTCAGGAACAACCGGCGGGGTACAAAAGAGAAATACTAAATTGCAATGGAAGGAAGAGATGGACAAAGTTTTTGAACGCATTCATCAGGCGATTGCAAATAATGAAAAAGGGGTGGTGCTTACCGTTATTCAAATAGAAGGATCATCGCCGGGACGTTTGGGGGATAAAATGCTGGTGCTGGCCAGCGGCGAAACCTTTGGGACAATTGGCGGCGGGCGTGCCGAATACGAGGCTGTTCGCGAAGTGCAGCGTAACTGGAAACGGCGAGATCTGTGGCGCAAACGCTACGATTTGGACGAAAAGGGAGGCATGTTGTGCGGTGGCTCGATGGAAGTGCTTTTCGAACCGATCGGAACCCGGGAGCGGATGGTTATCTTCGGCGCCGGACATGTGGGCGAAATTCTGGCCCGGCTGGCTCCGCAGAGCGGCTTCTGGACGGTGGTGGTTGATCATCGGGAAGAATTTGCCAATAAAGAGGCTCTGCCTCTGGCGCATCAAATTATTTGCGCACCCTATGCCCGGGCCCTAAAGCAGGTGGAACTGGATGAAAGCACGTACGTTGTGGTGGTAACCAATTCCCATGCGTACGATGCGCTGGTACTCAAACATTGCGCCCCGCAAAAGCTGGCCTACCTGGGCGCCATCGGCAGCGCAACCAAAACGAAGAAAATTTTGGGGGATTTGGCTCGCGAAGGAATTCCACCCGAAATGATCGAAAAAATTCGCATGCCAATCGGATTAAATCTCGGAGCACAAACGCCGTTCGAGATAGCCGTGAGCATCATGGCCGAAATTATTGCCGTAAAATACGCGGTGGATGTACAGTCTGTCAGCATGAAGACGGCTTTTAAGGAAGGGAACGGCTAACAATGGTTGCGCTTATTTTGGCCGGGGGAAAATCACAGCGATTTGGCAGTCCGAAAGTTCTGGCACGTTTTAACGGCATTCCTTTTTTGCGTTTGATGCGGCAAAATTTGCAGCAGGCCGGGATGGAAAATATTGTTTTGGTGTTGGGACACCGGGCCGGGCAAATTTTGCCCGTTTTGCCCGACCGGGGGACATTTAAGATTGTGGTGAATGCCGATTACGAGCAGGGACAATTCTCTTCCCTCCGTCGGGGAATACAGGCATTGGGCAAAACGAACGAAGCGGTACTGATGTGTTTGATCGATCAGCCGCACATTACTCCCGGAACTTATCGCACTTTGCTTGAAGCCCACCGGGAAAATCCGCAAGCGATCATCATTCCCACCTTCCGGGAGAGGGGGGGGCATCCGGTCGTACTGCCCGCCGCATTATTCCCGTCTGTTTTAGCAGCCCCTCAAACGGCAACTTTGCGCGATATTTTACGGGAGCACAGTGAGATGCTTTTGCGGCTAAGCGTGGACGATGCCGGTATTTTAGACGACATTGACACGCCGGAGGATTTGAAACGTCTGGAAGGTCATTTTTTATTCAATCGGAATGGGTGAGATAAATTTTTCAATAAAGCGTGTTAATTCTTGCATCCGCTTTTCAAACCAAGGTTTATTGGCCAGGGTATGGCATCGGTTAAGCTTTTGAATTAATTTTTTGCGATTCTCTTCTGTCTCCAAAGCTTCCCAATCGATAAAAAATCCATGATATCGAAGATAAATAGAGACAATCAGGCGACCGATCCTTCCGTTTCCATCATAAAAAGGATGAATGTACACAAATTGCTGATAAAAACGTACAGCGGTTTTTACAGGATCTGAATCAAATGGGGTGAGAAGTTTTAAAAGATCACTAACCGCAGTAAAAATTTTGGATGGAGATTCGCCTTTAAATTTTACGCGTCCTTTTTTTGAATCAAGAGGGCCAAAATAGATGGCGCCCCCCTTATCATCACTGCTTTTTCTGAACTCTCCCGCATTTACAAAATAGTCATCAAATAAAAAGCGGTGAGAAAATTGGATAAGAGAAAAAAAGATAAGCTCAAATGTTAAAGGGCCCTCTGAAACATCATCGAAGGGTTGTAAAATTTTAAGGATATTTATTTCAGGAGAAAAAAGAGCGTTAAACAGGAATAAATACTTATTGTGGATGTCTTTTAACGCCTGTCGGGCATCCACATCAATTCCCGGCTTGCCAAAAGTTCTCAGTAAATCCTCGAAATGTTCAATTTCATCCAAAGGTAACCTTGAATTTTTTGATTATGCGATTCTTTTGTTTTTTATATTCATCGTAGTTTTGGTAATGCAAATAGCCGTTTTTTAAGTCAAAATCTTTGGTGTTAAAATCAAGAATAAATGCGTAATCCATAGAGGTAATGACCGGGAAAAAAGGCTTGTTTGGGTCAAATGG
>CAYXUS010000050.1:0-3477 GCA_964468415.1 uncultured Caldithrix sp.
ATCCCGAAGGGATGCCTACCACTTCGTGGTGGCACAATTCAACAAATAACCATTCAACTTTTTCCCGGCCACTGATCCACACAGATTGGCACTGATTTCTCTTAACCCTTCACCCTTAACCCTTTCCCCGGCCACGGATCTGCACAAGCGAGATGAAAAAGGAAAAATGAAAAAGGAATAAGGGGAAAAGGTCGCCGGTGCCTCGATACGTCCCGGCAAGCCGGGACTACTCGGCAACCGGGGAAAGGGTTAAGAGTAAAGGGTTAAGGGAAATCAGTGCCAATCTGTGTGGATCAGTGGCCCAGATTCGTAATTCGTAATTCGTAATTTTTAATTCCCTCCCGGGCAGGCAACCGGCGGCCTTTTCCCCCTCCTTTTTCCTTTTTCATTTTTCCTTTTTCATTCTCACCGTACCACCACGAAGTGGCCCACGGCGAGGCATCCTACGGATACTTCGTAATTCTTACTTTTCCCCCCACTTGCATTTTAACTTTTTTTCCATAAATTTTATGTAATAATTTTTATTAATTAATCCGGGAGCGTGTTAACCCATTACCAAAGGAGGTCGTTATGCACCTAAAACGATTGCCCTTATTTCTCTTTACGCTTTTGTTCCTGTCTTCCCTGAATGCTCAAGTGTTGGGCGCCTGCGGGGATACGGGCAACAAAGGCAACACCAAGGTTGACGTAAAAGTCACCCAAAAGGCTGCGCAGCAAAGCGACAATTTAGTCGTGCAGCCCATTCCGTTGCCCGGCCAGCAAGCCATCGATTTTGAATTACCGGCTGTTGTGGGCAACCAAATTAAAACCGTCAAACTGTCGGATTATGCCGGGAAATGGCGTGTGCTCTGCTTTTTTCCAGCCGACTTCACCTTTGTCTGACCGACCGAACTCTCCGCAGTTGCGGAAAAGTACGATGTCTTGAAGAAATTAAATGTGGAGGTCATTGCAGTAAGCACCGACACCCACTTTACCCACTGGATGTGGAAGAAGACTTCACCCACTATTAAAAATGTTCAATTCCCTATGTGTGGCGATCCCAGTGGCGCCGTTTCCAGAGCATATGGGGTTTGGAATCCCAAAACCGGCCTGAACCATCGCGGACGCTTTATCATCAACCCGCAGGGTAAAATTATGGCCGTCGAGGTGCTAACCGATCCCGTTGGAAGAAATGTGGATGAATTGATCCGGCAGATTAAGGCCCTGCAAGCAGTGGCCAAAAATCCGGGCAAGGCCGCTCCCGCCGGCTGGAAACCCGGTGATAAATTAATCGGCACCGGAAAAGACTTTATCGGAAAATACTAATCCACGAATCTGTTTCTTTCCTAAAAACGTCTCTGGCTCCCGGCAGAGACGTTTTTTTGTTTACGGGAGAAACGCGCCTTAGCAACGTAACCCAAATACACAAATATTTTTTCGGGATCGGCACTGCCCGCGGCTGGCCCGTAGATTTAACCCTTGATCTTCCAACGCGCCCGTGACACAATTTGAAAAGCCGTGCCGCAGTTTTGTTGTTTTGTTTGTGAATATTTTACCATAGGTATTGACATTAATAGTCATCCTTATTACTTTCATGTTAGTTGATATCTACTAACATTGATTGGCGCTCATGAAATTACAACGTTTGGACACGGAGACGCGTCAAAAACAGATTATCGAAGCTGCGCTGGCAATTATTCATCAACACGGTTTAGCTAAGCTTACCATTAAAGAGCTGGCCAAGCGGGTCAACATTTCCGAACAGGCCATTTACCGCCATTTCGAAAACAAATTAGCCATTCTCAAAGCTCTACTCCTTACGTTTAATCGGGCTCTTCATCAGCAACTGACCAGTATTACGACTTCCGAGGATCCGATTGCAAGAATCAGGGCATTAATTCGCGAACATTTAAACTTTTTTGCCTGTCATCCGGAAATGGCGGCGCTGGTTTACCCGGAAGAGGTTTTCCAGACCGAGCCCGTCATTTGCGGTCAGGTGCAAGAGACCATCGAAAAACGCATTCAAACCATTACCGAAATCATCGAACACGCTCAGGCAAAAGGAAAAATAAAAAAAGAACCCAAAGCCGAAAGTTTAGCTCTCATCATTTTCGGCGCCATTCGCATCCTGATTACTCAGTGGCGTTTTTCGGGTTTATCTTTCGATTTAGTGCAAAAAGGGGAAGAAATCGCAACCGATTTACTCTATTTAATTCAAACCACATAACAATCAATTGAGGAGGTAGAGGTTCTTATGAGTTCCAAGCAGAGTCGCTTTCACTACTTATTCAGTTCCACCAAAGGGTTAATAACCGTGGCCATTGCCATGATTTCTTTGGTGACTGCTATCTGGGGGACTTTGTCCGGTCCCATGGTCGAATGGGGTGTCCGGGACATTACCGTGAGATTGCTGGGCATGGAATTGCACCAGTGGCAACGCGAAGGACGCATCATCATGTTGTACCACACCATTGCGATGGCGGTTGTGGCCATTGAGGTGTACATGATTACGTCCATCGTTCCCATGAAAAAATACCGCCAGGTAAACATCAACGCCACCATCACCGTGGGCTACTTAACGGCCATGATTTTTGGCCTGTGGTTTGCCTACTTTGGGCACAACTTCATTTTTCACGGGCTTTTCCTGGTTGGTCAGTCGTTAATCTTTTTTGCCGGTGTCATGTTAGCCGCCGCTCTCTGGCCGTGGAATAAGGAATACTACCTGGCACCCGACAGCGACTACGCCCACACCAAATCGGGTGTCGATCTGGAACGCGTGGCATTTTTTGCCATGGCCGTTCTAACACTTCTTTCGGCTACCTGGGGCGCCGTAACCGGTTCCTATTGGGGAAACGGGCAGGAAACATTTTTGGCCGAAGATCTTATTCGTTTGCCGCACAAAACAAAATTGCAATATGCCATTATTGGTCATTTACACATCATGCTTTCTCTCCTGGCTGTTGGCATTACCCTTATTGTGGGGCGCTGGCTCGATTTTAAGGGCATTCTGCACAAATGGGCCATGTATTTCATGATTGTCGGTTCCGTGGTTCTCACGGCCGGTGCGCTTTCGGTGGTTTGGCTGCATTGGGCGCACACCATCATTTACGTCGGCGCGGTCGGCGTTATGTTTGCCGCTCTTCTCTACGTCATTTATTCGTGGCACAAACTCATCCACGATCGAATCAGCGAATTAGGGATCGAGAATCCCAGCTTCTGGCAAAAGTTCAAGGCTCTTTTTCACGATCCGCTTAAATTCGGAAGTGGCTGGCAGATGGTTTTCATGAATTTTACCGTAAGCGGTGTCGGAATTTTCATGGCGATTAAATTGGATAAAATTTTCAGGGTTTGGCCGGCACGTGAAGAACGCATTAGCTTAACCGGTCACTGGCATATTTTGGCCGCACTGATTGCCACCATCATTTTAATGTATTATGCCGATATCTCCGGATTAAAAGGTAAAGTGCGCAAATGGTTCGGCTGGATTTTGATTATCGG